>JABZYU010000052.1:0-13829 GCA_015264985.1 Streptococcus sanguinis | reverse complement strand
ATCTCTGGAATATGCTGATGCTGATTCAGCTTGTAAGTCACATAATTGTCATGCACATGGACAAAATGGCTGGATGCAGCTGGATTTTTCCCTGCCCCTGTCAAACCGCTCTTGGCGTCGACAATAATGGAGTCAAGCTCAATCGCCTGAGCCTGCAGCAAAGGAATCAAGGCCAACTCTGTAGCTGTCGCATAGCAGCCGGGATTGGCAATAAATCGCTTCCCTCTGATATCTGTAAATTCAGACAGTCCATAAATAAACTCTTTTTGAACATGGACTTCAGCTGGCTCTTTCTGATACCATTTTTTATAAATATTCCCTGGCAAACGATGATCGCCAGATAGGTCAATGACTGGAAATCCTGCTTCTACAAAGTCTTTTGACAAATCTTTAGCCACTCCGCTTGACGTTGCAAAGAAAACAAGATCTGCTCGTCGCATAATTTCTTGACTGTCAAAAGCTTCTATTTTCAGGTCGCAAATCCCCTTCAAATGAGGATAAAACTCTGACACAGGAGCCTCCATATCTTGGCTGGCATGAAGGGAAACGACTTCTGCCTTCGGATGTTGCAGTAAAATACGGAGGAGTTCCATTCCTGAGTAACCAGTAATTCCTACAATCGAAATTCGCATATTTTTAAAACACCTCCGTATAAATATGCGTTTTATTTTACTCGTATATTTTCCCTTTGTCAAGTATTTTCTGTATTTTTATGCAATATTTTTGAAAATATCATTATTTATTCTAAAACAATTCATAATTTCTTGCCGAAAAGTAGCCTATTTGCTTCTCATATAGAGAAGTAAGAGAGCTAAGAGTACAAAAAAAGATCTGCCCAAAGAGCAGACCTTTTCATCTATCTGTTATCTAATATTACAACTTCTCAGCAACTGCTGCTAGCAGGTCTGGAATAGCTGATTGCTTGCTGCCGCCGGCCATAGCCATGTCTGGCTTACCGCCGCCTCGACCATCTACAATCGGTGCCAATTCCTTAATCAGATTACCAGCATGGATGTCCTTGGTCTTGCTGGCTGCAAGAACATTGACCTTGTCACCAATTGCTGCGACCAGTATAAGAACATCTGAATAGTCCTTCTGCTTCCAAGTGTCCGCAAAGGTACGCAGGGCACCTGCATCAGAAACAGAGACCTGACTAGCAATAAAGCTATGTCCATTTGCTTCTTGAACATTCTTGAAGACTTCACCAGAGGCCGCTGCTGCTGCCTTTTCCTTGAGCTCTGCATTCTCTTTTTGGAGTTGACGCAGCTGCTCTTGCAACGCTTCTACCTTGTGAGGCACTTCCTTGATTTGCGGTGCCTTAAGGGTTGCTGCGATAGCCTTGAGCGCCTCCTCTTCCTCACGATAGGCTGTGAAAGCTTCCTTGCTGGTGACCGCCAAGATACGACGAGTTCCGGATCCGATCCCCTCTTCTTTGACAATCTTGAAAATACCGATTTCAGAAGTGTTGCCTACGTGCGTTCCTCCGCAAAGCTCGACAGAGTAGTCACCGATGGTTACGACGCGAACTTCTTTACCATACTTTTCGCCAAAGAGCGCCATGGCACCCATTTTCTTAGCTGTGTCAATATCTGTCTCTACTGTCTCAATGGCAAGGGCTTCCCAGATTTTCTCATTGACTTCTTGCTCAATAGCACGCAGCTCTTCTGCTGTCACTGCTTGGAAATGCGTAAAGTCAAAGCGCAGGAATTCTACTTCGTTCAGAGAGCCTGCTTGGGTTGCATGGTTACCAAGAACATTATGCAGGGCTGCATGTAAGAGGTGAGTCGCCGTATGGTTCTTCATAACACGGTGGCGACGGCTGTGGTCAATTTCCAGTTTATAGCTTTGACCCAGAGCCAGAGGATCCAAGACTTCTACAGTATGCAGTGGCTGACCATTTGGTGCCTTTTGCACATCCGTAACTTGCGCTACCAAATTGCCTGCTCCATCAAAGATTTGACCGTGGTCGGCCACCTGACCACCCATTTCTGCATAGAATGGCGTTTCTGCAAAGATGAGGGCAGCTGTCCCTGACTCAACAGACTCCACTGCTGCATCATCTGCTACAATAGCAAGGAGTTCAGCAGTTAGCTCTTCTTTTTCGTAGTTAAAGACACTCTCTACAGTGATGGCCTGCAGGGTTTCATTTTGCATCCCCATTGAGCCGCCCTTGACGACAGAAGCACGCGCCCGATCCTGCTGCTCTTTCATAGCCGCTTCAAAGCCAGCACGATCCACAGTCATGCCTGCTTCTTCAGCGATTTCTTCGGTCAACTCCAGCGGAAAACCGTAAGTATCGTAGAGTTTAAAGGCATCTTGACCAGCAATAACAGTTTGTCCCTTAGCTTTCAAATCTGCCACAATTGTTTCTGCAAAGTGTTGACCAGAGTGCAGAGTACGAGCAAAAGATTCTTCCTCACTCTTGATAATCTTTTCGATAAAGTCTTGCTTTTCAAGAACTTCTGGGTAGTAGCTTTCCATAATCTTGCCCACAGTTGGAACCAGTTTGTAAAGGAAAGGCTCATTGATACCCAATTTTTGACCATGCATTGAAGCACGACGAAGCAGACGACGAAGGACATAGCCACGGCCTTCATTTCCAGGAAGTGCGCCATCACCAATGGCAAAGGAGAGCGAGCGGATATGGTCTGCGATAACCTTGAAACTCATATTGTCGCCATCTTGATCATAGACCTTGCCAGACAGTTTCTCTACTTCACGAATGATTGGCATAAAGAGGTCGGTCTCAAAGTTGGTCTTAGCCCCTTGGATAACAGCGACCAAACGCTCCAAACCTGCGCCCGTATCAATGTTCTTATGTGGTAATTCCTTGTATTCACTACGCGGTACAGCAGGGTCAGCGTTGAATTGTGACAAAACGATATTCCAGATTTCGATATAACGGTCGTTTTCAATATCTTCTTCTAAGAGACGGACCCCAATATTTTCTGGATCAAAAGCCTCACCCCGGTCAAAGAAAATCTCTGTATCCGGCCCAGAAGGTCCCGCACCGATTTCCCAGAAGTTGTCCTCAATCGGAATCAAATGACTAGGCTCAACGCCCATAGCAATCCAGCGGTTGTAAGAGTCCTTGTCATCTGGATAGTAGGTCATGTAGAGCTTGTCTTTGGGGAAAGCAAACCATTCAGGGCTAGTCAAAAGCTCGTAAGCCCACTCGATTGCTTCATCACGGAAATAATCGCCGATAGAGAAGTTGCCCAGCATTTCAAACATAGTATGGTGGCGGGCAGTCTTTCCGACATTTTCAATATCATTGGTCCGAATGGCCTTTTGAGCATTGGTAATCCGAGGATTTTCCGGAATAATAGTTCCATCGAAGTATTTCTTGAGCGTCGCTACACCAGAGTTAATCCAGAGCAAGGTTGGATCGTTGACCGGCACCAAGCTGACAGATGGTTCTACTGCATGACCTTTAGTTGCCCAAAAATCCAGCCACATTTGACGAACCTGAGCACTTGACATTTGTTTCATTTCTTTTTCTCCTTAATTTTTTTCTAAAAATAATTGCATTATGAGGACGAACTTTCCAGCATTTCGACATAATCAATAGCGACACAGAGGGAAATCACCAAATCTGAATAAGTCTCCTCATAGACACTCACCTGATAAGTAGAGGTTAGATGGAAGAGTTCCTTGGTAATCTCTGCAACGCCTTGATTGCTGTCATCCAGCAGACGAAAGTTTAAATCCCAGATGTTCCCTTCAACTCGAAGACCCAAATTATCAAATCTATATTTATCACGCAAAAAAGAGAAGTTCTTACGGATATAAAAGCTATGCCCACTGCTGAGTTTGATCTCAAACTGGGGCAGGAGGGTTATAAGGGTCTTGGTAATCTGACTGACGATTTGACCCTGACTGTCATAGATAGTAAAGGTCTTAGGAATCTGGAAGAAAGAGCCTTCCACTTGATAATCCACATTTCCTCGATCGTCCTTGATATCAAAGCGTTCGCCGCCTAAGCGAAATTTCTGTTTGACAAGATAGGTTTTCATTATGTTACCTCCACAGTCAACATAAAAGACAAGTTCCTTGTCTGAAGGGCGAAAAACCGCGGTACCACCTTCATTCAATGAACTTGTCATTCTCATTTCGTATTCTATTTTTCAAGATGAGTAGCATGATTCCCCGTCTCAGATGGCTCGCAGCACCGCCAATTCTCTGAACTAAGAACTTGAAAAATCAATTCTCACCAGTCTTATTATACTTGCTTATTCTCTTTTCGTCAACCTTATTCTGCGGCTGAGGATGAAGCTTCTGTTGAACTGCTTTCAGCTGCTGAGCTAGACTCAGATGTCTTTGAGCTGCTGGCAGCACTTGATGAAGAAGTTGAAGAGCCTGTCGTTTCGATATACTGAGCAAAGACAGATTGGAAAGCACTGTCCTTAACCTTGATGTTGGCATCTTTCAGCTCTTTCGCCACAACGCTTTGGATAAAGCTAGTATCTTTTTCTTTTTGCGCAATGATAATCTTTTTCAGCTTGTCTTTGTAGTCTTTCCAGTTAGAAGATTTCTCTGACTTCTTGACCAGCTTAACAATATAGTAGCTTGCTGAGTACTGTGAATCTGGCACAGTCACAAGGTCTGAAACGCCATTTTCTTCCAAAGCAAAAGCAGCTTTTTTGACAGCATCTGGAACATCAGTAGAGCCAGAGTCAAACTTGATTTCTCCGCCTTTTTCCTTAGTGGCAGCATCGGTAGAGTTTTCCTTAGCGATTTGACTGAAGTCTGCTCCTTCAGCTTTAGCTTTTTCAAGAACTTCCTTACCTTTGTCTTCGCTGTCAACCTTGATGATTTGAGCTGTTACTTCTGGCGTGTAGTTTTCAAAAGCAGCCTTGTAGTTTTCGTCAGTCAGCTCTTTTTCAGCAGCCTTCTTAACGGCATACTCTACCAGCATATTGGTGCGGATTTGCTCCTTGTAGGCATCTTCGGTCAAGCCGTTTTGAGCCAAGACTTGGGCAAAAGCTGTACCGTAAGCCGTTTTAGACTTTTCGAAAGCATCTTTAACGTCCTTGTCTTTGACATCTTTGCCGTATTTTTCTTCAAAGATGTCTTTGATAGCCATCTGCAGCAAGACCTGCTGAGCTGCACCATTGTTTTTCACTTGATCGTAGAACTCATTGACAGTAATCGTGTTGCCTTTCATGGTCACGATGTCCTTGCCTTCTGAGTTAGAACATGCTGCTAATACAGCGACTGACAAGAGTGTCACAGCTCCTGCAAATATTTTTTTCTTCATTTTATATTGACTCCTTATTCTTAAAAGTTCACGTTTTCTATT
The DNA here is from genome assembly GCA_015264985.1 of Streptococcus sanguinis. GTDB lineage: Bacteria > Bacillota > Bacilli > Lactobacillales > Streptococcaceae > Streptococcus > Streptococcus sanguinis_S. The sequence continues at coordinate 8,527 of JABZYU010000052.1, read as the reverse complement.
GTAGCATAAATTTGAATTGATATCTTAAATTTTACTAAAAATTTTTGGAAATTAGGAAAAAATCAGAGATGTCATTTTTTTCTAATCATAAGTAGTCCATCTCCCAAGGGAAGCAGACTCGCAGTCAAATCTGGACTGTCCAAAGTTGCGTCAAACAGGCTGTGCAAGCCTCGGTAAATAGCCCGTTGGCCACGCTTAATGTCCTCAAAAGGCTTGGCAACATCGCCGCCTTGAAAGACATCATCAATGAGAATCAGCCCACCAGGATTGAGGCGCTTGAGGACCTGAGGCAAAAACACCACATACTTAGACTTAGCAGAGTCCATAAAGACAAGGTCATAGGAATCCTCTAACGTCTCAAGTAAATCCACCGCATCGCCTTCCAGAAGGGTAATCTGCTGACGGCTGTCATACTTAGCAAAATTAGCCTTGGCCAGCTCAACCATCTCTGGATTGCGGTCAATAGTTGTAATCTGAGCTTGAGGTGCATGCTCCGCCATCAAAAGGGCCGAAAATCCAATAGCCGTCCCGATTTCTAAAATCTTCTCAGGCTGCAGGCTTTCGAGTAGCAGGCGGAAGTAAGCCACTGTCTCATGGGGAATCACGGGCACATTTTCAGCTCTGGCAAAATCCTCCAATTCCTTGAGTCCACCAGTGACCGGCTGGAGTCTCTGTCTCATAAAGTCCACAATCTCTTCTTTGACCACTGGCCGACGCATATTGGGATTAGAGTTTTGATTATAAGTCTCGACCATCTTATGCCAGTCCCAACTTTTTTACCAAGGCTTCAAATTCATCCAAGCGACGCTCAAAGACAGCAAAAGCAGCATTTAGGTAGTCTTCTTTTTCCATATCCACACCTGCTTTTTTGATGACATTAAGTGGATAGTCAGAGTTCCCAGCTTTCAGATAGTCCAGATACTTGTCCTTGTCTTCCTGACTGCCATGGACAATCTTTTCAGCCAGGGCAGAAGCCGCTGAAAATCCTGTCGAATATTGGAAAACATAGTAATCATAGTAGAAATGCGGAATCCGAGCCCACTCGTACTGAATCTGTGGATTATCTTCTTTCTTCAGACCATAGTATTTTTCGTTCAAGTCAGCGTAGAGCTCATTGAGAAACTCGCTGGTCAAAACTTGACCTTCTTGGTCAGCCTTGTGGATAGCATGCTCAAACTCAGCAAACTGGGTTTGACGGAAGACCGTACCTCTAAAGCCATCCAAGAAGTGATTGAGGATAGCAAAGCGGGTAGCATCGTCCTCTACTTCTTCCAAAAGCTTTTCTGTCAGAATATTTTCATTGGTCGTTGAAGCAATCTCAGCTAGGAAGATAGAGTAATCTCCATAGACATAAGGCTGGGTCTCACGAGTATAGCTGGAGTGCATACTGTGGCCTGTCTCGTGCACTAAGGTAAATAGATTATCCAGCGTGTCCTGCCAGTTGAGCAACATAAAGGCATTGGTATCATAAGACCCGCCTGAGTATGCCCCTGAGCGCTTACCTTGATTTTCATGAACATCAATCCAGCGCTCTGAAAAGGCTGTCTTGACTCGGCTCAAATAATCCTCACCCAGAATAGCCAGAACTTCCTCAGACTTAGCCAAGGCTTCCTCATAAGTGAACTTGTAGTCTGTCTCTGACAAGGGTGTGTACATATCATACATCTTCAAGTCAGAAATTCCTAAAATTTTCGCTCGCAAAGCGATATAACGCTGCAAAAGAGGCAAATGCTTATTGACAGCTGAAACTAAGCTGTCATAGACACTTTCTGGAATAAAGTCCGCTGACAAGGACGCTTCACGGGCAGATGAAAACTTGCGGACCTTCGCATTGTAGTTGTGAACCTTGACATTGGTCTGCAGAGTTTTGGCATAGGTATGCTGATACTGCTCGTATACGCTGTAGAGAGCCTCGTAAGCTTCCTTACGGACCTCTCGGTTCTTAGACTCGACCAAGGTAATATAGTTACCATGGCTGAGCTGAACTTCATTTCCATCTTCGTCATGCACCATAGGAAAGACGATATCTGCATTATCCAAGATAGCAAAGGTTTCGCCCGCTGCACCAAAAATTTCACCAGCACCGGCCAATAGCTCCTCTTCGCGCTGTGTTAGGATGTGAACTTTCTTTTTCAAAAGCTTGTCAAAATAATGCTGATAAAGCTGTAAACCTGGCTGCTCAGCAAGGAAAGCTTGGTACTGCTCTTCTGTAATCGCCATAAATTCGGGCTCGTAGAAGGCAAAGCTTTGACCAAAATCGCTGTAAAGAGTCATGCCTTTAGCCTGATACTCCTGATACTTAGCTACACGAGTATCCTGGTCATTCTTCATGTGAGCATAAGAATAAAGCTTTTCAATACGACGCATCAAGTCTAACTGTACTTCAGTCGTTGTTAAGAGACTGTCCGCTGAATCCAGCAAATGCCCAGCCAGACTAGCTGCTTTCTTCACTTCTTCTGAAACCTGCGCCAACTCGGCTTCAAAGGCTTCATCTGTTGGGAAAATAGTACTCAAATCCCAAGTATATTTTTCTTCAATTTCATTTCTTTGTTTTGCCATAAAAAAATCCTCCGACTCCCCTATTCTATCACAAAATTCCACTTTTTATAAAACTCAAGTACCAAAATCTCTTAGTAGCTATGCAGACTGACTTAGTTTATAAAAAAACTCTTTGAACCTAATTCCTGACCAAACAAAAACTAGATTCCAAAGAGTTCATTGCTAAATTTCTTCAAATTTCGTACTGCTGTTGTCTATAACGCTTACAACTTTTTTAGAAAATTGCCCTTTCATCGAGCTATCTATCTGATCTGCAGCTACTTTCACACTCTCCTGAACAGTCTTTGCGACATCGGTAAAAAGAGTATCATAATTGCTTTGAAGACTGCATTTTTGAGCTAACAAAAGAGGAGCTAGAACATTCGTTATAATTTGCTTTTCTATTGCTTTTCTAATTTCTGCCAAATCAGATGTTTTAGATGGTGAAAAGTAACTTTTTACTGGTGTTGAAGCTATTTCTGATATAAACATAGACTTTTTCCTTTCCTCTACTCTAAACAGCAGATTTATTTAGAATCACGAAGATGAGAATAGCTATCTTCAATTTCCCATTCTAAACGGCGTCTCTGCTTAGAGAATGTTTCCAAAACTTTCTCATCTTTTAGATCAAGATTTTTCAGTTCCTCGCTGTTAGCCTCTTCCGCCAACATATCATAGGATTCTATATACTGATTTAGAGCTTGCCATTCGATACTAGTGTCCCTTTCTTGTTTCCGTAAAATAGCAGTCGCCATTTCATACTCTTCTTGTAGCATGACGGAAAAAGCTTTTTTCTTAGATAGGATGACATCTCGTTCTTTATCAATCTTCAAGCGTTCCCGCTGAAGTTCTGAGTAAAGCTCCTCCAACTCTTTTTCTTTTTTAGCTATATCCGGCTTCATCGATTGATTTGGTTCCATTGCTCAAAATCTCCTGCTAATGTTTGATCCTTAGCCAGCAACAACTCAATACCAGCTTCAATCTGACCTTGCAAAACGCTAAAGGTAATTCGAAGCATCTGAAATTTAGACAATCGAATATAAAAGTGTTCTTGCAAAGATGCGACCAATGATTGATAATCTGCACCTCCAGCCTGATAGGCTGCAGCCACCTCATCTGGACTAAGACTGAAGCCCTCTGGCACCTTTTCCAACTGCTCTGCTAGCTTTTCCGCTTCGCTAACAACCCGATCTCTAGCCTGCTGCAAAGTGTCATAGCCTAGTTTGATCACATTTACTAAATTTTGAACAGTTGCCTGGGCTTGAACACTATCCAGATAAATCTTTTCATTAGTGCTAAATCCACCCTTAGACAGATACTTCTTCATATTCTGGTAAGGAATCATATTTGCTTTGATGGTATCCTTGATAGTCGTCTTTCCTGTCCCATCCATAAGCACAAAATTTTTATTTTTATCGTAGATATAGCCCTCCATCATATGCTGAGCACCTATTTCCTTTTCGACAGTCGCAATATGATGTACAATACCAGCAGCATTTTCACTGCCAGATAAGCTGTAGCCTAAGCTGACGATATCCTTATGGTCGATATGATTAAAGATCTTATACTTAGCGCTATCCAGTCGTGCCTGCTGTTCCTTGGGCAAGAGAGGATAGATATTAGGGCCATTGTAGATATGGACTGTGCCAATATGGCGCATCTCCTCCTCTGTCAGGGTGGATAGAGCATACTGGATATCCATAGAACCCAAAGAGTGTCCGTAAAGATCAATCTTGGCATTAGGGTACTTACGAATGGTTTCCTTAAGATGCTTAGCCGCATCCTTAAACTGAGCCGGAGGAAACTCTTGTGTCTTTTTGAGATAACTAGCAGCTACCAAAATATTCGGTGCAGCAATTCCTGTCGTGAAAGTTCCGCCAGAAACACCTGCAAGATTTGATATAACATTCTTCCTCAGCTCATTAAAGGGATTTTTATTGAGAGAATTAAGGCTCTGCTTCACAGCTTGACCAGCATCTTTATTAAAGATTCCGACTACATTTCCTATCTTATTACTTACGTCTCGATCTGCCTTATCTAGTTCTTCTCGGCTTTTTTGAGTAATAATATTTTTTGAATGACGATAAACAAAAGGGGTAGCATATTCTACTGCACCTACAGGTCCCAGACGGTGAGACGCTGTCACAAAGTCTGTTGGCAGCCAATCCGTAACTGTATCGTGGAGCAACTTAGGAGTGTGCGTCTTGGTCTGAGAGCCCTGCATCATGACTGTCACATCCTGCACCTGAGCACGCTCAGCATCCGAAGCTGAGTAGGGAACAGCACCACGCAAACTCCCATTAGAGTCTTTGATTTCAGCTTCTGTTAAGCCACTTTCTTTATTAGTTAGCACATAGACCTGCTCTTCATGGCCATTTACATTGTCGTAAATTTGAGAGACGGTGCCGATATATGTTTCGTCACTTAGTTCAACCTCTTGATTAACATTTTTTATCTCATATTCTTGCAAAGCAATTTTAACCTTCTGTTTATCACTAAATGATTTATCATACGTCATGTCATTCTCCCCTCAACTTCTTTGCAAGCTCACCAGAAATTACGTACCCTGTATGTTCTAGCTTCCCATCAGACTCTTCCATCAATGTTGTGGTAATTGTTAATTCCGGGTCATCGTTTATTATAAGCTCAACTATTAAGCCACCCATGGGATTATATTTAAGATTTTTTTCATTTATTGTATATTTTTTTATTATCCCCTTTTCTGTCAGTGCTTCAGGATCTTTCTTCCTTAACATTTCCTCAATTAACTTTTTAGATTTCTGACTCTCCGCAATCTGAATCATTTCTTCTTGTTCTGAACGACTGTTTACCATACTACAACCTCCTAAAAACATAGCTGAACTGAGCGTGAAGATACTCAGAAAAATGACAAAAATTTTTTTCATGGCAGCTCCTTTCGTTTCTTATCTTTGCTAAAACTGGAGCCTTAACAAAAATGGGAAACTAGATTTAGATTAATGTTTTATATTGATTATTATACTATTTTCCCAAAGAATATGAAAGCGGAATCATCAAAGATTCATAAATATAAAATGCTTTATCATATGTCATGTCATTCTCCCCTCAACTTCTTTGCAAGCTCACCAGAGATTACATATCCTGTATGTTCTAGCTTCCCATCAGACTCTTCCATCAATGTTGTTTTAATAGTTAATTCTGGGTCATCATTGATTATAAGTTCAATGATTAATCCCCCCATTGGATTATAGTCTAATTCATTTTTGTTAATTGAATATTCTTTTATAATCCCCTCCTCTGTCAATGCTTTAGGATCTTCCTGTCTTAGTAATTCTTCTATTGCTCTCTGCGCTTTCTTCCCCTCCGCAATCTGAATCATTTCTTCTTTTTCTGACCGATTATTTAGCAAGCTGCAGCTTCCTAGAAGCATAGATGAACTAATCGTGATGATACTCAGAAAAATGACAAAAAATTTCTTCATGACAGCTCCTTTCGCTTCTCATCTTTGGTAAAGCTAATGTCTTAACGAAAATGACAAGCCACATTTAGATTAACGACTTATATTAATTGTTATACTATTTTTCCAAAGAATATGAAAGCGGAATTATTTTTAAAGATTCATAAAGATAAAAATTTGTTCTTCATGGCCATTTACATTGTCGTATACCTGAGAAAGATTACCAATGTATCCATTCTTACCTGCTATTGAATAATTTCTCCCAAATTCTAATTCACGATACTCTACCAAAGCTGCTGCAACATTCTGCTTATCATTGTACTCTGCATTATTAGCCATGTTAATCCTCTTCTAATAACTCACTCAATTCTTGTGGAATACCATATGATACAACTTCATATTCTCCAGTATCTTCTTCCTGAACAGTCATATCAATATTCAAAACTTCATTCCCATTAATAATTATGTAAACATTTAGTCCACCCATGGGATTATAATCTAACTTATCCTTTTGAATTTCATAGGATTTAATCTTTCCTTCTGGTGTCAAAGCTTTAGAATCTAAACCTTTGAGAAAATTTTCCAAGGCTTTCTTCATCTTTTTACTCTCCGCAATCTGAATCATTTCTTCTTTTTCTGACCGACTGTTTAGAATGCTGCAGCTTCCCAGAAGCATAGCTGAGCTAATCGTGATGATAGTCAGAAAGATGAAAAAATATTTCTTCATGATGACTCCTTTCGCTTCTCATTTTTGATAAAACCGATGCCTTAACAAAAACGAGAAGGCGAATTTAGATTAATTTATTATATTAATTATTATACTATTTTTCCAAAGAACATAATAACGCAATCATTGCTAGGAAGTTATCTAGAAAAACCTTATTCTTCATTGCCATTTACATTTTCTTCATCCATTAGTTCTGTAAGCTTCGGTGACCACACAGTCCCATCCCTGTGAAATTTCCCATTTTCGTCCTCTGTAATGACATAACCTAGTGTTACTTCTTCGTCACCATTAATGATTAAATCAAACATTAATCCTCCCATTGGGTTCTGAGTTAGTGACTTCTTATTAATTTCATAACTTTTAATTTTCCCTTCAGGTGTTAATGCTTGAGGGTCAATCTTTTTCAGCCCTTCCTCAATAACACTCTTCATCTTTTTACTTTCTGCAATCTGAATCATTTCTTCTTTTTCTGACCGACTGCTTGGCATACTGCAACCTCCTAAAAACATAGCTGAACTGAGCATGATGATACTCAAAAAGATTACAAAAATTTTCTTCATGGTGGCTCCTTTCGCTTCTCCTCTTTGCTAAAGCCTACTGGATTAGCACGATTTAGAATTTTTAACTATCTAACTTATTACTTTATTATATTATACAGGATTCTAAAATATTCTAAAACTGAAAGGATAGCTAAAAGTTTATGGCTTCATCAATGGGAAACTAACGATACTTAGCATTTTCTCTTATCATCTCATAAAAAGCCGGTGGATAAACAATTTGCAAATTTTTTTGCTGGAGATTGGCATAATAGGTCTCAAACTGCTGGTAATAGCCAGTCAGGTCATTAGTTATCTGACAGAAGAAGGCAGCCTGTATCGGCCGAACCTGTGGATAGAAATCCTCTGCAGTCTTAGTCAAGAGATTATCGCCATTCTGGTAGAGCTGGGCCTGCAACCGCATCCATCTAGGCTGCTGGTAATAAAGCTGACGACGGATATAATTGCAGATGTGCGGATCTTGCTGGGCCAGAAAGCTGTTCATCTCCTGCTTTTGAAAGGGAAAACGCAAAATATCCAAAAGCTGACCGTGACCAAAGGGAAAGTTCTTAGTCTTGTGTTGGACTTTTCCATGCAGATCTTCGTGAATCAGGTATTTGAGACGCAGAACTTGCTTTTCTTGATCCAGCTCCCATAGATGAAAGCCCATATTTTTACTAAAATAGAGAAAATCCTTCTGCAAGCGGGTTAGGGAATCCTTGAGCCAAAGTTTTCGACCCAAGAGCCAGCGAACCTGATAGCCATGCTGGCGGTAGGAAAGCGTCCGTTCCTGCAGTCGTTCTATACTTAGGGGACTGCACTGGACTTCAAGTGCCAGTTTCCCATCAACTAGCAGATCAGCAATCTGCTGCAGTGCAGGCAAAAAAGCCTCCACCTCAACTTCTTCTGTCTGGACAGCCCAGCGAAAAAGCTCTGCCTTAAGGTTCAGGTGCTCAGCGCTCTCATTTTCCCTATAAAAGCTACACTCTTCTAGCGAGACATGCGCAAAATGCGGCTGCATAACTTTACCTTTTTTAAAACGGACTGCCCCCGAACAAGCTGGGCAAACAAAATCAGCCCCCTTTTCAATCTTCTCCTCCAGAGCATTACACAAAAGCCCCTTATGATTTCTCGCCACAAACATATCCTAGCTCCCTCTAAAATTTCTCTCATTTACTAAAATATTCGCAAACTATGGTGCTTTTTGCCTTTTTTATAATGGCATTGCATAGGAAAGAGAGGTTAACTCTACCCCTCCCAGCCTCCTTCAAAGGGAGGAATACCTAACAG
>JABZYU010000051.1:0-14301 GCA_015264985.1 Streptococcus sanguinis | reverse complement strand
TATCCTCATAAGTTAATTTCATTTAAAAACACCCCAAAAGTTAGATTTTTTCTGTCTAACTTTTGGGGTGCGGTTCAAGCAATCTTAGCACTTTTTTGATTTAAAGAATATAAATAGGAACTTTTTCTCTCAGCCTTCCATATAATCTCGTAGTTCTTGGTCTTTGAGTCCAGCATTCAGGGCGATGAGCAGTTTGATTCTGGCTTTTTGAGCATTGAGCTCTTTGACGAAGAAGATACCAGCCTGGTGCAGCTGAACGCCGCCTCCTTCATAAGCATAGACTGGCTCAGCAATCCCGTTAAAACAGCGAGAGACCAGAGCAACTGGCAGGCCTTCAGCTATCATATCAGCCAGTTTGTCAGCTACTTCCTTGGGGAGGTTGCCAGCACCGAATGCTTCTATGATGAGGCCGTCTATCTTGTCTAAATCCAGCATGTCCAGAAGCTCTGTCTTCATACCGGCATAAGCTGGAATGATGGGCACCAGACCAGAAATGCTGTTCAAGTCAAAGCGGACCCGAGGCTCCGCTGTCTTAAAATAGAGAATCTCTTGTTTCATAATCAAGCCAAGCGGTCCGTGAGTCGGCGTCTGGAAGGTGCTGACATTGGTCGTGTGGGTTTTGGTTACATACTTAGCAGCATGTGCCTCATCATTCATAACGACAAGCACGCCTTTATCACTGGCTTTTTCATCACTGGCTACCCGCAGGGCTGTCAGGTAGTTATAGACTCCGTCGCTCCCCAGCTCATTGGAACTGCGCATAGCTCCGGTCAGAACGATTGGAATCTTCGGCAACTGCATAGTATCCAGAAAGTAAGCCGTCTCTTCTAAAGTGTCTGTCCCATGAGTAATGACTACTCCGTCAAATTGGTCAGCACTGGCTTTGATTTTCTGGTAAAGTTTGAGCATGTGCTGGGGCGTGATATGAGGACTGGGAATATTAAAAAAGTCAACGGCTTCCGTCTCAATCCCCTCAAGTGGAACGGTCACATGGTTCATAGGGTTATCAGCATTGGTAACGACAGCCCCAGAGCCGTCAGCCTGCATGGAAATGGTTCCTCCTGTGTGCAGGACCAAGATTTTCTTTGTCATAAATCCTTTTTCTCCTTGTAGTTATGATGCAGAGTTAAAAACTTACATTCTGTTTTCGTGGAGTTTTCAATCCCATTGCATAGATATTACTCCAGTTTTTCTTTTCTGCAATTCATGTGATTGTATGTCATTTTTGTGTTATAATTTATTGTATCATAAAAGGAAAGAATGAGAAAATCAATGGAAGTAAAGGCCGTCTTTTTCGATATTGATGGGACACTGGTCAATGACAGTCGAACGGTTTTGAAATCTACAGAAAAGGCTATTCAGAGTTTAAAGGAGCAAGGAATATTGGTCGGTTTGGCAACAGGCCGCGGTCCTTTCTTTGTCAAAACTTTTATGGAGCAATTGGACTTAGACTTTGCTGTGACCTACAATGGCCAGTACATTTTTTCAAGAGACAGAGTGATTTCTGCCAGTCCCATTGACAAGCAGAGTTTGCGGGATTTAATCTCCTATGCTAAGAAGCATCGGAAAGAGATTTCCTTGGGAACGGCTGAGGCTATGCTGGGCTCCAAGATTATGTCCTTCGGCATGAGCCCTTTCTCCCAGTGGACTAGCCGCTTCGTCCCTAAGAGAATGGCGCGAACAGTTAGTCATGGATTTAATAAAGTCATCAGCAAGGCCTTGCCCCAGCATGAAAAGGATCTCCTGCAGCTGATTCAGGAACCGATTTACCAAGCTTTGATTTTGGCCAGTCCAGAAGAAAGCCGTAAGATTGAAGCAGACTTCCCTGATTTGAAATTTACCCGCAGCAGCCCCTATGCGGTCGATATTATCAATAAAGACACGTCTAAGCTAGAGGGGATTCGCCGAGTAGGCAAGGAATATGGCTTTGACATTCATCAGGTCATGGCCTTCGGTGACTCTGACAATGACTTGGAAATGTTATCAGGAGTTGGTCTCTCCATTGCTATGGGAAATGGCACCAGCTCGGTCAAGGAAGTGGCCAAGCATACAACTAGCAGCAATAGTCAGGATGGGATTCACAAGGCTTTGGAGCATTTTGGTATCCTAGCGAGGGAGAAGGTCTTTACCAGCAGCGACCATCACTTTAATAAGGTTAAAGAGTTCCATAGTGTTATGGATGAAAGCACTCAGGAAGAGCCAATTGCTTGGTCGCCTCAGGACGCTCGCTATCGGGCAGGCTTCAAGCTGGAAGAGCTGGTCGAGTTTCTGCGAGCAGCTAGTAACTCAGAGGAAGACTTTGATAGCTCTGTAGCCTATCTCCATCAGGCCCTTGATAAGGCTGCCGACAAGGTTCGCTCCAAGAGTCAGGCTGAGGTTTCTCTAGTCGGTCAGGTGGATGCCTTGATTGATACTCTATACTTCACTTATGGCAGTTTTGTCCTGATGGGAGTGGATCCAGAGCAGCTGTTCGATATTGTCCATCGGGCTAATATGGGCAAAATTTTCCCAGATGGAAAAGCTCACTTTGACCCCGTTACCCATAAAATTCTCAAACCAGATGACTGGGAAGAAAAATACGCTCCCGAAGGAGCTATCAAAGAAGAACTAGAACGACAGATTCAGGCCTACCAGCGTACCTTAGAGCAGAAAGAAGAAAACAAAGAATAAATGTTTGGAGAGCAGAAATTTTTTGCTCTTTTTTTATTTTATGGTACAATAAGAAAAAATGTAGAGGAGAGGACGGATGGGTCAATACCAAGTTAAGAGCGACCTATCAACAGCTGCCCGACATGCGACGGCAATCGGAGATGCAAATTTCCTGCAGATGATGGCTATTACTCGAGATTCGCAGACAACTGTTGCTGGAAATTCTAATGCAACTGCAGGGATTTCAAATGTTGAGAACCTACAAGGGCAGCTCGGGGCACACATTACAAGTATTATTCAGAATGTTCATAGTGTAGCAGCAGAGTTTGAGGATAAGGATGCTATGATTCGTCAAAGTCTGACTACTAACTATTTACCGCCTAAAAAGGAACCGACAGTCACTAAAAAAGATTTAGGTCTGAATACCTTGACTGCTTTGGAGGAATAATCAATGCAGGAAGATAAGCTATGGACTGCCTTGTTGGCCAAGGAGCGGAGGCTTGCTGATCATGAATGGGAACTCTATCAAAAGTTGGGAAAGGCAAAAACTCAAGAAGAAGATGTATTATGTCAGTTGGATTCTATGGGGACATGGTTTCATGATTTGTCTTATGATTTCGAAGGAAGCCGATATTACAGTAAGATAGTAGATTATCAGCTAGATTTTTCTCATTGAAGCAGACAGCTAAAACTAGATATAGAGGATCAGATACAAAAATTGCGGAAAGATCATCAAAACGCAGAAAATCAACTAGAAGAAGTCTACAAAGAGAAGCGTGCCTTAGCTGGCGAGGAGTAAGGATGAGTATTGATATGTATTTAGAAGCTGCTCGAACGCAGGCAGAAAGCCTTGGAAGAGCAGTTGAACAATGTTTGGGGCAGAATCTTAAATTAATAAGTGTTTTATCAGCTTTTCATAATGAGGATGAACTAAAAGGTAAAGCGTATGATTCTGCCAAGAATCATGTTGTCGGAACGGTCATCCCGATTGTTCAGGGAGTCATTCTCTATCAGGAAGCGATAGCCTTAGCTTGTCAAAATTTTGTCAGTAACTACACGGCAGAAGTAGACGGTAAGAGCTGGCGTCAATCAGAACTGGAAGAGAAAATTCGTTTTGCAGAACAGCAACTGGCAGAGTTGGAACGCAAATCGCAACTCTATGCAAATAATAAGGGTATGTCTATTGTGGATTTCAGTGCTTCCATCACTGTTGCAGAAAGTGCTAGGCAAGTCTTCCAAGAAATTTTGGATAATTTGCTTGCTTTTAATGAGAGTTCGCCAACTATCTTCGCTGAAGCTGAAACGTATTTAGCAGCCGCATCTACCGGCCTATCTCAGGCAGCTCAGAGCTGGGATGCATCTACTCAGACTTACCTCCCTCCGCGACGAGATGCTGATCTCAGCTGGAAAGGTACCATCAATACCGGATGGACTAAGCGGCAGGAGATGATTGAAGAAGTAAAGAGACAAAATGCCAAGAAGACAGAGTTTGATAGAATCGCAGAGATGGATTATGATGATTTGCTTCATAATTATTCTGAAATTATTTCAGCAAAAGAGAGTGGCGATTTAAACAGTCCATACTATAAGCCAAACAAGACTGAATATAGGATTAAACTTGAAAAAGCCGTTGTTAAGAGGTACGAAGAAGTAAAAGACTTGCCTCGGGAAACCAATGTTAGTAAGTATACTTTGCAGAAAGTGGATCCCTTTTTCAAAGCAAAGATTGACCGAATGAACCAGAAGGAGCTGGAAGAATATTATCCTGGATTAAAATTTAGTCCTATAGCTCCGATTCTAGATCATAACTATTATTCATCCGAAACAGATGAGGCGAATGATATATATCTGGCTGCTCGCTATCAAGAATTGGATAGCCAAAATCCTATCAGCAAACACGATCCTAACTTTGAGCAAAAGCGTTTTGAGTATATAGCTGAAACGGGCCTTGATCCAGTCACAGGCAAAGAGGTTGATGAGGAACTCCTAAATTATGCCACAAACTATACCAAGTACGCTCCGAGTATAAAAGCGGGTTATGACTTCCTAATGGTAGGAACAGCAGCTTGGAGTACTCGGGCTTATAATAAGGATATACAAACACAAAGGGCCGATGCCCAGATTAATGAGTATTATCAGATTAAGGATGCGGTGAGAAATTCGAGTGTGGGGAGTCAGCCGGTGGTTGGTCCTCAACTTCCATCAAAGAATTGGACTCCGGAATTGCCGTCGATGAACAATATTCAATCTAAATATGTGGATTTGTATTCGTATGAATATAATTCATATACCAATCCCGGTCCATTATCTGAATTTTCTACAACGCCAAATCGAAATTTCTATGGAGGTCGATATAATAAAACCGTACTTTCAGAAGATACAATATTTTATAGAGCAGGTAATGCTGATAATCCTTTAGGACAATGGTTTACTAGAGAAGCACCTCAGTCCAGAGCACAGGTGAGGATTGATACAGCAGTGAAAGATATCTGGACAAACCCTGATGGTTCGTATAGTGGTCAGTCTGCAATTGATAAAGTCTATAAAATAAAGATTCCTAAAGGAACTACTATCTATGACGGTCCTGTAGGGAGTCAGGGAGGAATTTATCAAGGTGGGCTCAATAAAGAACAAATTTTCATTGATTCACCATGGAATTTAGATGGTGTGGAGGTCATAGATTCATGGCCAATAATTCATTGAGGAGGAAGATAGTATGTTAGAAACAGTTTTAAAAGCAATTGATGATTTGTTATCAATAATTGACAGATATAAGATTAAAAACGTTCATCCGCAAGTAGAGGATTTAAAATATTTAAAAAAATCTTTGAATACCAATGACGAGCTAAGTACAAGGGAAAAATTTACTCTTTATCAAGAACTTTTTCCACCACGCGGTGGTTTATCAGATATTCATTATTGGCATAACGACTTTGGAACAAGAAAAACAGTTAATGAAGTCATATCAGATTCAACGAAAACAATTGCTGATTATTTGCTGGAACAGTAACAAAATAATTTAATGGTGAATATTCTTAAAAAAATTAAAACTAAAGCCTATAAAAATAATGATTTAATAAATAATATAGATTTAAATCCAATTGTGTCTTATCACATAATAAGAGAAGTCGTTGATAGTGATATCTGTGATGTTGATGTTATAAATAAACTAAAAGAAATTTCAGTCAGACTTTCGATGGAAGATTCAGTTTTAGGTCCAATTTGTTTGGAGCATATGTCCTTAGCCGCATTAAGAAAATTAGGGATTGACTTAAGAGAAACAAAAAATAGTTCAGCTATTTCTGATTACGACTGGGGATAGTTGATAAATTTTATCACGAAAATGGGTGGTGAGTATATAAATTATTTTTTCAAACATGGAAATCAATTTAATAATTTACAGTCTAATTCTAAAAAATATTTGCAAAATGTAAACGAAGTCTTCAGAAATGGAATACAGATTAAGATAGATAAAAATACCTCGCATAAACGAAAAACTAGAGCAGTCATTGAACTGCTCTAGTTTTTATAAAGTCTTTTCTGGGTCTCTGACCACCAGCAAGTCAACCTTGGCGTGGCGCAGGATATATTCGGAGGAAGAACCGACTAGCAGCCGTTCAAAGGCATTGAGACCGGTAGCACCAACCATAATCAGATCTACCTTGTGCTCTTCTGGGATATCTGTAGCCAAGAGAGTCTTAGGATTGCCCATCTCAATGACAATGTCAACATATTTGATACCGGATTTTTGAGCCTTTTCTTTCAACTCAGCTGTCAGCTTTTTGGCATCTTCCTGCAAGTCCTCGTAGACATCTGCATCAAAGGTTGAGACACTTTGCAAAGCCCGGGTGTCAATGACGTGGGCGATAGTGAGACGAGAGCCGTTTCGGAGAGCTACGTTAACACCTTTTTCAAAAGCTAGTTCGGATTCGTGAGAACCATCTACAGCAACCATAATGTTTTCATATTTCTGAGTCATAGAGCTACCTCCTTTTAAAATGGTCGGCAAAGGACGTCGCATCATTCACAGAATGATTGGGCTGACCAAAAATCAATCAGTCCATAACGTCCGAGTGATTTGCAACTATTTTCTTGTTTCTATTGTAACCCTTTTCAGAAAAAAAGTAAAGATAAAATGGAAATGCTGTCAGAAAATTGCAAGCAGAAAAAGATTCCTTTACTTTGAGGGGTTAGAAAAGGAATAGTGCTCTTTATCTTATAAATCGCTTCATAATCGCGTGAAAAGTGAGCTTATTTTTTTGTTGTCAATCGCTTTTTCTGGTGGTATAATGATAACATTCTGATGAATAGAGGAAAAATAAGAATGAAAGAATTTGACAAGTCCAGCAAGCTGGAACATGTTGCCTATGATATTCGCGGTCCGGTTTTGGATGAAGCTATGCGCATGCGGGCCAATGGTGAAAAGATTCTCCGCCTCAATACAGGGAATCCGGCTGAATTTGGTTTTACCGCTCCGGATGAGGTCATTCATGATTTGATTATGAATGCGCGTGACAGTGAGGGCTACTCTGACTCCAAGGGAATTTTTTCAGCCCGTAAGGCCATTATGCAATATTGCCAGCTTAAGAATTTTCCTAATGTAGATATTGATGACATTTATCTGGGAAATGGTGTCAGCGAGCTGATTGTCATGTCCATGCAGGGATTGCTGGATGACGGGGACGAGGTGCTGGTACCGATGCCAGACTACCCACTCTGGACGGCTGCAGTCAGTCTGGCTGGTGGGAATGCTGTTCACTATGTTTGTGATGAGCAGTCAGAATGGTATCCAGATATTGACGATATCAAGTCAAAAATCACATCTAATACCAAAGCTATCATTATCATCAACCCTAATAATCCAACAGGAGCACTTTACCCTAAGGAACTGCTGCTGGAAATTGTGGAAATTGCTCGCCAGAACAATCTCATTATCTTTGCGGATGAAATTTATGACCGCATGGTGATGGACGGCAATGTCCATACGTCTGTAGCTAGTCTGGCTCCTGATATCTTCTGTGTCAGTATGAATGGTCTTTCTAAGTCGCACCGAATCGCAGGCTTCCGTGTTGGCTGGATGGTATTATCTGGACCTAAGCACCATGTTAAGGGGTATATCGAAGGGTTAAACATGCTCTCCAACATGCGCCTGTGCTCCAATGTCTTGGCTCAGCAAGTCGTCCAAACCTCACTTGGCGGTCACCAATCTGTGGATGAACTGCTTTTGCCAGGTGGCCGTATCTATGAACAGCGTAATTTCATCTATCAGGCTATTCAGGACATCCCGGGGCTGTCAGCTGTTAAGCCTAAAGCTGGCCTCTATATTTTCCCGAAAATTGACCGGAACATGTATCGCATCGACGATGATGAGCAGTTTGTGCTCAATTTCCTCAAGCAGGAGAAAGTCCTTCTTGTCCATGGACGAGGCTTTAACTGGAAGGACCCAGATCATTTCCGAATCGTTTATCTGCCTCGAGTAGATGAGCTAGCTCAAATCCAAGAAAAAATGACGCGCTTCTTGCGCCAATATCGCCGTTAATAAGCGGATGCTACAAAAAGGCCGGAAAATATTCCGGCCTTTTTCTTATCTATTTTACATATTTTTTAGTTCAATGGCTGTCTTTGAATTGCAAAAATAAAAAAATTAAGATGCTCTGGAAATTGAATTTGAGGTCGATTGGTAAAAATTATAGGCGGTTTTACCGACATTTTTTAGGAGTTTGTCCAACATTTTTTATGTATCTGTCCAAAAATGCTTAAAAAAATGTGTTAGCGTCTTCCTTCTAGAAGACAAACATGATAGAATGTGTTTGTCAATGTTTTTAACAATGATGAAAAAGTGGAGGAGATTATATTGACAATGAAAAAGACACTTAGTGCTTTTTCTGTCAGTGCAGCGGCATTGTCTTTGGTGCTCGCAGAAGGAGTTCAGGCTGATCAATTAGTTGATAATCAGTCTTATTCTGATGCGCCCGTTAGTCAAAGCCAACCACAGGCAGAAAACATACAGAAGGATGAATCTGTTTCGAAAGAACAGGTAGACGCTGCTCAGGCTCTTGTACAAGAAGCCGACAGCAATGTTGCACAAGGGAAAGCTGATTTGGCTCAAGCTCAGGCAAATACTGCTGCGGCTCAAAGTCAGGTCGAGCAAGCACAAGCTGAAGCTAACCGGGCACAGGAGGCAGCTGATAAAGCTGGTCCGGAAGCTATTGAAACAGCTAGGCAAGAAGAGAGCAATCAAAAAGCTCAAGTGGACAGCAATAAGTCAGAACTGGCTAAAACTGACCAAGCAACTAAGGCGGCTGAAGCTGAGCGCGATACTCAGGCAGCCAAGACTAAAGAAGCTCAAGAGCAAGCGAAAACTCAAGAAGGACGCCTTGCTAAAGCTCAAAATGACGTGAAGGAAGCTCAGGCTAATCTAAGTGGGGACGCTACAGCTAAAGCAGAAAAAAATGTGAAAGCAGCCCAAGACAAGGTGGCAGCTGACCAGTCTGCTGTTGAAACAGCTCAAGCAAAAGTAGCTACAGCTCGTCAGACTGACAGTCAGAAGCAGGCTGAGGTTGCAAAAGCTCAGACCAACCAGACTCAGGCTAAGACGGCTCGTGATGCTTCTCAAAAGAACTTGCAGGAAAAAACTGCTGCAGCAGAGAAGACTCAGTCAGATCTGAACCAAGCTCAACAGGCTTTGCAAAAGGCTCAAGCTGGAAAAATTACTACTGAAGCTTCTAGCAATAAAAACCGTGTGTCAATGACTCCGGAATACATTGCAGCCTTGAGAGAGCTAATTGCACCGAATTTATCAGAGCAAAAAACTAATGAGATTCAAAATAGACTGGCTGCACTGAATGCCAGTGCTAAGGCTCTCAATCGTTATGTAGCAGATCCTACAGATAGCAAAGCTTTGATTGATACCAACAATATTCCACAGAATGTTCGTCAGGAACTTTCACAGTTTGCTTCAGAACTCATCAACCAGCTGCGTGCTCAGATGGGAACAGGCGAAGTAGTTGTAACACCGTCTTCAATTGATTTCGCTGATAAGGTGGCAACAGAATATCGCAAAGACAACTGGAACTGGGATTTGATGGAGAAATACCATCACGATGCTAAAGCAATTAACCGCGTAGCGCGTGAATATGGTTTAATGACCACAAGTGCTGAGCAAGAGAGCAAAGGTCTCCAGTATTATGAAAACGCTTATATTTGGAGAGAAAAAGCTGGCCAAATGAGTGTGGCTGAAATGAAGAGACGAATCTATGATTCCGTTGTTGAATTCATGTTTAATGGCTATGAATGGCTACATGCTACCTCTATCTCTGGTCTCAATACTGGTCGTCAGAAAAACTATCTGGGTGTTGATTTCTCAATGGAAAGCGACATCACTATGGCTCATTTCACTATGGTGTCAGAAGATCAGGTCAAATATGCCAGCAAAAAGAACTTCAATGCCAGCCCGATTACAGGCAAAGCTGCAACAGCAAAAGTAGATCCGCAGGAAGTAGCTAAGGCTCAAACTGCCTATGACGCTGCCTTCAAGGCTAATCAACTGGCTCTGGCGTCTAAGGGAGTTGCTCAAACCACTTACAATCGGAAGGCCACAGCCTTAGAGCAAGCCAATCAGCAACTGGCTCAGGCACAAGCTCAAGCAGGTGAGTCAGCAACTGCTCAGGCTCAAGCAGCTCTTGCTGCAGCTCAAGAGAAGTTGGCAGCTGATCAAGCGGCTTTGGCAGCAGCACAAGCAGCCCTGCAAAACTCAAACTTGGATGACAAGACTAAAGCAGAAAAATTAACTCAGGCCCAAGAATCTCTGACTGCTGTTCAAGCGACAGTTGCTGCAGCTCAAGAAGCTCTAAAAACTGAATCAGATAAGTTGGCTCAGCTAGATGCAGCTTTGAATGCAGCAAAAGAAAGAAAGACTACTCTTGAAAAAGCTGTTACAGATGCTGAAGCAGCTTTGCAAATGGCTAAAGAGTCATTGTCAAATCTTGAAAATGCAGAAGAAAACTTGGAACAAGCTAAAACTAAACTAGCCGCAGCTCAGGCTGCTTACCAAGCGGCTCTTACAGCCCAAACAGATCAAGAAGCAAAAGTAGCAGTTTTAACTGCAGTTCAAGCACAAGCTAAGGCAACATACGACTTGCTAGCTCAAACTTATGCTGAGCAAAATAAGGAAGAAGATATTCGCTATTACCAATCTGTTTTGGCTCACACAGAGGAGCGTTTCGCTCGCTCTCCGCTTGCTGGACAAGTAGGAGATCCTCAGCATACAGCTCTTGGAACTACTGGAAATGCTGGAAGTGCTAGCTCTGGAAATCATAAGCAGACAGCTGCTTCAGGTCATGCCTTGCCTAAGACAGGGGAAAACTCTTCTTGGTTTCTTCTAGCAGGCCAAATGCTTCTGCTCATGGCTATGAAATTGTTCTACAAGAAACGTTCTCTTGATTAGAAAGAACAAAAGCAATCAAAAACAGTCAAATTCTTGACTGTTTTTTGTTTAATATAACTTGACATATCAAGTCATATACTTGAAAAATTCTTTATTTTATCGAATTGTATGTAATTGTTTTTCAATAAAAAATTTTCAGATAATTATTGAAATTTTACTGCTTTTATGTTACAATGAAGCTAATAAATATGAGGTAAAAACATGGCCAATTTACTAGAAAAAACACGAAAAATTACGTCTATTTTGAAGCGCTCGGAGGAGCAGATGCAGGAAGAACTGCCCTACAATGCTATTACGCGTCAGTTGGCTGATATTATCCACTGCAATGCCTGCATTATCAACAGCAAGGGTCGTCTTTTAGGCTATTTCATGCGCTACAAGACCAATAATGACCGTGTGGAAGCTTTTTTCCAGGATAAGAATTTCCCAGAGGAATACGTTCACGAAGCTAATCTGGTCTATGAAACAGAGGCTAATCTGCCGGTTGCACATGATTTGACGATTTTCCCAGTGGAGACCAAGGATGAGTTTCCGGATGGGCTGACCACCATTGCTCCTATTCATGTGTCAGGGATTCGTCTGGGTTCATTGATTATCTGGCGCAATGACAAGGAATTTGCGGACGATGATCTGATTTTGATTGAGATTGCCAGCACAGTGGTTGGTATCCAGCTGCTTAACTTCCAGCGGGAAGAGGATGAGAAAAATATCCGCCGCCGGACAGCAGTGACCATGGCAGTCAATACCCTGTCTTACTCAGAACTGAGAGCTGTTTCAGCTATTCTGGGCGAGCTGAATGGCAATGAAGGCCAGCTGACAGCATCTGTCATTGCAGACCGCATCGGCATTACCCGCTCAGTGATTGTTAATGCCTTGCGCAAGCTGGAAAGTGCTGGGATTATTGAAAGCCGCTCACTGGGAATGAAGGGAACTTATCTGAAAGTCCTGATTCCGGATGTCTTTGATGAAATTAAAAAGAGGGACTACTAATGGCTAAAGCACTGATTTCTATTGATTATACAGTTGATTTTGTCGCAGATGAGGGCAAGTTGACAGCAGGAGCGCCAGCTCAGGCGATTTCTGAAGCCATTGCTCAAGTAACAAAGTCGGCTTTTGAGCGAGGAGATTATATCTTCTTTGCTATTGATGCCCATGATGAGAATGATGCCTTTCACCCTGAGAGCAAGCTGTTCCCGCCTCATAACATAAAAGGGACTAGCGGTCGCAATCTTTATGGTCCTTTGGCTGATTTTTATGAGAAGCATCAAGCAGACTCTCGGATCTTTTGGATGGATAAGCGTCATTATTCTGCTTTTTCCGGTACAGATTTAGATATTCGATTGCGAGAAAGAAAGGTAGATACAGTCATTTTGACTGGAGTCTTGACGGATATTTGCGTCTTGCATACAGCGATTGATGCCTATAATCTTGGTTATCAGATTCAGGTGGTAGAGCCGGCAGTGGCTTCTCTGTCAGAGGAAAATCACAAATTTGCCTTAAACCACTTGCAAAATGTCCTGGGTTCGACTATAATAGATACAATTTAAGAGTAAAAGAGAAGCAGAGTAGGCTTGCTGACTTGTACAGAGAGTGCTGATAGCTGAGAGCAGCACCAAGAAAGCAAAAACCGAAGAACATGTTTCGTAATCTTTTGTGTGATTAAGCACAAACGTCGCTCACGTTACGAGCTCAGAGGCTGCCTTTTAGGGCAGCGAATAACAGTGGTACCACGGCTTTCGTCTGTTTTAGAGACGAAAGCTTTTTATTTTGCAGTAGGTCAGGTGAAGACGATGGAAAACTGCGGTAAATATCCTGAACAACAGGGCGGAGCTACAAATTGATTTGAGAGGGAAAGAACATGAAAGAAATTTTTATCGGAAACTATGGTTTAGAGCAAGTCGGACAGACCATGACCGCGACTGGCTGGGTAGCCAATATCCGCAATCACGGCAAACTAGCCTTTATTGAGTTGCGGGACCGCGAGGGCTTGCTTCAGGTCTTCGTTGGCGGTGAGATTGAAGATTTTGCCAAGCTGGAAGACATTGGCAAAGAGGATGTTATTGCAGTGACAGGACAAGTCGTTCAGCGGGAAGAGCGTTTTGTCAACAAGTCCATCAAGTCTGGTCAGGTTGAGCTGAGAGCTGAAAAGATTGAAGTCATTGCTAGCAGCAAGGCATTGCCTTTTGAGCTGGACCAGCATGCCCATACTGGGGAAGACCTGCGTCAGAAATACCGCTACCTGGACTTGCGCCGTGAGAAGATGACACATAACCTCAAACTACGTCACCAGGTCACCTCAACCATTCGGGAATATTTGAACGGTTTGGACTTTTTGGAAGTGGAGACGCCTTATCTGACCAAGTCAACACCAGAAGGGGCTAGAGATTTCTTGGTGCCTAGTCGGGTCTTTAAAAATCAGTTCTACGCCTTGCCACAGAGCCCGCAGATGCTCAAGCAGTTGCTGATGGGAGCTGGCCTAGAGCGCTACTATCAGATTGTTCGTTGTTTCCGCGACGAAGATTTGCGGGGAGATCGTCAGCCAGAGTTTACCCAGGTGGACTTGGAGTTGAGTTTTGCAAGCGAAGAAGAAATCCGAGCTTTGGTTGAAGCTATGCTCAAGGCTGTTGTCAAGAAAACTCATGGTTTAGAGTTAACAGAAGATTTTCCGACTATCAGCTATGATGAGGCTATGAGCCGCTTCGGCTCTGATAAGCCAGATACACGCTTTGGTTTAGAGCTGAAGAATTTGACGGATTTATGCCAGTCCAATGAATCGCTTCTTATCAAGAAAGCCTTGGATAGCCAAGAGGAAGTCATGGGAATCTGTGTGCCAGATGCGGCTAGTGCTTTTAGCAAGAAACAGCTGAGTCACTACTATCAGGAAATGAAGGAATTTGGCTGCAGTCGTTTCGCCAGTCTAAAGGTTGGAAATGGCCAGTTAGTTGGTGATTTGGCTAGTACCTTTGAAGCTGAAAGTCAGGAGTTGCTGGAACGTTTTGAGGCCAAGGATGGAGATTTGATTCTGCTAGTCATGGCTAAGAAGCGTCGGGCTCAGGAAGCTTTGGGACATCTGCGTATAGAAGTCGCAAAAGCTTTAGATTTGATTGACCCGAGTCTGCTTCATTTCCTCTGGGTTGTGGATTGGCCGCTGCTGGAGTGGAATGAAGACCAAAATCGCTATCAAGCCATGCACCATCCTTTCACAC
>JABZYU010000050.1:0-14357 GCA_015264985.1 Streptococcus sanguinis | reverse complement strand
TTGCTATCGACTTTCTCAAAGGAACTGCAGCGACCCTGCTGCCTTTCTTTTTGCATATTGAGGGAGTTTCGCCGCTTGTCTTTGGCCTCTTGGCTGTGATTGGCCATACCTTTCCTATCTTTGCTGGCTTTAAGGGCGGCAAGGCAGTGGCAACCAGTGCAGGGGTTGTTCTGGGCTTCTCACCTGCCTTCTTTGTCTATCTGCTTGTCATCTTTGCCAGCATCCTCTATCTAGGAAGTATGATTTCTCTGGCAAGTGTGCTCTCAGCAGTCATCGCTATCCTGTCGGCGCTGCTCTTTCCTCTAGTCGGCTTTATACTGACCAGCTATGACCTCTTCTTCACTCTGATTATCATTGCGCTGGCTTTGATTATTATCCTCCGGCACAAGGACAATATCCAACGTATCAAACAGAAAAAAGAAAATTTAATCCCTTGGGGCTTGAATATTACACATCAAAATCCTGAGGCTAAGAAATAAAACGGAAGTGAACAACTTCCGTTTTATTGTGTCTTCTAACTAGTCTTCTTTGTGACTTTTCTTGATTCCTGCCAATCCAAAGAATCCTAAAACCATACCAACTAGGCTCAAGGCAACTGCTGATTCACTGCCTGTTTGTGGCAGTTCTTTAGCTGCAGGGTCCTTAGTGAAGGTCTTGGCAACATTGACAGGTACTTGCTTAGTTTGATTTGGCGTGTTGGCCATTGGAGCTGCCTGTTTTGCAGGATCAGCTGCTTTGGCACCAGCTGGGTAGGAAGCTGCATTAGCCGGATCCGTTCCTTGCTTGATTTCTTCAATATCAGTGTAGCCATCACCGTCTGTATCTTTAGTGGATGAAATAGAGATAGCACGTGAGTTTGGATTGATAATTGCATAGGCTGTCAAATCAGCTTTTGCAAGATAGTCTGCGAAAGCCACATCCATAGATGGTCCTTCCTCGCGAGGGCCACCCAGCATGGTATAGCCGTCACCACCAGCAGCCAGGAAGTCATTGGTCGTCAGATAGTAAGTTTTATTTGGATCAAGAGGCTCATATACACCAGTTTCTTTATTCTTAATCTCGATGTGGAGGACACGCTGATTAGCTGGCAGAGTGGTGTCGTAGTAGACTTTAGCACCAGAGATTTGCAGGTAGCCACCGCTTGGCTCTAGCAAGGGTTGTCCGTTCTCATCCAGCACAGGCTTGCCGTCTTTTTCCTGAAGAATAGAGCCTAGAGATTTGGCAAACATATCTGCGATATTTTGACCTGTTACCTTGATTTGCGAAATAGTATTCCCAAAAGGCAATACGGCGATAACATTTCCCTTGGTGATTGGCTTGTCTTTAGCAATAGTTTCGCGCAGTCCGCCTCCGTTAGTAACAGCCAAGTCTGTTTTATTGGCAAAGCCAGTTTGACCATAATCATAGAGAGCATCAGCTACAACATTGCCCAGATTGGTTTCGCGAACGCGGACATTTTCACGGTCGCCATTAAGCTCTACTGGGCTGTTTGCAACGATAACCTTGGCATTATCTGAGTCGTACTTAGCTTTAATCTTGCTGACCATGTCTGCTACAACTGGGTCTGGAGTGACTTTTTTAGCTGTTTCAGCAGAGATTTGCTGAGGATTGCCTAGCAGTTGATTGGCCTTGAAAGTCACTTTTCCGATGTTGTGCAGGTAGCTACCGGTCTGGTTGTAAGTTACATTATCACCATAAGTCGTAGACTCTACTGTGTGAGAGTGGCCGTCAATAACGGTTACGCGCTTACCTTTGAGCTTAGGATTTTTAGAAAGTGCTTCAGCCAAGGTTGAACCGCGCCACTCATTCGGTGTGGTCGTGTCAACACCCAAGTGAGCTAGAACAACGTAGTTTTTGTAGTTCTTTCCTTCTGCCGCTGCGCGTGCTTCGATTTCGTCAATAACCCGATTAACCTCTGTGATTGGATCAGTGAAGGTCACACCTTGGATGTTTTTAGGGTGAGTTTTTGTAGCAGTTTCAGGGGTTGTCACACCAATTACTACAAACTCATCTCCCTCAACCGCTGGGTCCTTGTCCACAATGGTAGATGCTTGGAAAACTCGAGCATTATTGGCATAGGTGTTAGAACTGAGGAGTGGGAATTTAAGAATTTCCTTGTATTTCTTTGCCTCATCCAGACCAAAGTCAAACTCATGGTTACCGACTGCCATAGCATCGTAGCCAATCTCATTGAGGATTTTCGCACGTTCTTCCCCTTTTGAGCTATTGGAAATTGGCAGCCCTTGGAAGGCATCACCCGCATCCACAACTAGCACTTTAGGATTTTTAGCGCGCTCTTCCTTGATAACAGTAGCCAGCTTGGCATCACCGATAACGCCTTTTTCTTCTACGATGCGACCGTGAACATCGTTGGTATGGAGAATCGTAGCCTCTGGTAGATTTTCAGACTGGGCTGGTGCTGCAGCGGCTTCTGTCGCAGCTGGACCAGC
The DNA here is from genome assembly GCA_015264985.1 of Streptococcus sanguinis. Classification (GTDB taxonomy): domain Bacteria; phylum Bacillota; class Bacilli; order Lactobacillales; family Streptococcaceae; genus Streptococcus; species Streptococcus sanguinis_S. Next base: position 11,907 of record JABZYU010000050.1, on the reverse strand, counting down.
CGGAGCAGCTGCATTCTGACTATCTGATGCTGGTTTTTCTTCTGCTGAAGCTACTGGAGCAGTTGGTTGCACAGCAGAAGCTGTCTCAGCAGCTGGCTGACTGGTCAACTCAGTCGTTGCCGGATCTGGATTAGCCTGAGCCTCTTCCGCAGAGACTTGATGCGCCAAGAAAGCAGGTGCCAAAAGCACTGTTGATAGAACAGGTAAGATGAAAAATTTCTTCTTCATATAAAGAACACTCCTCTTTAGTATTTTGTTATATTATACCTCTTTTTGGTTTAAAAAGGAACTATATCCTTAATATTTCAACAAACATTCGTATTTTCAGAAAATTTCTGGAAAGTTTTCTGTGTTAAAAAAGACCCTGAAATTCATCAGAGTCTAATCTGCATTATCCTTCAAAGACAACTTCCCCATCACAGATGGTAAACTTCACTTGACCTTTGAGATTTTCACCAACGAAAGGTGAATTAGCTGCTTTGGAGGCAAAATGATCAGTCACAAGTCTATCTGCTTCTGGGTCAAATATAGTCAAATCGGCTGGACCATCCTGAGCGATGAAGCCAGCATCAAAACCATACAACTGAGCTGGATTAAGAGTCATTTTTTCTAAAAGTTCCATCAAGCTCAGATGACCAGCCTCAACCAAGTAGGTCAGTCCCAGAGAAAGCGAAGTTTCAAGCCCAGTCATGCCAGAAGGCGCCTGAGTGATATCGGCTACATTTTTCTCGTCAGCATGATGTGGAGCATGGTCCGTCGCAATGACAGAAATGACACCAGACTTGAGCCCTTCGATAACCGCTAGCCGGTCCGATTCTAAGCGCAGAGGCGGATTCATTTTAGCATTGCTGCCCTTAGTCAATAGCAGAGCTTCTGTCTTAGAGAAGTGCTGAGGTGCTGCTTCAGCTGTGACTTGAGCGCCTAGCTTCTGAGCGAATTCGACCACCTTTACACTCTCAGCCTTGGACAAATGCTGGATATGTACATGAGCCTTTGCATCATAAGCAATCATAACATCGCGTGCAATCATGCTGTACTCTGCCACACCTGTTGCTCCGCAGATATGAAAATGCTCTTTAGCGATATGCTCATTGAAACCAAGTATGCCGTTGAGATTAGGATCTTCCTCGTGCAAACTGATAAAGGTGTCATTTTTACGCGCTTCTACGAGCGCCTTGCGGACAATGCCTGCATTGGTCAGCGGAATACCGTCATCAGAAAAACCTACTGCACCAGCTGCCAAGAGACCTTGGAAATCTGTCAGATGCTGCCCATCAAAATTCTCTGTAATCGTCGCGACTGACTTGATATGGATTTTTTCGCGACTAGCCGACTCCAGTACTTCTTTCAGGGTTTCAACCGTTGAAATGGTAGGATTGGTATTGGCCATCATAACAACTGTCGTAAAGCCACCTGCTGCTGCTGCCAAAGCCCCCGTATGAATATCTTCCTTATGAGTCTGGCCCGGCTCCCTAAAGTGAACGTGTATATCCACCAAACCAGGAGCCACAACCAAACCATTGGCATCAATAACTTTTGCGCCCTCAGCCTGCAAATCTTGACCGATTTTGACAATTTTCTTCCCCTCAACCAAAAGGTCAGTAATTTGGTCAAAACCAGTCTTAGGATCCATAACTCGTCCGTTTTTGATTAATAACATCGTCTTATCTCCTTATTCGTAAAAGTCCACCTGCGTATCCAACAGCTTATCCCCGTCATAAACAAACTTTGCTGAAAAGAAAGGCTTGTCTTCTAAAAGCCACTCAACAAAGGTATGATCGCCTTCCCAAGTTGGTTTTGATAAAACCTGGTCATAGGGCACCCATTCCAAAGTCCCTTCGTTACAGTCAATCAGTTCCCCCTCAAATTCAGTCACCTTGAAGACATAGGTGTACCAGTCCAAGTCGGGAGTAAACTCTGGAAAAGTGATAACGCCTTTGAGAACAGGCTTTGCCTTTAGACCTGTTTCCTCTAGAATCTCGCGTGCAGCACATTCCTGCGGGGTTTCTCCTCGCTCTAGCTTTCCACCGACACCAATCCACTTCCCAGCATGGACATCATTGGGCTTTTTGTTGCGGTGCAGCATGAGAAACTCCCGGCCATTATCGATATAACAAATCGTCGCTAACTGAACCATACTACCTCCTAAGCTAACCAATCAATAGGTTCCAAGCCCTTAGTCACTAAGAAATCATTGGTACGTGAAAAAGGTTTGCTGCCAAAGAAGCCACGGTAAGCAGACAGCGGACTTGGGTGAGCTGACTCGATTACCAAATGTTGGGAATTGCTTATCAGGGCTTTTTTCTTGCGGGCGTAAGAACCCCATAGGATAAAGACAACTGGATCAGACTTTTCATTGACTACTTTGATAATAGCATCTGTAAAAGGCTCCCAGATTAAACCGGCATGCGCATTGGCCTGGCCAGCAGGCACAGTCAGCCCCGCATTGAGCAATAGAACACCTTGCTGAGCCCAGGAAGTCAAATCATGCGACTCCTTCACTCCGATATCGTCTGCCAGTTCTTTGAGAATATTCTGCAAAGAAGGCGGAGCTGGAATGTCATCAGGCACAGAGAAACTCAAGCCTTGTGCCTGTCTTGGTCCGTGGTAGGGATCCTGCCCTAAAATAACCACCTTAACATCTGCTAAATCTGTCGTCTGAATCGCATTAAAAACCTTTTCTCGAGGTGGGTAAATGGTCCCTGAAGCATACACTTCGTCTAAAAAATGATTGATTTTTGCAAAATAACCTTCCGGCAGCTGCTCCTTAATCAAAGCGTGCCAAGCTGAATGCTGCATATATGTCTCCTCTTATTTCCTACGATAAAATTCTCTTACCTAATCCACCTAAGTGCTCTTCTGAGTTCTGCTCTGCCATTTTCCAGAAAACAAGAACCGTGGGCTAGTATGATTTTCTCCGGTTGCCAAGCCAGCATCTGCTCTAGACATTCTTTGGCTTCTTTTTGATGACCGATAAAAGTCATACGGTAGTCAATAGGTGTCTGTCCATCCGGAGCTGCAACACGAACCAATTTATAAGCCTTGCTGCGAAGCTGACTTGGAAAACGCTCTGTTTCAAAATTCTCAATCAAATCTGTCAAAATCAAGGTTTGACTGTTTTTATGAAAAAAGACAACTTCCTCAATATAAGTACTTCCCTTGAAAACCAACTGTTCTATCTGGTCTGCCCAAGCTTCAGGAGCCTCATCCGTCAGCTTTTCATTAAAAGAGACTGGGATTTTCTGCTTGGCTGCTCTCTCCTCAACTCCTGGGCTAGACCAAGCAATTGCCTCGGGATATCGCTTCTTCCAGTCAGCTATATAAGCATAGTGAATCTTATTAGGTGAAACAAGGTGTGCGACTGGTCCCAAAGCGTCTAACTGGTCAAACAATGCTTGATTTGGCTGGATTGGTGAATGGCACCAGAGTTGGCCGTTTGCTAACTTGATGACAGTCATGCGGGTGGAAAAGGGGAGATTTGTCAGCACCGCATCCATCTCAATCAAATCACCGTCGACAATCCAGATATTGTCTGCAATAGGCTTCAAGCTATAAAGCGGTTCATAGATAGGAACAGGTCTTTTCATTCTAAAGACTCCTTCTTTCTAGTCCAAAAACGAAAATTCCCTAGGGCTTGTGGGTACTGAGATAAGCCCACAGCAGACAGAATCAAAATCTGTGGCAAAAACTGAATCAGGTATCTCGTCTTTCCTCCCTCGAAAATCTGCAAAAAGAGCAGACCGCCAAAAACAGCTAAGGTTAGAAAATTCAGCTCATCACTGAAGCGATATTTCCAAAGGGCAAAGACAAGTCCTGCTGCCATAACAATCCAGACCACCTGTTTGGACAGCGAGAAATAGACAAATTCTGACTTGTCAGTATTCAGAAAGAAGTCACGGACAAACTGAGTAAAAGGATTATTCTTCGTATCTTGGTAAAAAGGCGATATATAAGGCGTCTTTTCATTTTCGACACTGCGGTAGAGCCAACCCAAATCTCCTTCTGCTACAGTCAGAGACTGCTTGTGGAAGAGATGATGAGCGAAAGTCAACGGATTATAGTCACTTAAGCGCCGCTTGATTTCCTTGATAACATATTCCTTAGAAAACATACCGTTGTTGTAATCAGCTTGCTTGTCAGGCTCAATATACTGCAAGAGCCCTTCTTTCATATCTTCCTGATTGTGGCCATTGAAGGTCAGACCTAAATTGATAAAGAGCAGGGGACCTTTTGCTAGTCCCTCTCCCTCCATAATCGGCACTTCCGTCTGATGCTTGGACCAGTAATGCAGCGGGGAGTAGCTAATCGCAAAACTGCAAGCAAAAACGACTAGTGTCAGAAAGAACTTCTTCCAGTTCTTTTTGAAAAAGAGGACTCCAAAGACAGCTAGTAGCAAAATCATTACTGTAGGTCTAAAGAAGAAAGCTAGACTAGTCATTAGCCCAAGCAAAATCCTGCGCCAAACCAGCTGTCGGCTGGATTCCTCTCCCTTCAGCAACCCCAGAACTAGAAAAATTTGCAGACTAATGAAAGGCAGGGGCGGAATATCCGTATACATTGAAAAGAAATAAGGAGAAAAGCCCAGTAAAAGCACATAAAGACTAAAGACAGCATCTGCAGTCTTTTGTGAAAAATACTTTTGGCAACCCTTATAGAGAATCAACGCCGTTACGTTAGTATAAACAATATTCAAGGCCTGCATGCCCCATAAACCAGATTCCCCAAATACATTAAAGAAAAAACGCTCGTAGAGAAAAAGCGAGACATTATTAGGGTTGCGGGTCAGATAGCTGGAAATGGAGCTTTCTTTCAGAGTTTTGAAAGCCCCTGTAAAGACTACTGCTGCATCCCGCCTAATCAAAAGCTCTGCTGAAAAGAGCATAATCAGCTGAAAAATAAAGACAGCTAGCATAATAAGAAGCTTATTCTTCATCAGCCATTGATAAGCTTTTTCTAGCAAATGCCGATAACGATAGGCCAGATAAGCCAAGCCAGCAAAAGCAATCATAGCTATACTATTCAGCTCTGCAACATGCCAGATGGCAATCAGAAACCAGTGAACAGCCGTAATCAGCATCACTTTCTGTAATATCGAAAAGGATAGATGATAAATCTTAGACATAGCTCTATTATACCAAACACCGAGACTTTAAGCCATTTTTAAAGGCAAGAGAAGGACGTTTTACTGAAAAATGACCTGAATAAAGGTCAGATCATTTTATTTCTATTCGGTCTAGGCCTGCCAATTTTCTTGGTCATGCTTAAATTTTTCAAGCAAGGCCAAGCCCTCTGGGCTGACATAACCCTCTGCTTCAGCTAGGGTAATTAGCTCAGTGTAGTTAGATAAAGTCACCAATTTGACACCCGCTTCATTGAAGTTCTTTTCTGCCTTTGGCAGCTCATAGGTAAAGATAGCCGCTGCGCCAATCACATCCGCACCTTCACGTTTAGCGGCAGCTATAGCATCCAAGACCGAACCGCCAGTCGAGATTAAGTCCTCAATGACAACCATCTTCTGCCCAGGCGCTACACGGCCTTCGATTTGATTGCCTGCTCCGTGATCTTTTGGTTTGCTGCGGATATAGGCAAATGGCAGGTTCATCTTATCAGCGATAATGGCTCCGTGAGGAATACCCGCTGTCGCAGTTCCAGCAATGACTTCTACATCTGGAAATTCCGCCCTAATCTTTTCAACGAAACCATCCTCAATCAAGGTTCGAGTCTCTGGATATGCCAAGGTCACTCGGTTATCCGTATATATAGGTGACTTGATGCCCGACGCCCATGTAAAAGGCTCTTCTGGCTTCAAATACACAGCTTTGATTTTCAATAAATCACGCGCAATCTCTTTTGCTAAAGTCATTTTTTGCTCCTTATAAATTTGAAATTTTATGATGCTGTTAATTTCGTATAACGATTTAATTCGAATCTCTTGTTTTTGCCTAGCCTAGCTATTCCACTGCTTCTTGATCTCGTGATAAGCATCCCAAGGATTTTCAGCTTGGATAATTGGACGACCTACTACAATATAGTCACTGCCGATTTGATGGGCTTCCTGCGGAGTCATGACCCGTTTCTGGTCGCCGATTTCTGATCCAGCTGGCCGAATACCCGGCGTTACACAGAGAAAGTCATTTGCAGTAGCCGCCTTTATTAGTTCAACCTCTTGAGCTGAACAAACGACACCATCCAAACCGGCTTCTTTGGCCTTGCGAGCGTAATTGACAACAGACTCTTGAACTGTGGTCTGGATGTTTTGGCAATCACGCATATCTTCCTCACTGGTCGAGGTCAGCTGAGTCACCGCAACCAACTTAGCCTTATCCCCCAAGACCTTCTTGGCTTCGCTCATCATCTCCACACCGCCTGCTGCATGGACCGTGACCATGTCAATACCAAAAGTACCTAAGACAGACATGGCTGAGCGGACCGTATTGGGAATGTCGTGCAGTTTCAGATCCAAGAAAATGCTGTGTCCAAGACCTTTCAGATAATGAACGATTTCTGGACCAATGGCATAGAAGAATTCCATGCCGATTTTGACATAGAGTTTTTCATCTTCCGGAAAATGCTCCAAGAAATCTTTGACATCGTCAAAAGATGGAAAGTCGAGGGCGATAATAGGCCGTTCTTCACGCATGAGGGGAAAATCTCCTTTTAAATTTTTAACTTTAAAAAAATCTGCTAGGTACTCCTATATCCAAATCGACCTTCACATTAGGCTCAGAGACATAGAAAAACCTTGCCTGAGAGCAAGGTTACACGAAAATGTGGCAGTATCTGCCATTCAAACGTATGTACCTTAGTAGCCTCTCTGGACTTCTTTAAAGGTTATATTTAGTTCATTCTATAATTTCACAGCAGGATTGTCAAGTAAAAATGTAACTTTAAAGCAAATTCTCTCGAACTTCTTTTCGTAAGCTTTCAAGACTTTCGATGCCGTATTTATCCATAAGCTCAGGCAGATCTTCAATGATGGTCGGGCAGGCATAAGGATCCGTGAAATTAGCAGTTCCCACTCCAATAGCTGAAGCGCCCGCTATAAACATCTCCAGAGCAGCCTCCGCTGAATCAACTCCACCCATACCAATAATGGGAAGTTTACTTGCCTGCGCCACTTGACGGATTAGCTTGAGCGCTACCGGAAAGACAGCTGGACCCGACATACCACCTGTGCCATTAGCGATAATAGGCTTGCGCGACTTCAAGTCAAATCGCATACCTACTAAGGTGTTAATCATGGTAAAACCAGCAGCACCAGCGTCTTCAACAGCCTTAGCTACCTGAGTGATGTCTGCTACGCTCGGAGTCAATTTGACATAGACTGGTACAGCAGAAGTCTCTACTGCTGCTTTGGTTGCTCCGTAAGCCAACTCTGGAACTTGACCAATCAAAAGGCCAGCATTTCCATGGTCAACATTAGGGCAGGAGATATTGAGCTCGATAGCCTTGACATTGGTAGCTAAAGAAATGTTTCCAGCCACTGTGGCATATTCTTGATTGGAAAAGCCCGCTACATTAGCAATGATTGGCAGGTCGGGATAATGCTTTTCCAGCCAGGGCAGTTTTTCAGCTAGAACAACCTCAACACCTGGATTTTGCAGGCCAATGGCATTGAGCATACCAGCGGGCGTTTCTGCCACACGTGGAGTGGGATTGCCAAAGCGGGGGTCCAAAGTCGTAGCCTTTATCATGATAGAACCCAACAAATCCAAGTCATAGTACTTGGCATATTCTTGACCGAATCCAAAGCAACCTGATGCTGGAATAATTGGATTTTTCAGGTCCAAGCCTGGCAAGGAAACCCTTAAACGTTGGTCACTCATTCTCTCCCCTCCTAGACAATAATCTTGCCCGTTTCAAAGACCGGACCGTCTTCACAAACGCGCTTATTGACTGACTCGTCCTGACCTGCCACATGAACGACGCAGGCATAGCAAGCGCCCATACCACAAGCCATACGAGACTCCATGGAGAGATAAGCATGCGGATGGTCCTGAAACTTACGATCGACATACTGGAGCATGGCTGGCGCTCCACAGGAATAGACAGCCGCATAGTCTTGAATCATCTCATCTACCACCGCTGATACATAGCCCTTGCGACCATAGGAACCATTATCCGTCGTGACAATGACATCAGCGTATTTTTTCATTTCTGATTCCAAAATGACAGCAGCTTTATCAGCAAATCCCAGTACAGCTGTCACTTGTGCACCCTTGGTATGCAATTCTTTAGCAACCTCAAGCAAGGGAGGGACACCAATCCCACCACCGATAATCAAAACTCGGTCATCTGCCCTTACAGGACTTAAATCAAAGCCATTTCCCTGAGGTCCCATAACATCAAGAAACGAGCCGACTGGCAGTTGAGAAAAAATAGCTGTCCCGCCGCCTTCTATCCGATAAATAATGCGACAAGTCAGATTGTCTCGGTCAATCTCTGCGATTGAGATAGGCCGGCGCAAAAGCTTGCTGTCATCTGGTACCCGAATATGTAAAAACTGCCCAGCTTGCATCTGGCTGACCATTTGCCCCTTTAGGAGCATAGAAAAAATATTAGGTGCAATTTCTACTTGCTCCAGTAGCTCCATCTGCTCCAGCATAATCTTGCCAAATCTCCTTTTGCAACTATAACTAACCATAACAACCTCACTTTCTACAAGAAAAAACCTCGCCGCAGCAAGGTTTCGCAAAAAACAAGGCAGCCAATTGCCTCTTATAGTGTTTTTTACCTTGCAGCCTCACTGGACTTGATTAAAGGTTAAATTGTAAACATTATATCGTTAGAGATAAGGATTGTCAAGCCATAAAAAATATTAGAATTTTAAGATCTCCGACCTACCACAGCTTTACCAGTCCTTGTCAAATTCACTCTTTGCATCCGCAAGACGAAAGCTGCCATCCTCCTGCCTCTTGAAAATCAAAGACACCCTATCCAATTTTCGTTCAGATTCAGAACGACAAGCAATCAAATAATTCGCTTGCAGTGATAAGGGACTATAATCTGTATCATTTCCGGAAATATTAGTATATGAAGGTAGGCCAAATCGATCAACAATTTCTTGATAAGTCATTCCTCCTTTGCCATGATTTCTATCACCTACTATCAATGTATCCATATCTTCTGGCTTCCAATTAAAAACAAATTCATCTTTGGTAGCTGAAAGATAATTACTGTCATTTAAAAACATTGCCATTTTATTTGTCAAATAGTACTTCTCCCCATTAGAATCAAGAGAAGTAAAACTTAAACTTATCTCCTGAGGATGTCCCGACGAACCATATCTCGGAACATCTACAATTCTTGTCTTATAAGTCAGAATCAATCCGTTGTCGATAAAACTTACGCCTGAACCCTTACCATATTTCGCAACAACTTCTTCTAAAGTTGGATTAGAACTCAACTCTCCAGGTTTTCCCATTTTTAGTTCTACAAAATTATCTAATGTCCAGTTAAAAGAAAACTTTTTTTGTACTATCTCAACAATTTTCATCCTAAGTTCATCCTGTTTTCTGTACATTTCTGATTCATCATCTTGCTGAGTAGTAGAGCTTTCTCTACTAACTGACGAAACTGTCTTATTATATTTGTACTTAAGGTTAGCTTTAGGAATCTTTTGAGAAAAATAATAGACCCCAAAGAACAAAGCAAATAACATGCTCAAACAAAGAAGAATAAAGGTCGAATTAATCGATTTTTTCTCCTCCTGTATGGCCATCATGGTAAGTTCTTCTCTTTTTATCTTTTGTTGTTTATAAAGTTCTTTTTTTATATCTCTAAATGAATTGGCATCGTGTTTTTTCATGCTATTCTTTCTCAAGTTAGTCTTCTCCTTTTTATTTAGTTTACTGGCTTTGTTTAGAAACTAAACGCCACGATCCATCTTCTTGCTTATAAAATTCTAAATTAACAGTTTTCAATTCATCTGGAAATCTCCATCCCCTTGGATTGTTATAAGTAGTCTGCATCTTAAGTTGATTGTCCTCTCCCAAAATCGTCTGATACAGCGGCAAACCAACATTTGAAACAATCTCATCATACACCGTACCTTTGTCAGTACCTTCTCTAGCACCAATAACAAGACTATCTATATATTCTTGTGTCCATAAAAAGTTTCTATTAGGATTTTGATCCACCTTAATTTCATCACTTGCAAGGTTAGAATGGTACTTGGAAATGAGCTTATAGACACCATCAAATTCAGCAAAGGTTAAAGAAACATAGCCAAGAGCACCATCCTTCTCTTTCCAAAAAAGACGAATATGCTTTTGAATTTCATTATTTGATGAAAAGTCAATCCACGAACCAGCTTCAACAGGTCTTCCAAATTCTTTTAAAACATCTTCCAAGACCGCTCCGCCTTTATCTTTGTCCATGTGTAGAGAAACTGCCTTGTCAACCGTCCAAAGAAAGGGAGCACTTTTTCCTGGAGGAACTGTAAGACTTTCAGCGAATTTTTTTACTTCAGTCTTCTTATCCTCTAATTTTTTTGATGGTGAAATAATCTGACTTGACTGGCTCACCGGTTGCTTAGATTTAGTCTTTTGCGATATAGAAAGCATCAAAAAAACTGCTCCAACGATAGAAAAGCCAATAATGGCTAATAGAACGAATGGTAAGAACTTAGACTTAGATGTCTCCTTCTCTAACTCAAGAGCAATATCTTCAAAAGAATCTTCTTTTCTCTTCATAACTACTCCTTTTACAGTCTAAAAATCATCATATCACTAATAACTTGAAATTGCAAAATCTGTTTCATTATAAAAGACTTGATAAAATCTCTCTATGAAAAACTTCAAAAATGTCACTATATCCAATAGAATTTCTTTTACCATCTGTCTATTTAATAAATTCAATTATAAAACTATGCTAGCTTTCATTGATTTACCAGGAAAAAATCCCCAGTTTGTGATAAAATAGTCCTATGAGAATTCAACAGTTACACTATATTATCAAAATCGTCGAGACTGGCAGCATGAACGAAGCTGCCAAGCAGCTTTTCATTACTCAGCCTAGCCTATCTAACGCTGTACGGGATTTGGAAAATGAAATGGGTATCGAGATTTTCATTCGCAATCCCAAAGGAATTACCTTGACCAAGGACGGCATGGAGTTTCTTTCTTATGCCCGGCAGGTTGTTGAGCAGACGCAACTTCTAGAGGAGCGATACAAAAACCCTGTCGCCCACCGCGAGCTTTTCAGCGTGTCTGCTCAGCACTATGCTTTTGTAGTTAATGCCTTTGTCTCCCTGCTTAAAAAAAGCGATATGGAGAAATACGAGCTCTTTCTGCGGGAAACTCGAACTTGGGAAATTATTGACGACGTAAAAAACTTCCGCAGCGAAATCGGCGTCCTCTTTCTCAATAGCTACAACCGCGATGTCCTATCCAAGATGCTGGATGACAATCACCTGATTGCAACTCATCTCTTTACAGCCCAGCCCCATATCTTTGTCAGCAAGTCCAATCCACTTGCCAAGAAAAAGCTGGTCCAATTATCTGACTTAGAAAACTTCCCCTACCTCAGCTATGACCAAGGGACTCACAACTCTTTCTACTTTTCTGAGGAAATTCTCTCTCAGGAACACCATAAAAAATCTATCGTGGTCAGCGACCGTGCGACCCTCTTTAACCTTTTGATCGGTCTGGATGGCTACACGATTGCAACTGGTATCCTCAATAGCAACCTCAACGGAGATAATATCGTGTCAATCCCACTGGACATTGATGATCCGATTGAGCTGGTCTATATCCAGCACGAAAAAGCCAGCCTATCCAAAATGGGAGAACGATTCATTGAGTATCTGATTGAGGAAGTGAAGTTTGATAAATAAACTGCAAAAAACACCTGAAAAAGCTATCTCAGGTGTTCTTTCTATTGTTTTAATTTCCCCAACACTTCCCC
>JABZYU010000004.1:0-39968 GCA_015264985.1 Streptococcus sanguinis | reverse complement strand
AAGGACAAGCGCAGAGCTAAAAAGCCCAGAGGCAAGCCGGTCTCATCAAAGGATAAAAATTGAATGGCAGGAACCCAGCCTGCTGGCAAATTAGCAGCATCCTCCTGCTGCTCTACAATCTTTAACCAATCCTCATAATCCTTTGCTCGCTTCCAAGCGGAGCCCATGCCACCGTGCATATAGGATTTTGCTGCATCGAACTCAGCAATCATCTCTAAAATCGCGTCTTTATCTTCCAAAGTTGGTCGTCGTAACTTCATAGGCTTTCCTCAATCTATATCAATCCAATAACGCTCTTTCCCGCCTCGAATATCCTCTAAAGCTCCGCCATTAGCCAGAATCACTGCTCGACTGGCTTCATTGTCACCATCGCAAGTCACTAGGACTCGTTTAATATTTTTACTTTTGGCTACTTGCAATCCTTGTCGCAGCTGCTCTTTGGCCAATCCTTTCCCACGCGCAGACGGACGGATACTATAGCCGATATGCCCGCCTTCTTGGAGCAAATAGTCATTGAGCCGCAAGCGCAGATTGAGAAAGCCCACAACCTGACCATCCGCAGCAAAAGAGATTAGTTGGATGTAAGGCACAAAACCTTGCGGCAAGCCTAGACCTGCCTCAGCTAGCTGAATCGTCTCCAGCCAGTCCTCATAAACAAAATCTGCTCCACCAAAGAAGCCGTCCTGTCGGCTACCAGCCGCTTCAAAGTCAGCCAGCATCTCTAAAATCTTTTCCTTGTCTTCTAGTTTCGGTCGTCTTAGCTCCATAGTGCCTCCTGATACGAAGAGAGTGAGACCGCCTTGCGCCCCACTCTGACTTCTATTGTTTCTTGTTCTTTTCTAAAAATTGCTGACGTAGTTTGGCCAATCGTTCTTTTTTGCCGCTGCCTCCCTGCGAATGTTTTTCATGGAAACGCTGCACCTGAGCCTTTCCTTTGTCGTCCAATTGATACTTTCCCATCTTAATTTCCTTCGTACTTAATAGTCGAGCCATTCATGTGCTTAACCCGAGCTGATATTTCCTTGTGACGGCCATTGACCATTGGGCGGGCTTGCGGATTTCCTAAGTAGCCGCAGGTCCGCTTGACCACATCGACCGTCTTGGGATCGCTGTTGCCGCAGTTTGGACAGGTGAAGCCCCGCTCGGTCGGCGTAAAATCTCCCTCAAAGTTACACTTGTAACAGCGGTCAATCGGTGTATTTGTACCTAAGTAACCAACTCGGTCATAGGCATAGTCCCAGACAGCTTCCAGTGCCTTTGGATTTTGCTGAAGAACAGGATATTCACAGTAATGGATAAAGCCGCCTGAAGCACCCACTTCAGGATAAATCTTCTCAAAGTCCAGCTTTTCAAAAGGAGTTGGATTCTTGCGCACATCGTAGTGGAAGGAGTTAGTATAGTATTCCTTGTCAGTAATATCTGGAACGACGCCAAACTTCTCTGTATCCAAACGGCAGAAGCGGTCGGTCAGGCTTTCAGATGGAGTTGAGTAGACAGAGAAATGATAGTCATACTGATCTGACCACTCTTGCACCCGGCGCTTCATATCTTTGACAATAGCAACCGTAAAGTCCTTGGCTTCAGGATTGGTCTCCCAGTCGCCGCCGTAAAAGACTGCTGCCACTTCATACAGACCGATATAGCCTAGGGAAACCGTTGCACGACGGTGAGTAAAGAGCTGGTCTACCTGATCATACTTGCCCAGACGTTGGCCAAAAGCCCCATACTGATAAAGAATCGGCGCATTGGCTGGACTGGCTTCCTTGGTCCGCTCCACTCGGTAGACCAAAGCGTCCTCAGCGATATTCATCCGCTCATTAAAGAGTTCCCAGAATTTATCTAAATCCCCCTCAGATTCAAGCGCAATCCGCGGCAGATTGACAGTAACGACACCTAGATTCATACGGCCGGAGTTGACTTCCTGACCATTTTCATCCTTCCAGCCTTGCAGGAAAGAACGGCAGCCCATCGGTACCTTGAACGATCCAGTCAAGTCGATAATCTTATCATAGGAAAGCACATCTGGATACATGCGCTTAGTGGCACACTCCAGAGCCAGTTCTTTGATGTCGTAGTTAGGCGTTCCCGGCTCGAGATTAAGCCCGCGCTTAAGGGTGAAAATCAGCTTAGGGAAAATTGCTGTGCGGTGCTCGCTTCCCAGTCCCTTGATGCGGATATTGAGAATGGCCTTCTGAATTTCCCGCTCAAAACGATTGGTCCCCAGACCAAAGCCCAGCGAGGTAAAAGGAGTTTGACCGTTAGAGGTAAAGAGAGTATTAATCTCATACTCCAGCGACTGCATGGCATCGTAGATGTCCTTCTTGGTCTTCGCCCAGGCGAACTCTTCCTGCTTATCCGGCAAAACCCATTGCTCCGCATCCTTGAGATGCTTTTGGTAATTAAGCTCAGCATAGGGCGCTAAGACCTCATCAATTCGGTCGGCCGAACAACCGCCGTACTGGCTGGAAGCTACATTGGCAATGATTTGCGAGATTTGCGCTGTCGCAGTCTGAATAGACTTGGGACTCTCTACTTCTGCATTCCCAATCTTGAAGCCATTTTTCAGCATGCCGTCAAAGTCAATCAGACAGCAGTTCGTCATCGGCGTATAAGGGCTGTAGTCCAAGTCATGGTAGTGGATGTCCCCCTTCTGGTGGGCATTGGCCACATGAGGCGGCAGCATCTTAAGACCAATGGATTTGCCGACAATCCCAGCCGTCAAATCCCGTTGGGTATTGAAAACATCACTGTCCTTATTGGCATTCTCGTTGACTACCGTACGATCTTTGTTGAGGAGCTTGTCAATGGTAAAGTTGATGTCTGTCGCTTTTGAGCGCTCAAAATCCCTTTGGGTGCGGTAAGTGATGTAGTTCTCCGCAATGGCATATTCCTTGGCATTCAAAAGCTCATGCTCAACGATGTTCTGAATTTCATAGATTTTGACATACTTAGCGAAGCGACTGCTGATTTCTGCCACAATGCGGTCTGTGATAGCTTCTAGCTTGGCTTCCAGCATTGGATTCAGCGGACCGACTTCCTGAGCTGCCCGCACCATAGCCTTATAAATCTTTGACACATCAAAAGCCACTCTGCGGCCATCCCGCTTCTCCACATAAATCGCTGGAGCAGTTTCAAACTTCTCTTCCCTTAAAATCATCACGAACACATCCTTTTCTCTGCCCTTAGGACAAATCAAGTCTCTTCAGACCACCCACCTGCCAAGAAATTTCTAGGAAATCTCCGACAGCAGTTCATCCAAAGAACAGTATTTTATAAATAAGTCGATACAAGACTCATTATAGCACGTTAAAATTAAAAATCAATATGTTGTGGCAAAAAAGTTATTTTTTCTTTTTATACACAACATATTGATTTTTTACTACTTGAGTTGATAAAGCTTGAAATGGTCGAGTTTGAGGTCAGATTCTTGGTAATTTTGGGAAATTAGCTGCTTCACATCTGACAGCAGTTTGACATCATTGTTAACCAAAATATACTTGGGCTGGCTGTTTTCAAGTCCATTCTGAAGACCCAAACGATTTTCAGCTGTTCCCACATACAAAGTTGGAGACAAGAGAGAAACAGCTGATAGGCGGCCGCTCTTCTGATACAGACTAGCCGAGGTATCCCAAGCATAGATAGTGTCCCCGTCCTTGGTCTTTTCCTTAATATACTGAGCCGCTTTACTTCTTTCAGCAGAGACACCGCTGGAAAGGATATACTCATTCACCAAAGGATAACCAATCAGATAAAAGATGGCTAGGAGCGGCAGAAAGAACTGACCGGAGAGATAGGAAGTCCACATCGTAGGACGACGGCGATCTCGACGATGACGCCCTAGTGCCTGCTGCTTGCCTTTATTGAACCACAAAGCAAAAAGAATCATGGCAAAAGGCAGAGCAGGAAGCAGTTGATAGCTGCCCTGATCTGGCAGGATAAAAGCCGCAAAGACAGTAATGAAGAGCCCTAGCAAGCCGATAAAGCGCAAGACGCGCAGGCTGGTTGCCTGCCCCTTTTCTCTTGAAAAGAGATTGACACCCAAAGCAGAAATGAAACCTAGACCGACCGTCAGCAAGCCATAATAAATCAAATTAGAAAGACTATGACTGCCAATCAAGCTGATGGAATCCCAAGCATAGGTCACCTGACTGATAGCCTGGCCAAAGGTTTGATTGGCAACAGTAAAGTAGCCGATAGGATAAAAAATCACTGAGAAGCCAAAGAGACCAGCTAAAAGCTGATAAAAACCTCGAGCCGCACGCTTGGCTGCGATATTGTAGACCAAAAGTACCAGAGCAGTCAAAGAATAGAAGACTAGGCTGGAAACCGGATCAATCATAAAAGCAAGAGCTCCGAAAGCTCCATATAGAATGAACTTTTCATCCTTGATTGAATCCTGCAGATAGCGCACCAAAAAAGATAGATTCCAAAAAATAAAGGGCAGAACAAAAATACTAGAGTAAAGACCGCCAAATCCAAGGGCAAAGACTAGCAGGTAAAAGAGCAGCAAGAGACTGCGTGATAGATCCTGTTTAGGTTGTAAGAGCACCAAGGTCTTGTGCAGGAAAAGTCCAGCCAGCCACAGAGCCAGCGTCTGAAAGACCATCCACAAAAGCTGGCCAAAAGCCAGACTGCTGGTCCAAGCCATCAGATAGTAAAGCAGACCACTAGTCCCATATATTTGCGAATAAGGCACTTGCCCCTGAGTCATGGCCCAGCCGGCATAGAGATTCTGACTTTGTAAATTCGTTGCTAGGTTGGTCAAAAAAGGATTGACCACACTCAGTAGGCTGATAGCCAAACTACACAAGAGCGTCAAAAAATAGGGCGTCGGCTCTGGCTTGGTAATTTTTTGCTCAGACCTTTCAGCCCTAGTCAGCTGCTCTTCTGAAACTTCTAAAACTTTTTCTTCCGTTGTATCATGCATATAAAATATTCTCCTTGATATCAGTCCCATCTAGTATATCAAATTCCTGTCCTCCTGTCAGCTTTCTCTTGACCCTTCTTCTGAGCATTATAGCTTCTAGCCATCTCCTCCAGTTCCCGAAAACAGCGATATTCTCTCGTTTCATAAGCAAGCGGCTGACTGGAAATTTTCTCCATTATCATCTTAAAAAATTCCTTTATTTTTTACATTCGTAAAAACAGAGCAAAAATCCGTCCCCATATAAAAGGAAAAATAACAAGAACACATCTCAGCACTATTCGCAAAAGCACAAACAAAAATCTGAGACTTCTGCCTCAGATTTTCTGTATGTTTCTGCAGAACTTGTTCACCTCTGGCGTTAGAGCATAGGGGCAAAGAGCTGCATGATTTCTTTGATAAAGCGACGATACCAGTTGCTATCAAGATTTTCAGGAAGAATTTCCTCAGAAGCCTCAAAAATGGCTTCAAAATCTTCCTTGATAGCTGGGATACTCTCCGTATGGTACATCAGGACTGCATTTTCATAATGGTGAACCAGACTGCGGTAATCAAAGTTAATCGTCCCTACCACGGCAAATTCATCATCGGCCACCACGTTCTTGCTGTGGATAAACCCTGGCGTGTACTCAAAAATCTTAACCCCCGCTTCCATCAGATCCGGATAGGCTCCGCGGGTAACAATCTGAATCAGCTTCTTGTCCGGAATGAAAGGAGTCACGATGCGGACATCCACTCCCCGCATAGCAGCATTCTTGATATCCTCCGTCAGGTCGTAGTCAATGATCAGATAAGGCGTGGTAATGTAGACATAGTCCGTAGCCTGACTGATGATATTTTGATAGACCGTTTTACCAACCTGACCCTTATAAATAGGCTTAGGCCCGCTGCCATAGGGAATGTAAAGCCCTTTTCCTTCAACAGCTTTATTTTCCAGATGGTACTTGTCAAAATCTGTGATTTCCCCGCGGTTGATGTACCAGTTCATGAGAAAAAGCCGCGTCAGAGCCTTGACTGCCCGACCTTCCAAGCGGACACCGCCATCTTTCCAATGGCCAAAACGGACGATATGATTGATATACTCGTCAGACAGATTGATACCGCCAGTATAGCCAACCTGACCGTCAATGACCAAAATCTTGCGGTGGTCACGGTTGTTATAGGATACCGTCATCCTCGGGATCACCTTGTTAAACTTATAAGCCTCGATACCCATTTTGCGCAGCTGACGCGTATAATCGCCTGGCAAAGTAGCCATGCAGCCAATATCATCATAGAGCAGTTTGACTTCAACGCCCTGCGCAGCTTTTTCGACCAAGATTTCCAGAACACTGTCCCACATCAGCCCTTCATCGATGATATAAAACTCCAGAAAAATAAATTTCTCAGCAGCCCGCAGATCAGCCAGCATGGCCTCAAATATCTCCTCACCGATAGGAAAATAGCGAGAAGCTGTACCGTCATAGACATCTGCATTATTGTCCATACTCAGCAGTGATTTGATAATACCATAGGCCGACTTGTTTTCCTTTTTCAGCTGGACACGGAGTTCATAGCTATTGTCCTCTCGAAATTTCATAGAGTCCATATTTTCCAGCTGAATCATTTCCTTTTTAGACAACCGTCGCTCACCAAACATCAGATAGAGCAGGAAGCCAAAGACCGGCACCACGGCAATCAAAAGCCAAGTCACCTTGCTCTCCGGTGGCATATTGCGGTTGACAATCGCTAAAATAGTCCCAATATACAGGAAAACAATCATCGCCACTGACAGCCAGTTGGGTGCAATCTCATTAAAATAGAAGAATGCAACAAAGACAAAGGCTAGCTCCAGCAGCATAATAATGATGCTGAAACCGTATTTTGACATTAATAAGCGGAATTTCCTGAAAGTCATACACTCTCCTATCTCATTGCATATATTCTAGTATATCAGTAAAACTGCCTTAAAACAACGTTTATATCAATGCAAATCGTATTTCTGACCGATGAAAATCCAAGCACAGCTTCTGAATACTACTATCTTCAAAATTTCAATACAAGATTACAACTGATAAAAGGAAAAGCCCTATTCAAGACAGGGCTCTTTCATCATTGTTTCGTAAAGACCAGTGTGTCATCATCATAAGGCTCTTGGGAAAGGTCCTCGATAGTCAGCTGATTGCCCTCAATGCGATAGCGCTTGACATCATCTCCGATGATCATGGTCTGGTTGGTAGCATCAATCTGAACCTGTTCAATTTCCTGCTCACCATCCGACTCGACCTTAGTCAGCTGGCCAGTAGTTCCTGAAATCTGCAAGGTCAGCTGATCGCCTTCATGGCTTGTCTGATAGCTGCCATCCAGCTCGCCATTGGCTACTTGCTCGGAAGAGGGTGCAGAAGCAGATGAGCTGCTATTGGCCGCACTAGACGTGCTAGCTACTGACGAAGACTCTGCTGGCTTGCTGGAAGCGATTGACTGAGACTGAGAGGAAGGTGCCGTCTGGTTCTGATTAGAACCGCAAGCTGCCAAGGCCAAAACAGCCGCAGCAGTTAGACCCGAAAAGATTAACTTTTTAGAAATTGCCATAGTATTCTCCTTTTTCTTCTGTCTTTATTGTACCAAAGCAAGACTCTGGCGGTCAATTTATAAACTTGTCAAATAAGCTCTGACTTCTGCAATAAAATAGAGGGAGCCCGTAATGAAAAGTAGCTGATTAGCGTTTTGCCTCTCCTGAAAATTCTGAATAAGCTGCCGATAATCCTCTATATATGAGAAGCCTTCCACGTCAGCTTGACCAAGGGAATCTCCATCAGAAAAGGAAGTAACCGTCAACTGAACATCTGGCAGAGCCTCTCGCAGATAAACCAGCATAGCGCTATAGTCCTTACGCTTGAGTGCACCGAAAAGAAGCAGGCACTCTTTGTCATTCTGGCTTTGGATAAACTCTACTAACCTCTCCAGCGCAGGAAGATTATGAGCCCCATCTAGATAAATACCTGGACCGGCTTCTTCCAAGCGCCCTGCCCATCGAGTCTCCTGCAAGCCCGTCCGAATCCTAGCAGAATCTATTTTCCAGCCCTGCTGCTGCATGAAGAGCAGGAATGCCTGCAGGGCCAGCGCTGCATTGTCCTCCTGATAGCCTCCCTTGAGACCCAGTTCAAGATTGGATAGGGTCACAGTCAAATTGGAAAAAGTCTGATTTGCCAGAGAAAAATCGCGATCATACTGATAGAGTTCTATTCCCAGCTCCTCAGCTCTCTGCTCACAAACCAATCGTGCCTCCTCTGGCAGCGGTCCGATGACAGCTGGCCGCCCCGGCTTGAAAATCCCTGCCTTTTGCTCCGCAATCGCCGTCAAGCTCCTTCCCAGAGTCTCCTGATGGTCCAAGCCTACAGAGCTGATGACCGCAATATCTCCTGTAATGACATTGGTCGTGTCCAAGAGTCCGCCAATCCCCACCTCAATCAAGGCTAGATCCACTGCCTGCTCCTTGAAATAGAGAAAAGCAATCAAGGTCAGAATTTCAAAATAGGACAGCTGGTCATGGCTTTTGAGCAGTTCTTGCTCCATCTTTTGCACCTCTTGACCTAGACGGATAAAGTCAGCTGAAGCAATCGGTTGACCGTTGATACAAATCCGATCATGAATACTAATCATGTGAGGCGAAGTAAAACTCCCTGTCTTTCGACCATGCCCCGCAAACAGCTGACGCATAAAAGCAATAGTAGAACCTTTGCCATTTGTACCAGTTACATGAATCGTTGGATAGCTTCGCTCAGGATTTCCCAAAAGAGCTACAGCCTGCTGCATCCGCCCCAGACCCGAACGAAAGTTTAGACCAATTCGGCTGTTCAGCCATTCTTCAATTTCATTCATTTTCTTACCTAAAAAAGAGCAGCGAAGCAGAACTCAAATCTGAATTGCAACTCGCTCCTCTTTCTAATGTTTATGATACGAGATAGAAAATAGCCGAGTCTTGGCTACTTCCTTCTTCTGTCAAGTTTAGCTAGCTTTTCACCCGCACTTGTCCATTTCTAGAAATGAGACTAGGCTAGTCTTACTCCTCCATAAAGCTATTGAAGACTTCTTCAATCATATCCCATTCAGCATCTGAGTCTTCTGGGATTGGCTGCAGGTCGCCTTCTGTGCCATCTTCATTTTCGGTAAAGGAATAAGCTTGAATCTCTACTTCACCGTTCTCATCTTCTTCCGCATTAGCCGGAATCAAAAGAACATAATTTTTGCCAAACTCTTCCTTACCATCAATGGTCAAAAGAATTTCAAATAAAGTTTCGTTCCCTTGCTCGTCAACCAAAGTGATTAATTCACGCTCTTCATGCTCGTGGTCATGGTTATGATCATGTGCCATACTAGTGTCTCCTTCATTTCTTTTCTAAAAATTTCGATCCAGATAATTCTGCAAAATCAGCTGCGCGGCCAGCTTATCAATGACTTTCTTGCGCTTGCTGCGGCTAATGTCTGCCTGCTCCACCAGCATGCGTTCAGCAGCCACCGTCGTCAGGCGCTCATCTTGGTAGTCAACCGGCAGACCAAACAGCTCAGCAACCCGCTGGCCATAAGCCTGACTAGCCTCCACCCGAGGTCCGCTGGTATTGTTCATATTCTTAGGCAGGCCAATAACAAACTTATCAACCTTATACTCTTTAACTAGCTCGCCCAAGCGCTCTAGGCCAAATTCGCCCTTTTCTTCATGAATCGGAATAATCTCCAGTCCTTGAGCCGTAAAACCAAGAGGATCACTAATGGCAACCCCAACCGTTTTCGAGCCCACATCTAATCCCATAATTCTCATTAGAGATCGACGCCTTGTCCTTTCAAATAATAACGAACCAACTCCTCAACAATCTCATCGCGCTCGTATTTGCGGATTTGATTGCGGGCATTGTTATAGCGAGGTACGTAAGCAGGATCGCCACTGAGTACGTATCCCACGATTTGATTGATTGGATTGTATCCTTTTTCATTGAGCGACTTGTAGACATCGGTCAAAGTCTCGCTAATTTCCTTTTTATTTGAATCATCGAGATTAAAACGTACTGTTTCATCTGTAAATCCCACAATTACACCCTCTTTCTTTAGAATATCCCTATTATAGCATAATTATAGGCTTTTCACAAATTTAATTCACCCGAATTCTCCTAATTTTTCAATAAGCTTTAGCTAATATTTATCCGAAGTCTGACTCTGAAATCCAGCAAAAATCCAGCTCTCTTCAGAGAACTGGATGGAAACTTCCTAATTTGAAGACGGCACTTCCACACCGTCGCTTCCCTTAAACTTGTTAAGCAATTCTTCCGGACTCAGGGTCTCGATTTGCTCAAACAGCTGCGCGTAGTTTGGAAGCTTTTTGGCTGCTTCGTAGTCTAGATTCTCAGGATCGATAGTCATCTCCAGAGAAATCTCTTCCGCTGTCATATCTGTTTTCAAGTCAAGACCGGTGATATTCACCGCCTCTTTCAGCCCCAGTGCTTCCTCGATCAAAGACAGCATTTCCTTCTTTACGGTGGAAACATCCTGTTTTGACAGAGCTTCCTTGATGTTGTCAGGAATAGCCTTGCTGACATGCAGGATAACCTTCTCATACTTCTGTCCGCTGTAGCTGACGGTTAAGATTCTGGTTTCTTTTCCATGTTCTAATTGCTTCTCAGTTTTATAGGACTTAGTGACAATATCTCCTTTTCCAGCTCCTCCCTGTGAGGATGAACTGTTATTTGACTGCTGACCGCAGGCTGTTAAGATTGCCAAAGCTGCCAGCAAAAAGACAATTAATTTTCTCATGTCTTATCTCCTTCAATATTGAGCTGATTTTATCATATCATTATAAAAACGGCGCTGTCAAACTGATTGTCACTCTGTCATTAAAATGTAATAAAAAAGAGCAGCTTATTTCTGCTCTTCTGCTCCATTCATCAGGAGATTGTTGATATATTCTTCTGGCGTCAGCTTAATCATTTCTTTGAGCTTGAGATTTTGAAAATAAGGCATAGCTGCTGCTTTTTCGATATCCAAACTCTCAAAGTCATAAGTGGACGTCATTTTCAGCTCGTTCTCATTCAAAATAGTGACTGAGCCGCTAAAGCCTTGAAGTCCACGAGCCTGCACATAGTCTGCATCCTGCTCCAGTGACTCATTGAGCGACTTCTGCGCTTCCTCCAGCCCCATCTGCTTGATGGCTTCTTTCATCTCATCATCAGTCGCAGTCAGCCTTTCAACGACCAAGCGTTTGAAATGCTCTCCCTGATAAGTAACTATCTGACTCTGCTGATTTCCTCGTTCATCCTTTGGAAAAACAAGCGTCCGAGTAATCACTTCCTGCTGCTTGGCATTATCAATGATAGGCAGATTATTGCTGATTTCTTTCTTGTCAGCCGCATTCGAATTAGTCTCTGTCTTTTTATGTCCACAGCCTGCTAGCAGTGCCACACTCAATCCCAGTCCTAACAAAATTTTCTTCATCTTCCATCCTCCTCAGAGATATTGTATCACAGTTCTGCTCCTTGTCAATCCATCCAGTCGCCAAAGCCCTCTGTCAACCCGAACAAAAAGAAGAGCCGAGATTCTCTTCCCGACTCTTTCAGTTATATTCAAAGATTAGAGAGCTGCCCGCAGACGAGCTTCTGCATTTTCAACATTGCGAACAGAACGTGGTAGAAAAGCACGGATATCATCTTCTTTGTAACCAACTTGGAGACGTTTATCATCCACTAAGATAGGACTTTTCAAAATACGCGGGGTCTCCATGATGATGTCAAGAACTTCGTTGACACTCAACTCTTCAATGTCAACACCCAAACCCTTAGCATAGCGGTTTTTTGATGAAACAATGCTCGCGATACCATTTTCTGTTTTGGTTAAAATATCCAGAAGTTCCTCTTTGGTGATGCCTTCTTTGCCTAAATTCTGTTCTTTATAAGTTAATTGATGAGCGTTTAGCCAGGTTTTTGCTTTTTTACAACTAGTACAACTTGAGACAGTATAGATTGTGATCATGTAAGTACTCCTTTCGCTACACGATACTAATATCGTAGTCTATTATATCACAAAAACCATCGGTCTTGCGACCTATTTTGCAAAATTACTCTTCAATTTCGATGGCATCTTCCAAATCAAGAGTCACTTCTTCCATCGTTTCCACAGGACTGTCAGCCTTGTTGCCAACTGTTTCTTCCAGCTCGTCTCCATCAATCAAACCATAGCGTACACGAACCTGACGGTCAATTTCGTCAAAGACTTCTGGATGATCAGCCAAGTACTTCTTAGCATTTTCAGATCCTTGACCGATTTTTTCATCATTGTAGGAGTACCAAGCACCAGCTTTTTTGATGATATCCAAATCAGTCGCAATCTTAATCAGCTCACCTGTCTTAGAAATACCTTCTCCATACATGATTTCTACAAAGGCTTCCTTGAATGGCGGAGCTACCTTATTTTTAACAACTTTGATCTTGGTTTCTTTACCAACATTGGTATCCTTCTCATCACCAGTTCCCTTGATTTGAGTATTACCACGGACATCCAAACGGACAGAAGCATAGAACTTCAGTGCACGACCACCTGGTGTTGTTTCAGGATTACCAAACATAACGCCAACTTTTTCACGCAGCTGGTTAATGAAAATCGCAATTGTCTTCGTTTTGTTGATAGAAGCAGACAGTTTGCGCATAGCCTGGCTCATCATCCGAGCCTGCAAGCCGACATGGCTGTCGCCGATATCGCCATCGATTTCTGCACGTGGTACCAGGGCTGCAACGGAGTCCACAACCACCAAGTCCACCGCACCTGAGTCAATCAGCTTACCGGCAATTTCCAGTCCCTGTTCGCCAGAGTCAGGTTGAGACAGCAGTAACTCATCAATATTAACACCCAGAGCAGCCGCGTATGACGGATCCAAAGCATGCTCAGCATCGATAAAGGCAGCGATACCACCTTCTTTTTGCGCTTGAGCAACTGCGTGAAGAGCAACGGTTGTCTTACCAGAAGACTCTGGTCCGTAAATCTCAATAATCCGTCCCTTAGGATAACCACCGGCACCAAGGGCAATATCCAAGGCCAAAGAGCCAGAACTCATAACTTGAACCTTTTGCTCTGCCCGCTCGCCAAGACGCATAATGGCTCCCTTACCAAAATCCTTTTCAATGTTTTTAAGAGCATTATCCAAGGCTTTTTGGCGCTCATCGCCGAATTTCTTTGAGATTTCGTCTAATTTTTTTTGTTTCTTTGCCATTTATTTCTCCTGTTTTTTCTAAAATGTCTTTTGGCCATCTTCATCATTATACCAAAAATCAGCTATTTAATAAAGTTTTTCGTACTAGGTTGAAGGCGTGCAGAACAGCAATTTTCCGCACATCACGACGACTGCGTCCAGCAATATTGACCTTAATAGTTTCCGTTCCTGAAGCACTAGCTAAACCGATAAAAACGGTCCCTGCAGGATGATCTTCCAGTGAATCTGGGCCTGCCACACCTGTCAAACTGACAGCTAAGTCGCTTTCGGTCAGCTTTCTAGCCTGCTCTGCCATTTTCCCTGCCGTAAAAGCTGAAACAACTCCATGCTCCTCCAAGTCTCCCAACGGAATATCCAGCATCCGGCTCTTTTCCTCCATGCTGTAGGTGACAAAGCCACCTGAAAAAATGGAAGAGGCTCCAGCAAAATCAGCCAAGGTCGCTTGAAAGAGGCCTGCTGTCAGACTCTCCGCCGCCGAAATCGTCTTCCCTTGACTCTTCAGCAACTCAAAAGCCACCTGTGCCAAGGAATTGTCATCCCCGTAACCATAGAAAATCTCTGACAGTGATTGCCCCTCAAAAGTCTTATGTTCCAAAATTTCCTTTTCCACAGCCTCAAACTTGGTGTCAGCTTCTACCTGACTCAGAGCCTTGGTGGACAGTCGTAGGGTAACTTCCCCTGTCTTTGCATAAGGAGCAATGGTGGGGTCACTCTGCTGCTCAATCATCTCTGACAAAATAGTCACTAGCTGACTCTCGCCGATACCAAAGAAACGCAGCACCCGTGAATATAATTTCTGGCCTGTGGATAAGAGGGGAACCAACTCATTATTAACCATAGGCTTAAGCTCACTAGGCGGGCCAGGCAGGACTACATAGGTCACTCCGTCTGCTTCTAACAATCCTCCGACAGCTAAACCAGTCGCATTTGGTAACGGAGTCGAACCTTCGACCAGCTGGGCCTGACGCTCATTATTGGGCGTTCGAGCATAATCTGGCCGGCTAGCAAAAAAGCGATCCAGCTTTTCCACAGCCTGTGAGTCAAAAATGAGCTCACGTCCTAAGAACTTAGCCAAGGTCTGCTTGGTCAAATCATCCTCTGTTGGCCCCAAGCCTCCTGTTAGGATAATCAGATTATTGCGCCCTTGAGCAATTTCCAAAACAGATAGGAGACGATTTTCATTGTCCCCTACTGCTGTCTGAAAATAAACATCAATCCCCAGACTCGCAAGTTTTTCAGATAAAAATTGGGCATTGGTATTGACAATCTGACCCGTCAGAATCTCAGTGCCCACAGCAATAATTTCTGCTTTCATAGAACCTCCTACCTTACTATTCGGAATTGGCTTTATTTTATCACAAAAAATCTTAAAAAAGTTGATTTTCATTTCAGGAAATAAAAAGAGCTGTCAAGTTCCTTGACAAACTTGTCAACATGCTGTGGAAAACTTTTAAGAATGACTGGTGTTATGCAGAATAACTAGATTGTTAGGGAAATGCTATTGGCAAATGGTTTGAATCTTTTTATAATGGAGAGATAAATTCCAATAAAAAGAGTTTGGGACAAAAAGATTTCAATTTTTAAAAATCTTAATTATTAAGCCCTTCAAATCTATAATTAAATACGAAAAGCGAACAAAGCAGAATTCTGATTACCAGAAAACTAGTTTTGTTCGCTTTTTATATTTGAGGTTGGACTTTTGTCCCAGGTTCTTTTAAATACAACTAAAACCAGCTAAAAAAACTAATCCAGCCCCTGTAAAAATTACTTTCCCTTTGCAAGAAGGTCTGTAAGTCTACTAATTCTTTTGAAGGGGCAGACAATAGATACTGATTTAAAAAAGGGATTAGACGGACACACTCAATTGAAGCATTCTTACCATTTTCAATCTTATAAACAGTAGATAAGATTAGCTGTGAAAATTTCTCATCCTTTTTAGTCGTATCTAAATGGTATACTTCTTGCAATAGATGTAAAAGCTCTTTTTCTTTAGCTTTTCTCACAGCAGCTACCTCCTTATCTATAAACACGCGGTACCCACGGTCCGTATCTAGCCCAACCATCAAACATAACATTTACCATGTGCTGTAAAGTGGGTATTACTTGAACCATTTTCCACTCACCTGTATAAGGATTATAATAAAAATCATAAGGTTTCGCTGTATATCTATAGTAAAACTGATTGGCCGGGTCAGTATATCGTGGAACCTCTCCTTGTATTTTTACCTCTCCGCTGTTCACTATATCAGCTCTGATACTTGCTACAGGTGCAAATAAAACAAATACCAACAAAACAACGGAATAAAACCATTTTATTCTGCTTTTCCTCATTTTTAGTACCTCACTGACTACTTGTTTTCAAAGGTAATATAATTTAATGTAAAGTCTTATTTAGCCTTTTGGGCTCACCCTCCTCTCTTTCATATTTAGACCTATTCCCAAGGCCACCACCATGGAAATACATTAACAATAATCATTACTAGCAAAATAAATTTGCGCTTTGTTTTTCCCACCTTTGCCCTCCTTTCTATTTCATGATATACTATTTTAAAACATTTTTTCAAAACGTAGCTTTTAGTAACATTTTCAAAGAGGGTTCTTATGCGCTGGGATTATGGAAAAATCTATAAAGAAATTAGGAAATCAAAAGGGTTGACTCAAGAAGAAATTTGTGGAGATTTTTTAGCTCGCTCAACTTTGGCACGAATTGAAAGCGGACAAGTCGTGCCAAAGTTCGATACCATGATTTTTTTACTTCGCCAGATAGATATGACACTAGAAGAATTTAAATACATTTGTGATTATTATCAACCTAGTCAGAGACAGAAAATTTTAAATTCTCTTTACAACCAAGGTGAGTCTATTGTAGGGACAGAAGGTTTGTTACAACTAAAGAGAGAATGCGAGGCATATCTATATAAACATTCCGATATTCCGATTAAACATGCTTTAGATAGCATCAATATTACTATTCATCTGAGACAAAATGGAATTTCTGAGACAAAAGAAATTAATGCTACTACCAATAAAATTTGGGCGTATTTAGAAAAACAGGACACTTGGTATGAAAGTGATTTTCGACTTCTTTCTACTATCCTTTATTTCTTCCCTTTAGAAAATATCAAACAATTTACCCAAAAGATTTTAAATAGTATAAAGAAATACCAATCATTTCGCTATGGGAATAATGTACAAATCGGTCTTTTAGTCAACCTTTCTACCATCTATCTTTATAATGGATTAAAGAGAGAATGCGCTGAAATTACTAAGTACATTTACGATTTGTCAAAAAAAGAAAAACGTTATGATTCCCTCGGGCTTTCACAGATTCGACTTGGAATTTGCAAAAATGATAACGAATTAATAAAAAAAGGGATTGCTCTACTACAACTTGCCGATGAAAAAGAGCTAGTAAAATCTCTAAAAGAAGAAATTGAAAAATACCGTTGAGAATCTTTCTCAAACGGTATTTTTACGTGGATTAAAATCACAATCATTTTCATGATCGTTGATAAGGCCAGCTGCTTCTAGGAATGAATAGACACAAACGGGACCGACAAATTTGAAGCCCTGCTTTTTCAGCGCCTTGGACATAGTTTCTGACAGCTCTGTCTTAGTAGGGGCTTCCTTGTAGTTCGTAATTTGATTGTCAATCGTTTTGAAATCGACAAAGGACCAGATATAGTCGTTAAAAGAGCCAAACTGCTTTTGAACAGCCAAAAAAGCTTGGGCATTAGCCCTAGTCGCATAAATCTTCATCTTGTTACGGATGATATCGGCATTGTCCAACAAACCATCCAAATCTGCATCCGTCATCTGAGCAATTTTCTGGGCATCATAAAAATGAAAAGCTTCCCGAAAAGCATGACGTTTATTGAGCACCGTTTCCCAAGACAGGCCTGACTGATAAGTTTCCAAGCAAAGCAACTCAAAAAGCGCGCGATCATCATGGAGAGGTTTCCCCCACTCCTCATCATGGTAGGCTACATACAAAGGATTGTTCATTTTTACCCAGCCACAGCGTTTAGTCATATTTGATCTCCTATTTCACCAACATCTTAAGAGCAGACTTGATATAGTTTTCAGCTGTATCCGTCGTTCCCTCAAAGAATTTCTTGATTTTCTTAAGTTCAGCAGCCTTGTACCCCAGAGCCAGCATGGCTTCCATAGCTTCTTCCAGCTCCTGATTATCCACAGTCTGGACGGGTGCCTTGCTTTCTGCCAGACCATCCGCCGCCACTACCTTGCCTTCTAAGTCCAGCACCATCTGCTGGGCTGTTTTCTTACCAATCTTAGGAAACTTGGTCAGGTAGGTGATGTTTTTCTGCTCAATGGCTTGCACTAAGCCAGCATTATCATCCGCCGCAATAATAGCCAGGGCAGACACTGGGCCGATACCTGAGACTGAAATCAAGCTGAGAAAGAGTTGCTTCTCCTCCTCAGTCGCAAAGCCGTAAAGGAGCTCCGCATCTTCTCTCACCACCTGGTGCACATAGACCTTGGCTTCCTGATGAAGCTGCCCTGAATAAGCATAGGGGTTGGCCACATGAAGAATATAGCCGATAGAGTTGACTTCCAATACAATGTATTTGGCTGTGATTTTACTGATGATTCCTTTAAAATATTCGTACATAATCTTCCTTCTTTTTGTATCATTTTGCTTATCTAGTATATCATATTTTCTGTCTGGAAACTGCAAACAGAAGTGCAACCAGCGGTTGACAAAATGTACAGGAAGCTGTATTCTCAAGATAACTAAAAGCTGTTAGGATAGAGTTAGCAAAGAAAAGGAGGCTGTCACGATGAAACTCGCTGATAAATTATTTGAACTAAGAAAAGAAAAAGGCTGGTCACAAGAAAAACTGGCTGAACAAATCAATGTCTCTCGCCAAAGCATTTCCAAGTGGGAGTCTGGCCAAGCGCTACCAGAGCTGGAAAAAATTGTAGAGCTTAGCAAGATTTTCCAGGTGACGACAGATTATCTGCTTTTAGAAGAAAGTGACAAACCAGAAATAAAACCCGTCCTCTCAGAAGACGAAAAAGATCGCTACTATAAGGAAGTGAAATCTTATGGCTTCTGGCAGGTTCTGTATATTTTTGTATCAGCTCTGGCTATCTTTCTCTTTTTCGCAGGTTCTAGCTTTCCAGCAAAATTCACTGCCCTGGTCTGGTTAACCTTCTTCCTCTTAATCGCATCAACAATGGCTATTAACAAGGTGCTAAAGATCAAGAAAAAGTATCTGGACAAGGTTATAGGCCTTGATGAGGATTCTAAAAAAGAAGGTGCTAAAGATGAAACTAAAAACTGACAATCCCATACCTGTCAAAACTCGTCTGAAAGAGCTGATTGGAGACTGGCTCTTCATCTCAGGCTACCTCATTGCTCTTTTTTTACTAGCTATGGGCTTTTACAATCTGGTTCTAGGAGGTATTCCTATATTCACTGAAGCCCAGAGTCAACTTCTGGCTTTTTCTACCTCAGTCCTGCCTCTAACTATTATCTTTGCTTGGCTAGACTATAGGAAGGGAAGTTTTGGCAAGCGTTGGGCAGGTTTACAGTTGGTTTACAAACATAGGAGCCTTTCCCACAGTCTTTTGCGCTCTGCTATCAAGTTTTTCCCTTGGCATCTGGGACATATGGGGGCTGTCCGTAGTGCTTATCAAGCAGATGCTTTGTCAATTTTCTTGTCAACTTCAGCAGGGATTCTCTTCTTGATCTTTCTGCTGATGGGACTGTTTCGCAAGGACAAACGCCATCCAGCTGATTTGCTTGCTGGAACGCAAGTTCAGCTCAAAAATTCAAAACAGCTCTAGTTCTATGACTAGGGCTGTTTGATCTTCTATAAAGTTTAGTATTTCCCCAATTCCCGTAGGCTAGTATGATTTTCCTGAATGCGGCGGAACATTTTTTCCATATCCGACTTGGTAAAGTTGACCAAGACCGGCCGGCCGTGTGGGCAGTTATAGGGATTGTCACACTGGGACAGCTGAAAGAGCAAGTCACGCGCAGAGTAGTAATCCAGACTGTGATTGGCCTTGATAGAGCGTTTGCAGCTCATCATAATGGCCAGCTCTGCTCGATATTTCTTGATAGAAACTTCCTTGGTCAGGAGAAGCATATCACACATCTCATAGATGCCAGCCTCGATCTCCTCTTCCTTAAACCAAATGGGATGCTCACGAAGGATGAACTGATTGGCTCCATACTCTTCTAAAAAGATGCCTGCATCTTCTAACAACTCCATCCGCTGCTTGATTCGCAGCATATCGTCTGCTGGAAATTCAAAAATATAGGGTACCAAGAGCTGTTGCTGGCTATTGTCCACATCCCCTATCTTCTCTCGATAATACTCATACTTGACCCGCTCTTGGGCAGCATGCTGATCAATAATGTAAAGACCGCCCTTGCCCTGAGCAAAGAGATAGGTACCATGCATCTGGCCGAAATATTCTAACTCTGGGAAGCTTGATTTCTCTTCCTGTTCCAACTTATCCACAGCTCGCTCCAGACTGGCCTGGTCTAGCTCTGGATGGTCTAGCTGGTCATAACTAACTGGCCTTCTCTCTGCAAATTTGACCGAAGTCGGTTGCGGTTCTACTTTTTCATCTGTCGCTTCATGAACAGGCCCTGCTGATTCTTCAAAGGATAGTTGTTGCTCGGCCACCTGTGGATTGAGGAAAAAGTCATTCTGCTCCTTATCGTAGTAGAGGCGATTTTCTTTCAGCGGGAGGCTAGTCTGTTCAGGCTTAGCAGCGCGCTTAACAGTTGATTTGGCTAGATTTTCCAAAGCATCTGGGATAAGGTCCTTCTCCTTGAGACTGGTCGCAATGGCTTGCGAAATCAAGGCCATGAGTTCGCGCTCTTTAGAAATTCTCACCTCTTGCTTGGTCGGATGGACATTGACATCGGCCAGATAGGGGTCAATCTGAATATTGATGACCGCGAGTGGAAAGCGGCCTACCATCAGCTTGCTGCCGTAGCCGTCCAAAATAGCACGATTAAGCAGGAAATTCTTAATGTAGCGGCCGTTGATGAGAATCGTAATATAATTACGATTCGCACGAGTCAACTCAGGCAGACTGACATAGCCGCTCACTTCAAAGTCCAAATCTGAAGCAGAGATTTCCACCATTTTCTTAGCTGTTGCCAAACCATAGATCCCTGCAATAGCCTGACGCAGATTACCACTGCCGGCAGTCCGTGTCATTTCGCGGCCGTCGCTGATAAGGGTGAAAGCTACTTCCGGATGGGCCAGACTAAGCCGATTAATCACATCAACGATATGGGAAAGTTCAGCCTGCTGGCTCTTCATATACTTGAGCCGGGCGGGAGTATTGAAGAAGAGATCTTCTATCTTGATTTTCGTTCCCACCGGACTGCTGGTAGGCTCATGCTCTTCAATTTCACCGCCTTGGGCAACTAGCAGGGTCCCGTGCTGGCCGGCTTCAGTCGCTGTCTCAATGGTAAAACGCGAGACAGAAGCAATGGAAGGAATGGCCTCGCCCCGAAAACCCAGCGTCCGAATTCGAAAGAGATCCGCCTGCTTCTTGATTTTACTGGTAGCATGGCGTCGAAGGGCCAGAGGAACATCTTCGTGGTCTATGCCTTCGCCATTATCCGTTACCTGAATGCTCTTGAGTCCGGCCTCCTCGATTTCGATGGTAATCTGGCTTGCACCCGCATCAATTGAATTTTCCACCAGCTCCTTGACCACGCTGCTAGGCCGCTCAATGACTTCACCGGCCGCAATCTGATTGGCTAGAATTTCTGGAAGTTCGATAATTTTTGACATCTTTTTCTCCGTATTTGTTCTGCTATCTATTATAACACATTGGGCTCTTTCTATCAGAAGGCAGCCTTTTCTCAACCACTCTGCTCACAAGACAAACCAGATAGACACAAATAGCTGCCACACCTACCGCAACATTCAAAAAATTAACAGTGGTTTATCTGGAGAATCATGAGAAACAAAAAACAGTTCAAATTTGAACTGTTTTTATTCTACTGGCGGAACTGGAGGCATAAACAACTCTTTCAAATCATCAACTGTATCTGCTCTCATCCATTCTGGCATTCCTGGTTTCCAGACTAAGGTTGAAGAGAGGAATTGCCCTGATAGAGACATTTGTGTTAGGGTATTTCTATCATAAGGTCCAGATGCTTGTCCATTGACAGCAATATAGTAAGCAGTTGTTGGAATCGGAGGAGGTGAAACAACTGACTGTTGTTGGGAGTTGCCCAACATCATATTATTCATAGCTCCAGCAATATTTTGGCCTACAGCACCTCCTACTGCCATTCCCGCCACCATAGCAGCGGGGTTGAAGCCTGCATCGCCTCCCAGAGAAACTGTTCCCGAACCATTACCGCCCATTTGGCCCAATGCATCAGCGCCAGCAATACCAACTTCGGACTGCTTTTCGACTTGAAATGCACCTAGGTTTGCAGATTGTGTTTGCTTGTGCTGTGCATATTGTCCTTCTTCACGTTGAATACGTATCCGTTCAACATAGTCAGTAGTTTCCGCTTGTATTTTAGCTGTAGTAACATCCTTGGTAACCAACATAAGCTGTTGATAGCCTTGACTTGATTTATCAATCTCTATTGCAGCTATATCAAGACTTGAAACAGTGACACCAAAATTCTCCTTTAATCTTTCCACGACATCATGTTCAAGAGTTTCATTAATTTGTGAAATCTTGCTTTCAAGATTAATGACAGGAATGTTATTCTCTGTAGGAGCATTCGTTACAATATGTTTAGCATATCGAGATACAGCATCCCGAATTTGCTTTTGAAAATCATCAAGATTAAAAGTATTCAGCCTGTGTAACTTGATAAATTCTTTATAATCAGTAATTTTAAAATTAATCGTACCACGAACTGCAACAGGAACACCAAAGTCTAAAAACCTTGGATCATAGACATCAAAAAACGGCACTGCAAACTTGACTTGAATAATTTGCGCAAGATTTATGAAATAGACTTCTGCCGGAAATGGTGTGCCACCTTCATAAGCCAGACCTACTATGCTTGCCAGCACAGGAAAGTTAGAAGTCTTAATAGTCTTATCATATGGACCTACAATAAAGTCCTGCAGTGTAGCATCTTTTTGTTTATAGACAAAGACAGCAACCTCTCCATCTTTGACCCGCAAAGAAGATCCCCAGCGAATGGCATTTTCTCTATTACCTACACCCTGTTTCACTCCTACAGGGTGCCACTTCCATATCAAATAGGACACTTCATCGCAACGAATCTCATCCATGAAACCGCCTGCTCTATTTCTACTAAATAAGTTCATACTTCTCTCCTTTAACTCATTAAGACTTAAATACATTAAGTTATTTATCTCTTTTTTCTACAAGAAATGCATAGTAAAAAGAGCCCATAAGCGGAAAAATGCCAACTAACGCAATCATATATAAAGGAGAATCGCTATCTCCTGTAAGTCCTCCTAAAACTGAACCAACTACCATCATAATTATACCAACAGCTCCCAAAAATAAACATTGCAGTATCTTGGAACCCATGATAGTCTTTGTAAAAGATTGTAACTTTTTATGTTTTTTAGCTTTAGTATACAATTGTTTGATATATTGAAATTCCTCTGTTTTTCCAAAAGAAAGAGTTGCTTTCTGATAAGCTTGTTCTAATTTTGAATTCCACGCTTCAAAATCATAATCATATGAATTCATATTTGAGGTTGCAAGGATAACAAACTCGTAAATATCCTCTTTAGTATTGGGGATATAGAAATTTCGAATAAGATCAATTTTCTGTCCTTTATTTTTAGTAGACTCTAATTTTTTCGCTAATTTCTCAACTTTGCTAGCTCCCTTTGCTCCCCTCAATTCATACCCACAAGTGGGACAAACGGTCATAAAAGAATCCAGCCTCTCAGCACAATTCGGACATTTATATAATTCCCCATCATATACTGTTTTCCGTTGTGACGTCCCTGTATTCGTTTCTCCTACTGCAACGCCGCAATTACTACAAAAATGAGCTCCCTCAGCAAGGGTTTGCCCACAGTTTATACAAAATCCCATTCCCCTTTTTCTCCATTCTCCTTTTTTATATTTGAAGTTATACAACTTTATTATACAGCATTCCCACCACCATGTAAATATGAATTATCGTCTCAGTAACAAGCTTCTAAGCGATTACAAGAAAATTAATTAGAACGAAAAAGAGCTTGATTTAGTATCAGGCTCTGATTTGTCTATTTTACAACTTCTTCTTGAGCTCGGCTACCGCCGCCATGACTTCCAGTGGAGTCATATTGTAGATGTCCAAGTCTCGTAGTTCTGTCAGGACTGGATTTTCCGTTCCTTCTGCAAAAAGAGACATCTGCTCCGCCACTTGTGGCTGCTTCTGTCTGGATGCATCAAGAAGCTCTGAGCCTAGTCCTGTATCCTGACTCTCCAAATGACTCAAAATGCTATCTGCCCGCTCCAGTAATTTCTCAGGAAGTCCGGCAATCTTCGCCACATGGATTCCGTAGGACTTGTCAGCCGGACCTGACTCAATCTTATGCAGGAAAGTCACCTGTCCGTCCTTTTCCAAGGTTGCCACATGGACATTTTCCAAATGCTCCAAGCTATTCTCTAAGACTGTCAGCTCATGATAGTGGGTGGCAAAGAGGGTCTTGGCTCCAGTATAATGATGAATGTGCTCGATAATAGCCTGAGCCAGCGCCATCCCATCGTAAGTAGCCGTCCCACGGCCCAGCTCATCAAAGAGAATGAGCGAACGCTCGCTAGCCTGTCGAATGGCCCGATTGGCCTCCATCATCTCCACCATAAAGGTGGACTGGCCAGATACCAGATCATCTGCCGCACCAATACGAGTGAAAATCGCATCGAATAGTGGCAAACTGGCAGACTGAGCGGGCACATAAGATCCCATCTGTGCCATAATGATGATGATAGCCAGCTGGCGCATATAAGTTGATTTCCCGCTCATATTAGGCCCGGTAATCAGCTGGATGTCCGTTTCCTGGTCCAGCAGAATACTATTTGGAATGTAGCTTTGGGCACCCATGACCTTTTCCACAACAGCATGCCGGCCTTTTTCAATCTGCAGACGGCGCTCTGCAGTAAAGACTGGGCGCACCAAATGTAGTTGCTCTGCTACCGCAGCAAAGCTCTGCAGGACATCTACAGCTGCCAACGTTTGTGCCAAAGCCTGCAAGCGCTGGATGTATTTGCCAGCTTCCTCGCGAATCCGCATGAAAATCTCGTATTCCAAATTAGCAGATTTTTCACGCGCCTCCAACATCTCTCCCTCAATCCGGGCCAGCTCTTCCGTTCCGAAACGCTCAGAATTTTTCAGGGTCGCCTTGCGGAAGAAATGACTAGGCACATGAGCCAGCTGAGAATTGGTCACATGGAAATAGTAACCATCTTTTTTGTTGTAATCAATCTTCAGATTGCTGATGCCGCTGTTGGCACGTTCTTTGACTTCCAGCTCCGCAATCCATCCGGTCCCATCCCTCAGCACAAGCCGATACTGATCCAAGGTCTCATCAAAACCGGTCCGAATGATATTGCCCTCGGTGATGATATGGGGCGCATCCGGCGAAATAGCTGAGCTAATCAAACCTGCCAACTCTGGAATAGGATCCAAGCCCTCAATCAAACGAGCTAGATGCGGGCTACCGATTCCTTGCAAGATAGCCTTAATCTGAGGCACATTGCCCAATGTTGCTGCCAGCTGCAGCAGATCCTTGGGATTGGTCTTGCCAAAAGAAACCCGACTAGCCAACCGCTCGATATCATAGACTCCCTTGAGGCTCTCCGTCAAATCACTCCGCTCAAAGAAATGATCCAGAAAAACCTCGACGACATTCTGCCGCTGGCTAATTCGCGCTTCATCAATCAGCGGACGCTGAATCCAAGAGCGCAGCATACGGCCTCCCATGGCTGTCTTGGTCTCGTCCATCAGCCAATAAAGACTTCCGTGTTTCTTGCCCGAGCGAGCATTTTCTGTCAAATCCAGACTCGCCTTGGTGGCATAGTCCATTTGCAGAAAGTCCTTGATTTCATAATGCTGGGCCTTCTTCAAATGGCTGAGCTCCCTCATCTGGGTCCGGTGCACATACTCCAGCAATTTCCCCGCTGCCTGACGCTCCATAGGAGACAGCTCCTCGCCCAGCAGCTGAACATCGTCCAAAGCTGTCTGTACATAGGATAATAAGAGGTTCATTTGTCCAGCCAAGACCTGCTCCTCAGCTTCTGGCAAGGCATAGCCCAGCACCACTTCCCTAGCTTTCAAATTGCGGATTTCCCCGCAGACCAAGGCAAAGTCCTCTAGACTGGTCACCTGAAACTCACCGGTCACCAAGTCCATATAAGCCAGACCATAGAGCCCCTCTGAGTAATCCAGAGCCACCAGAAAGTTATTCGCAGAGTCCGGCTTACTGGAATCCACCACCGTTCCCGGCGTGATAACCTGAACGACCTCTCGCTTAACAACTCCCTTGGCTTCCTTGGGATCTTCCATCTGCTCCGCAATTGCTACCTTATAGCCTGATTCGACCAAAACATCAATATACTGCTGAGCCGAATGATAGGGAACTCCGGCCATGGGAATGGGATTTTCAGCATTTTTATTGCGGCTGGTGAGAGAAATCTCTAAAATCTGGGCGGCATTGACCGCATCATCATAAAACAACTCATAGAAATCCCCCATCCGAAAGAGCAAGAAAGCATCTGGATAGTCCTTTTTGATATCCAAATACTGCTGCATACCTGGCGATAACTTTTCTACTGCCATCTCTATCCTTTCTAAAAACAAACGAGGTCAGGACTTCCGTCTCAAACCTCTCCATTTTTCCTGAAAAAACTGTGACTCCTACATCACTTCCTGTATTTGCTCTTCAATCTCCTGAGCAGCTGCCTGATCCCGGCAAACCACTAAAAGAGTATTGGCACCCGCAACGGTTCCCAGAATACGGCTATCAAACGAGTTATCCACAACATTGGCCAGCACTGTTGCCTCTCCCAGGCCCGTACGAAGAACCAGACTAAACTCTGCCCTGGCCACACTCTCCACATGCTTGGCTAAAAACTCTATAAAATCAATCTCTTCAGTCTCATGCGCCAAAACATAATAAGTCAGCCCCTTCTTCTTAACTTTAGTCAGGCCGATTTCACGGAGGTCACGCGACAGGGTAGTCTGCGTCACATAAATCCCTTGCGCTTCCAGACGATCCTGAATCTCCTTTTGCGTTCCTAGCTTTTCCTCCTTAATCATCGTTTTGACTAACTGATGACGGTCATTCTTTCTCATTTTTACCTCATTGTTGAATATTTAGAAGCTGCATTCATAAAGAATACTCCATCCGATGAAAAACTGCTTCTCCATCAATCTAAGCAAAGATTTGCAGGAATACTGAGAATAAACAAAAAACTTTAACCAAGAGTGTCAGAGAAGGAAGCATTTAGATGGAAAACTCATCTATAAATACAGGTTCTTATCCCTCTTATTATATCAGAAAAATTCCTATTAGCCCAAAAATTATTCCCAAAAAAATTGAAGATTCCTTGAAAAATGTGATAAAATAATAACAAAAGACACAAAGGAGCAAATATGGATAACAAACAGTTGATTGCCGGCGAATTGGCCAAGGTTATTGACAGCCTTGATCAAGACGCTATTTTAAATTTATTGGAGCAGCCAAAGAGCTCTGAACTTGGCGATATCGCCTTCCCAGCCTTTTCTCTGGCAAAGACTGAGCGCAAAGCTCCTCAAATCATCGCTGCTGACATCGCTGAAAAGATTGACACAGCGCATTTTGATAAAGTCGTTGCGACTGGTCCTTATGTCAACTTTTTCCTCAGCAAGGCTGAAATTTCTGGCCAAGTCATCAAAGAAGTCATCAAAGACGGAGCTGATTATGGCCAGCAAAACGAAGGAAATAATCAGAATATCACCATTGACCTGTCCAGTCCAAACATTGCCAAGCCTTTCTCAGTCGGCCACTTGCGCTCTACTGTTATCGGTGACGCTCTTTCCAACATCTTCCGCAAGATTGGCTACAACACCATCAAAATCAACCACTTGGGAGACTGGGGCAAACAGTTTGGTCTCCTGATGGTAGCTTATAAGAAGTGGGGAAGCCAGGAAGCTGTTGAAGCTAACCCTATTGACGAGCTCCTCAAACTCTACGTGCGTATCAATGCCGAGATTGAAAACGACCCATCTCTGGATGAAGAAGGCCGCCTTTGGTTCAAGAAGCTGGAAGATGGCGACCCAGAAGCAACTGAGCTCTGGCAATGGTTCCGAGACGAAAGTCTGACAGAATTCAACCGTATCTACGAACTCCTAGGTGTCGAATTTGACAGTCTAAATGGTGAAGCCTTCTACAACGATAAGATGGACGAAGGGATTCAAATCCTCGAAGAAAAAGGGCTTTTACAGGAGTCAAAAGGAGCTAGCATTGTAGACTTGGAAGACTTTAACCTTCCGCCTGCTATGATTAAAAAATCAGACGGTGCTACCCTCTACATCACACGTGATATCGCAACAGCCATCTACCGGGCTCGCACTTACAACTTTGTCAAAAATGTCTATGTTGTAGGTCAAGAGCAGGCTAACCACTTCAGACAGCTTAAGGCTGTTCTGAAAAAGATGGGCTTTGACTGGAGCGATGACATGATTCACGTTGACTTTGGTCTGGTGACTAAAAACCGTCAAAAACTGTCTACACGTAAAGGAAATATCATCCTTCTCGAACCAACTCTGTTAGAAGCTATCAGCCGAGCTAAGAGCCAGATTGAAGCTAAAAACCCAGATTTGGAAGACAAGGAAGCTGTTGCTCGTGCAGTTGGGGTAGGAGCAGTTAAGTTCTACGACCTCAAAACTGACCGCCGCAATGGTTACGACTTTGATCTGGAAGCTATGGTTTCCTTCGAGGGAGAAACAGGCCCTTACATCCAGTATGCCTATGCTCGTATCCAGTCTATCCTGCGCAAGGCGAACTTCCAGCCTGATGCAGAGGCTACATACAGCCTGAACGATCCAGAAAGCTGGGAAATTATCAAGCTGCTTCAAGACTTCGGCCGTGTTGTCAAGCGTGCTGCTGATAACTATGAACCATCTTTGATTGCCAAATACGCTATCAGCCTGGCTCAAGCCTTTAACAAATACTATGCGCACACTCGGATTCTGGATGAAAGCCCTGAGCGCGACAGCCGTCTGGCTCTCAGCTACTCAACAGCTGTTGTCCTCAAAGAAGCTTTGCGTCTGCTGGGAGTAGAAGCACCAGAAAAGATGTAGGCTTGATTTAGAATATCAAAAAACGAAAACCTCACTGGTTTTCGTTTTTTTCAATATGATAGAGCTCCTCAATAATCCCCGCAACCTTCTTAATGTCTCCCAACATGCCACGCATTTCAAAATCAGCCAAAACCGGAAATCCGAAGCGCTCTGAGTATTGCTTGGCGGTCAGACAGTATTGATTGTTAAAGTTACGATTGCCGCTGCCAATGACGCCCAGACACTTGCTGGCATTCTGACCATAGGCGATAAAATCCCCCACATCGGTTGTCAGAATTTCTACATCACCATTATCCACACCATTGCCACCCTCCAGATAAGTTGGCAGAAAAGCGATGAAAGGATTGTCCATTTCAAAAAAGGGGATTCCTTCCTTTACTAGGTCTTTGATATGAATCTTCTCTACCTCTAGGCTTGGATGCTGCTCCAGCAAATAGTCTGTCAGCCTACGAACGAAACTCTCTGTATTGCCGCTCAGGCTGATGTAAACCAAGGAAACCTTTGTCATTTTACTCTCCATTCTAAAAAATAACAGATATTGCTTCTTAAAATTGTAAGCACTTATCTGTTATTTGTCAAATTTTATTCGTTTGTAGCTAGTTCCGCTTTTTCAGCCTCTTTTTGCTGCTGAATTAGCTTGAAGATGACGATGGAAAGATAAATTAAACTGATAACAAAGCCCAGCACTACTCCTAAAAGAAGACCGTTTGAATGCGTCGCAATATTCTCAGGACTTGTAAATACCTTTCCTACAATTCCTTTCGATGAAATATAGACGTAAACTTGAGATAACAAACTGATTAGTATATAAACGATATAGCTAATATTAGCCATCTGCAGATTTTTTCTAACCAAAAAGACGATAGATGCTATTAACAGAGCCGTCATAACGAAAAAAATCAGCATATTCATTCCATTGCGAAGAAATTCAAAATAAAGTTTATTAAACTGATTTGTCTGATCACTCAACTCTTTTGAGAAACCGATTTGTGTATAATCTACCTCAGAAAACTTTGAGAAAAAACGGCTCCATACTCCCAGTAAAGTTCCGATTACTGACAAGACCAGCAAAACATAAAGATAAATTGGTTTCTTTTTCATGAACGCCTCCTGTAAAGAAATATTTTCACTTATTATACACCGAAAAGAAAAAGCTGACAAGGCCAAGAGGCTTTCACCTTTTCAGAAGCCCACACAATAGCTAAATCCTTATTCATATCTTCGATTAAAAAATCAAAGCCGAAACACTAATGTCTCGGCTTTTGTTTTGATTCAAAGAATATTAGCTGTTCAAGTGCCATACTTCTTCTTCGTATTGAGCGATAGTACGGTCAGATGAGAAGAAGCCAGCTTTGGCGATATTGACGATGACTTTGTCCATCCAAGCATCGCGGTCTTCGTAGTCCGCCAGCATACGCTCTTTGACTTGGATATAGTCTTCCAGATCCAGCAGGGTCATGAACCAGTCCTTGCTGATCAGTTCATTGTAAAGACGTTCCAAGCGCTCAGCTTTACCAACTGCCAATACTTCATCGCTGACGATAAAGTCAACCAATGGCTTGATAGCTTCACGCGCATAGTACTCACTAGACTTGTAAGCAGATTTTGCGTAGAGGTCAATAACAGTCTCAGAATCTTCACCGAAGATGTAGATGTTATCTTCGCCGACCAGCTCTGCAATCTCAACATTCGCTCCGTCCATTGTACCAAGAGTCAAAGCACCGTTAAGCATGAACTTCATATTACCAGTACCAGATGCTTCCTTGGAAGCCAGGGAAATCTGCTCAGAAATGTCACCAGCCGCAATCAAGAAGCTAGACGCTGTAACGTTGTAGTTTTCTACCATAACTACTTGCAAGTGTGGAGCCACTTGAGGGTCATTAGCAATCACTTCTGACAAGCAAAGGATGAGGTGGATGATGTCCTGTGCAATTGTGTAAGCAGGGGCAGCCTTACCACCGAAGAAGACAGTGATTGGACGAGCAGGGATGTTACCAGCCTTGATGTCCAGATACTTGTGGATAACGTACAGAGCGTTCATTTGTTGGCGCTTGTACTCATGCAGACGCTTGATTTGGATATCAAAGATAGATTCTGGATTGATTTCCACGCCTTGGGCTTCCTTCAAGTGACGAGCCAATTTACGTTTGTTGTGAGCCTTGATACCTTCCAATTTTTCTTTAACATTTGCAGCGCCAGTAAATTCCAACAAGCCTTCGAGCTTAGTTGCATCATGGTGCCAGTCGCGGCCCAGCAACTCCTCCAGATAATGAGACAGGCGTGGGTTGGCATGCATGAGCCAGCGGCGGAAAGTAATACCGTTGGTCTTGTTATTGAATTTTTCAGGGTAGATATCGTAGAAGGCTTTAAGCTCAGAGTTTTTCAGGATTTCTGTATGCAGAGCAGCAACACCATTGACACTGTATCCGTAGTGGATATCCATGTGAGCCATGTGCACACGATTGTCCTCATCAATGATTTGCACTGCTGGATCTGCGTATTTAGCTTTCACACGCTTGTCAAGCTCTTTGATGATTGGTACCAGATGCGGTACTACTTCTTTCAAGAATTCCAGAGGCCATTTTTCAAGAGCTTCAGCTAGAATCGTATGGTTCGTATAAGCAGTCATCTTCTGTACGATGGCAATTGCTTCATCCAGATCCAAACCACGCTCAGTCAAGAGACGAATCATTTCTGGGATAACCAGAGATGGGTGGGTATCATTGATTTGGATGACAGCATAGTCTGCCAAGTCGTGCAAGTTGCTGCCTTTTTCAATCGCTTCGTCAATAATCAGCTGAGCACCATTTGAAACCATGAAGTACTGCTGGAAGATACGGAGCAATTCCCCTTGCTTGTCACTATCGTCTGGATAGAGGAAGAGGGTCAAGTTGCGAGCGATATCTGTCTTATCAAAGTCAATACCATCTGTGATGATATCTGCATCTACTGAGTCCAAATCAAAGAGACGA
Source organism: Streptococcus sanguinis (assembly GCA_015264985.1). Taxonomy (GTDB): domain Bacteria; phylum Bacillota; class Bacilli; order Lactobacillales; family Streptococcaceae; genus Streptococcus; species Streptococcus sanguinis_S. Next base: position 8,556 of record JABZYU010000004.1, on the reverse strand, counting down.
AGACGGTTCTTAGTTTCTGTCTTGTAACCTGGCACATCAATATCATAAAGAGTAGATGTCAGAGTGAAGTGAGCAAATGGCACTTGGTAGCTGCGGCTAGAGCGAACCAACCAGTTTTGCTCAGTCAGCCAAAAGTTAGGAATAGTTGTCTGTTCGTTGTTTTTCAAAACCTGTTGGAAAAGACCAAAGTGGTAATTCAGTCCTACACCATCACCATTAAGACCAAGTGTCGCAATAGAGTCCAGGAAGCAGGCAGCCAGACGGCCCAAGCCTCCGTTACCAAGAGACGGTTCCAACTCAACTTCTTCTACCTCGATCAAGTCTTTACCAGCATCTGCCAACTCTTGCTTCACATCGTCATAAAGTCCAAGGTTGATCAAGTTGTTAGACAAGAGTTTACCAATCAGAAACTCAGCTGAGATGTAGTAGAGTTTTTTCTTACCAGTATTAACTGGCTTTTGAGCGCTGGCTAATTTAGTGTAGTTCAAAAGAGCCAGGTAAAGTTCTTCGTTGCTGCAATCAGCAAGATTTTTTGAATAAGTATTTTTGATATAAGTTTGTAAGTTTGACATGATTACTCCTTTCAAGTCTAATTAGCTGTTCTTTATTTGTTAATTAAATCGGTATTCATACGACGGTATGTCTTGGTCAAGCTGTAAAGCTCACCTTCGACGATTGGATTCAACTCTTCAGCTGTCATCCGCCAAGTCCAGTTGCCACCAATTGTGGATGGATAGTTCATCCGTGCTGCACTGTCTAATTCCAACAAGTCTTGCATAGTCGCAATAGCCATAAAGCTGACTGAAGCAAAGATTGTGCGCAGCATTGCATGAGGTACTGTTTCGTACTCCTTACGGTTGGTGTACTGAGCCATGTACTGGCGAGTAGCGTCATCAATCTCATCCTTGTACCAGCCCAGAACAGTATTGTTATCATGGGTTCCGGTATACATGACTGAGTTGTTTGGAGCCAGATGCGGGCTGTCGATGCTTTCATCATCAGGATTGAAGGCGAATTGCAAGATCTTCATTCCTGGGAAACCAGTGCGCTCGCGCAGCTCGATCACTTCGTCCGTCATAAAGCCTAGGTCTTCTGCGATGATATTCAAATCACCCAAGGCTTCCTTAACCGCTGCAAAGAGCTTGTAATCAGGACCTTTGACCCACTTACCAGAAGCAGATGTTTCTGAGCCAGCAGGTACTTCCCAGTAAGACTCAAAGCCGCGGAAGTGGTCGATACGAACAATGTCGTAAATCTTGAAGCTTTCACGCAGGCGTTCAATCCACCAAGCATAACCATCCTTATCCATAGCTTCCCAGTCATAGATAGGATTGCCCCAAAGCTGGCCAGTTTCTGAAAATTCATCTGGCGGACAGCCTGCCACACAAGTTGGCTTGCCAACAGCATCTGTTTTAAAGAAGTGCGGCTGTGCCCAGACATCAGCACTATCAGCTGCCACATAGATTGGCATATCACCGACAATCTTGATGTGATGTTCATTAGCATAGGCTTTTAATCTTAACCACTGCTTAAAGAAGAGATACTGGGTCACACGATGGTAGGTCAGCTTGTCAGCCAGCTTCTCACGATAAGAAGCGAGACTAGCAGCCTCACGGCGACGGATTGCTTCATCCGGCCACTCAGTCCAAGCTAGATTATCAAAATGCTCCTTGATAGCCATGTACTCAGCGAAAACTTCCAGCCAAGCTGCATTTTGCTTCACAAAGCTCTCATAGTCAGACAGAGCGTCTGCTTTCAAGAAGCGAGCAACTGCTTTTTCCATGATTGGACGGCGAGCATCGAAAATCTTTGCATAATCCACTTTTCTAGGATCATCTCCAAAATCAGCTCCCTTGACATCTGCCTCGTTCAACAAACCTTCTTCTATCAGAATATCAAAATCGATAAAGTAGGTATTCCCCGCAAAAGCAGAGAAAGACTGATATGGAGAATCACCATAACTGGTCGTTCCCAGTGGCAAAATCTGCCAATAGCGCTGCTTGGTGCGAACCAAGAAGTCTACAAAATCATAAGCACTTTGGCCAAAAGATCCGATACCGTACTTGCCCGGAAGGGATGAAATGTGCATGAGCACGCCGCTTTGACGTTTTTTCATTTTGTCACCTCGTTATTTTTTCCTCTACGCCTTTTCATTTTTACTTAATGCAAACGTTTGCGTCGACTTGATTATAACCTATTTTTTTTTTAAGTGCAAGGGGTTTTTGAGATTTTTTTCAATTTATTGGTTAATAGATATAATGCTCTTTTAGGATTCTCCTACTGCCCCAATTGTTTACCGTTTTTCTCTTCTTGCAAGCGTTCTCTTTTTGTGTTAAAATGTTCTTACAAACAGAAAACGTTTGCGTTTGTGGAGAATCCTCCTCATACTTGCTTTTTTGACCACAATAGTTAGGCAAAATCACTGTCGCTGCCAGCTATTTTCGGCACAGGTTTGCATTCCTTATAGAAAGCGAGTGGCTCTACTAGTTTTCAAATAGTTCATGTTATCGTAAGGATTTCCAGCAAATGCAGGCCTTTAGGAGGTTTTTATGCGAGTTACTATCAAAGAAGTCGCAAAACTAGCAGGCGTGTCGCCCTCTACTGTGACCCGCGTCGTGCAAAACAAATCAACCATTAGTGAAGAAACCAAGAAACGGGTCCGTGCTGCTATGAAGGAGCTGGACTATCATCCCAACCTCAATGCCAGAAGTCTGGTCAGCCAGTCCAGCCAGGTCATCGGCTTGGTCCTGCCGGATGACTCAGATGTCTTCTATCAAAACCCTTTCTTCCCAACTGTATTGCGGGGGATTTCTCAGATTGCTTCTGACTATGACTATGCCATCCAGATCAGCACGGGGCAAGACGAAGAACATCGCTTGGAAAATATGAAGCAGATGATTTTGGGCAAGCGAGTTGACGGACTGATTTTCCTTTACTCCAAGCAGGACGATCCTTTGGTCGACTTTGCAGTCAGAAACAACTTCCCCTTCCTCATCCTAGGGAAAGCTGTCTCACCTTTTATCTCTCTGGTGGACAATGACAATATCAAGGCCGGCTATGACGCGACCAGATATTTCCTTGACAAGGGCTATCAGAAAATTGCCTTTCTAGCTGGGAATAAGGAGCTGGTCGTTTCCCAGGATCGTTACACAGGCTACAAGCAAGCCCTGAATGAAGCAGAACGACCTTTAGATGAACGCATTATCAAATTTGCCTTCGGCTTCCTTTTGGAAGACAATAGTTACAAGATTATGGAGGAGTTGCCGCTGGATGAGATTGAAGCCATCGTGACATCTGATACGCTGGTAGCAGAAGGAGCCTTGCACTATCTCAAAGACCAGGACTACCATATTCCCATTATCACCTTTGACTCTCTCAAACCGCGCATTGATGTGGATGCCTATATCGATATCAATGCCCTTGAGCTTGGGAAAGAATCCTTCCGGACCCTCTTCCAAATCATCAAGGACAATAAAGAAGACAAGCAGATCTGCTATCGCCAGCTGATTCCGCATAGCATCAGCACTCGCTAATCCGAGTGCTTTTGCTCATTTATCAACGATTCACTGAACGGCCTTGTCCCAACCTAGGGCAGAGCCTGAACTCAAAATAATTACACGAAGAGAAACTGACAAAGAAAGAGGAAAAACATGGCCTTTCGTATTTTTCAAGCCTATTTAGATGACGAAAATATCATCACTATCGAACTGGAAAAGAGCTTTGATGCCTACTCCATCCACTTTACACTGGAAGACAAGCACAGCTCCAGCCCTTTGACCATCAAAAATATCAACAATCAGGAAGAGCGGATTATCTACACCGTGTCGGCTAATGAGCCCATTGACCTGACGCAGTCCTACAAGGTCTATGACCAGGATCGCAACCATACTGACCTACAGTACCGTCATATCGTGAAAAAGCCTATTTTCGATGAGATTTTTGACTATGCAGGCGACGATTTGGGAGCTCAATACTGTCCCCAAGCCACCGATTTCAGACTCTGGGCACCTATTTCCGAAAAAGTCCTCCTGCATCTGAAAGACCAGGTCCACCATCTCAAACGTCTGGATAAGGGAGTCTGGCATATCCGAATTGAGGGAGATTTAGAGGGAGCCTCCTATTCTTATCTCCATAAGATCAATGGCAAGTGGGTGGAAGTCCACGATCCCTACGCCCTATCCTCAGATGTCAATTCGGGCAACAGCTATGTCATTGATTTAGACAAGATTAAAAAGCCTATCAAACGAGCGAAAACACAGTTGAATCCGACAGAAGCCGTCATTTATGAAATGAGCGTCCGCGATTTCTCTATGCAGAAAGAAGCTGGCTTCTCCTATCCTGGGAAGTTTGCCTCGCTGAGCGAATCACCAGTCGTCCACGGCCAGAAGTTCGGTCTGGACTATCTGAAAGAGCTGGGTATCAGCCATGTGCAGCTTATGCCTGTCTATGACTTTGGCAGCGTTGATGAAAAGCATCCAGAGCTCGTCTACAACTGGGGTTATGATCCTGTCCAATACAATGTCCCAGACGGCAGTTTTGCCAGCAATCCGCGAGACCCTTATGCCCGCATCTTAGAGCTGCAGGCAGCCATTTCTGCCTACCACAATGCTGATATCAGCGTCATCATGGACGTGGTCTACAATCATGTCTATGATGCCAACAGCTATGCTTTTGAAAAAATCGTGCCCGGCTATTTTTTCCGACTCAATGACATGGGCTACCGGACCAACGGAACTTTCTGCGGCAATGATGTAGCCAGTGAGAAGGCCATGGTTCGCCGCTATATCAAGCAGTCGGTCAAGCAATGGGTCAGCCTCTATGGCTTTGATGGTTTCCGATTTGATCTGATGGGGATTTTAGATATCCAAACCATGCAGCAGATAGCTGATGAACTCAAGGCGCTCTATCCTAATATCTACCTCTACGGCGAAGGCTGGCAGATGGATACTGGACTGGCAAGTGAGCGATTGGCTCATCAGTACAATGCTGCCCAGCTTCCAGATTATGGATTTTTCAGTGACCATTTTCGCGACAGTCTCAAGCAGACCATCGCCCAAGGACAGCAAATCGAGAGCAAGACTCCTGCCAGTCAGCTTGAAAATGTCCTGACAGCCAATGTCGGTCTAAAAGGCGAGGCCCACTTCACCGCGCCCCAGCAGGCTATTAATTATGTCGAGTGCCATGATAATGCAACGGTTTTTGACTACTTTGATATCGTCAACCCTGCTATCACCTTGCGGGATCGGCTGGCCAATTCGCGGCTGGCTCTCCATCTCGTTCTACTGGCCCAGGGCGTACCTTTTATCCACAGCGGTCAGGAATCTTTCCGGACTAAAAATCTGATTGACAACACCTACAATATGCCTGACGAAATCAATAAACTAGACTGGCTGCGCTCCCTGCATTACACAGAGGATATTGCTTTTCTTAAAAAGCTGATTGCCTTTCGCAGAGCACATCCGCTGCTGCATCTAAAAACCAGCGCCGCTATCAAGCAAGCCTGTCAGGTCAACTGGCTGACAGACAGTTTATTGGAGTACAAAATTCAAGACAGGAAAGAAAGTATGACAATCGTCATCAACTTTGGCAACCAAGAGGCTGACTACGAAAATAAAAACAAGCAAAAGCTGCACCTCCAATACCCAGCCATTGATGCTCAAAAACCAATCGCGCCACTAGCTGACAGTTACAGCCTAGCTGGCAAGCAGTTGATTGTGTTGAAATAGATTATAAAACATCAGCCAATGAATAAGCTGATGTTTTTGTTTTTTATAATCCCAAGTAATCTTCGACTGCTGCCTGCATTTGGTCTGCAGCGACCGTCGTTTTGTGGCGCACTGGGGCTGTTTCTAAGCCATCCACAGCTGGTGGCAGGGCTACGCCAGAAAGTTCGTGCAGTTGCTCCAAAGCCTCGAAGTCACTGAGTCCTGTTTGACCAGTCACAGCCTCAACGGCCACAACTGGGAATTTATAGGGACTAGCGGTAGACGCGATAACAGTCTTGCGCTGATCACCTGTCTCTGCCAGATATTTTTGATAGACAGCAGACGCAACGGCAGTATGAGGGTCTTCGATGTAGTCAGATTCTTGATAGACCCGCTTGATTTCAGCTGCTGTTTCTTGCTCTGTTGCATAGTCAGCCGCAAAGAGCTCTAAAATCTCAGCAGCAAAGTCCGTCAGTTCATATTGTCCATGATCATTCAGAGCCGCCATCAAAGCAGCTGTTTTCTCAGCGCTGTTACCAGACAGATGGAAAATCAAACGCTCCAAGTTAGAGGAAACCAGAATATCCATGGACGGACTAGACGTCACCTTAAAGCTCCGCTTCTTATCATAAACCTGAGTCTTGAAGAAGTCGGTCAGGACATTATTCTCATTCGAAGCGCAGATCAGCTTGCCAACTGGCAGACCGATTTGCTTGGCATAGTAGGCCGCCAAGATATTACCAAAGTTCCCCGTCGGAACGGTAAAGTTGACCTTGTCTCCCGCTGTGATTTCTCCCGCCTTCACCAGCTGAGCATAGGCATAGACATAGTAGACAATCTGTGGCACTAAACGGCCAATATTCATAGAATTAGCTGATGAAAACTGCAGCTTATGCTCCAAGAGACGAGCTCGTAGGTCTGTGTCATTGAACATGTGCTTGACATTGGTCTGGGCATCGTCAAAGTTGCCATCAATGGCCACCACATGCGTATTGGCACCTGTCTGCGTCGTCATTTGCAGCTCTTGGACCTTGCTGACACCGTCTTTCGGATAGAAGACGATGATTTCAGTCCCAGGAACATCCGCAAAACCTGCCATAGCTGCCTTACCTGTGTCGCCAGAAGTCGCCGTCAAAATGACAATTTTGTTTTCCAAACCGTGCTTTTTGGCTGCGGTTGTCATCAAGTGAGGCAGGATAGACAAAGCCATGTCCTTGAAGGCAATGGTCGCTCCGTGGAAAAGCTCTAGATTATACTGACCATCCAGCTTGACCAAGGGAGCAATCGCCGCATCATCAAACTTGCTGTCGTAGGCATGGTTGATACAGTAGTCCAGCTCTGCTTCAGAAAAATCATCCAAAAAAGCAGACAAAACCAGCTTGGCTACTTCCTGATAGGAAGCGTCTTTGAGCTTGGCAAAGTCCAAATCGACCTGCGGATAGGTAATGGGCGTAAAGAGCCCGCCGTCTGTTGCCAAACCTTGCAGAATCGCCTGGCTGGCTGTTACTCTATTCTTTTCGTCGCGTGTTGATTGATAAACTAAGGTCATTCTCTCTCATCCTTTATCTATAGTTCGCTTTATTATACCAAAATTTATCAGAAAATTCTCGCTTTTTCACAGAGAATATAAGAAAAAGCCCATTTCTGGGCTTGTATTCATCTTATTCATTCATAGATACGTGAACGTGGTCGTAGTGGTTTTCAGTTACGCTGCCACGGTCTGGCATTTGGTTCCAAGTATTAGCTGGTCCATAAATGCTTTCAAATGGTGCATAGAACTGTTGCTGCCAGATAACGTAAGAGATGCCTCTTTCAGTCATGTTAGAAGTAACATCGGCTGCGACCTGGTTTCCTAATTCAGTATTGTCACCAACGATAAAGTCAGCTGCCAAGCCCTTACCATGGTCACCACTATCACCTGGGCGGTAAAGACTAAATTCTGTAATGCCATATTTAGCTGCTATTTCTTCTTTCAAAGCTGCAGTTTGTGGCTGAAGACCTTCATTAGCAGGATTGTTAGTTGTCACGCTAGCAGCATCTGTTACAGCTGGAGCATTGTAAGTTGTTGGCTCAACAGCAGCAGTTGCTTGACTGACTTGGTCTTGGCCTAATTCAGTAGCTTCTGGAGCTGCCTCTGCTGGTGCTTCTGGATTTGCAGTTACTACTGGCTGTGGCGCTGCCTCTACAGGAGCGGCTGCGTTTGCTTCCGTAGCTGGAGCTTCTGAACTTGCAACTTCTGCTACTGGGGCAGGAGCTTCCTCAGCAGGCGCTGGTGCTTGGTCTGCTGGTGCTGCAACAGTTTCCTCAGCAGCCGGAGCTGGAGTTTCTGCTGCTTGAGCCGGTGCCGCTGGTGCGGCTTGTTCAGTACCAAAAATCTCGTTAGCCGTATAATCTTCCGTTACCAATCCTGCATTATTTCCTGCTTGGTAGCTTTGGATTTCTACAGAGGTAATTTCGTTGTGCCCATTTGTTGTAATAGTTAAAACAGTACCTGGGAAAATCAAGTCAGCATTGGCAATTTGGTTGATTTTAGCCAAGTCAACAAGATCAATGTTCATCGCTTGGGCGATATTTCCCAAAGTGTCTCCATATTGAACAGTGTACGTTTGTTGGTTTTCATTACTTGTAATATCCGCTTTAATTTGCTCAACAGTTCTGGCAGTCCAGTTTTGTGGCTGCTCCTCAGCTTTTGTTGTAAACAAAGGCAATGCTGACAAAGCAACAGTTGAAGCCAAAAGTAATTTCTTATTCATTTTCATATGCAAAATGCACCTTCCTAATCATTCATGATACGAAAACCATCTTACCATAATTTTTCTAAGAAAAAAGCCTTTTTCGACCTATTTAACAA
>JABZYU010000049.1:0-15338 GCA_015264985.1 Streptococcus sanguinis | reverse complement strand
CATAACTATAGTGAGGTGACCTTATGACACGTGAATTTAAATTTGAAACTCTGCAGCTTCATGCCGGACAGACAGTTGACCCGACAACTAAGTCACGGGCTCTGCCTATTTACCAGACAACTTCTTATGTGTTTGATGATACTCAGGAAGGAGAAGATCTCTTTGCTCTACGCAAACCTGGCAATATCTACACTCGGATTACCAATCCAACTCTGTCTGCTTTTGAGGAGCGGATTGCGGCTTTGGAAGGTGGAGTTGGAGCTCTAGCGACAGCTTCTGGTATGGCGGCCCTTACCTACACCATTCTAGCTTTGGCCCATGCTGGCGACCATGTAGTAGCAGCCTCTACCATCTATGGTGGTACCTTTAATCTGCTCAAGGAAACCCTGCCTCGCTATGGCATTACCACGACTTTTGTGGATATCGAAAACTTGGCTGAAGTAGAAGCAGCCATTCAGGACAATACAAAGTTGGTTTTGATTGAAAGTTTGGGCAATCCGCTGATTAATATCCCTGACTTTGATGCTTTGGCAGAGCTGGTTCATGCTCATAAAATTCCGCTGATTTCCGACAATACTTTTGCCACTCCTTATCTGATCAATGTTTTTTCTCATGGAGTGGACATTGCGGTACATTCTGCGACCAAGTTTATCGGAGGTCACGGAACCAGCATAGGTGGTGTGGTTGTAGACAGCGGTCGTTTTGACTGGGAAGCTTCTGGCAAGTTTCCGCAGTTTGTTGATCCAGATCCGAGCTATCATGATATCAGTTATACACGCGATGTCGGGGCAGCAGCCTTTGTCACTGCTGTCCGGACCCAGCTCTTGCGCGATACGGGTGCAGCCATGTCTCCCTTCAATGCTTTTCTCTTCCTGCAGGGGTTGGAAACACTCTCTTTGCGTGTAGAGCGCCATGTGTCCAATGCCGAGAAGATTGTGGAATTCTTAGCAGGGCATCCTAAGGTTGAGAAGGTCAATTATCCCAAGCTTGCTGACAGTCCTTATCATGCTTTGGCAGAAAAATATTTCCCTAAAGGCGTGGGCTCTATCTTCACATTTAATGTCAAAGGTGGGGAGAAAGAAGCTCGAAAAGTTATTGACAGCCTAGAGATTTTCTCCGATTTGGCCAATGTAGCAGATGCTAAGTCTCTGGTTGTCCATCCAGCTACGACGACTCATGGTCAGATGTCGCCAGAGACTCAGCTGGCAGCAGGCATTACACCAAATCAAATCCGTCTCTCTATCGGCTTGGAAAATGTGGATGACTTGATAGAGGATCTCAAACTAGCTTTGGAATCTATCTAATTTTTAAAGCCTCTAGACAGAGCAAATAAGAATAAAACTAGGTTGCAAATAAGCTGCACCCCAAAAGCTAGATTTTTTTTGTGTCTAACTTTTGGGGTGCAGTGCATTTCGCCTAGTTTTTTGTTATAATAGGATGAAATATATAAAATAGTAGGAGATTAAAATGACAATTTCGGTGATTGTTCCGTGTTTCAATGAAGAAGAATCTATTCCTTTGTTTCATGAAGCTATGGAAGCGGTCAAATATCAAATCCGTGACCAGTTTGAATATATTTTTGTCAATGACGGATCGACGGATCAGACTTTGCCTGTTTTACGTGAGCTCAGCAGTCGCTGTCCAGATGTACACTATCTGTCCTTTTCTCGCAATTTCGGAAAAGAAGCAGCTCTATATGCTGGTTTGCAAGAGGCGAGTGGGGATTTTGTGACGGTAATGGATGTGGATTTGCAGGATCCGCCAGAGCTCCTGATTGAGATGAAGGCTATGCTGGACTCGAATCCTGAGCTGGACTGTGTGGGGACCCGTCGTACTACCCGAGAGGGAGAGCCGCCTATCCGAAGCTTTTTTGCCAATTTGTTTTACAAGTTGATTAACAAGATTAGTCAGGTTGAGATGGTGGATGGTGCGCGTGACTTCCGACTGATGCGCAGCCAGATGGTAGAAGCTATTCTGGAAGTTTCAGAGTACAATCGCTTCTCCAAGGGAATTTTTGCCTGGGTTGGCTTCAATACCGAGTACTTAGAATACAAAAATGTTGAACGAGTAGCTGGTAAGACCTCTTGGAATTTCTGGTCACTATTCAACTATTCTTTGGAAGGCATCGTTAATTTCTCTGATGCGCCGCTCAACATCGCCTTTTTAGGAGGTATCCTGTCTTGGATTTTAGCCTTCATCCTGATGGCAGTGATTATTATTCGCACCTTGGTTTTTGGTGACCCGACATCGGGTTGGCCGTCTCTTATGACTGTCATTCTCCTTATCGGCGGCTTCCAGCTGCTGCCCATCGGCATACTGGGTAAATACATCGGTAAAATATTTATGGAAACCAAGCATCGGCCGATTTATGTGATTAAGGAGAAGAGTTAATGATTTTCCAGAAACGTTTTTCTGATTTTAAAAACTATCTTCTTTTAAATAAATCGTCTGCCCTAGTTATTTTTATTATTTATTCAGTAGTCAATATTAATATCGGTTTAGCTGAGTATCCCTATATTGATGATATTGGAAGACAATTACAAGGCTATTCAAAATTCTCTGAACATTATTCAAGATATTTAAGTGAGTATTCTGCTCGTTTAATACAAGGTGGGGATCATCTGACAGAACTAGGCTTGACTTCAAATATTCTGTCAGCTTGTTTTTTAACTTTAGCGAGTTTAATTTTATTATTTGTCTTATATCCCAATAAAAAGATTTCTTTCATAACAGCATGTGTTTCAACTATTATAGGGATTAATCCGTGGTTTTTAGAGCCATTAAGTTTTAGATTTGACAATCCTTTTATGACTTTAAGTATATTAGTTTCAATCATTCCATTTATTTTCTGGGATAATAAAAAAATATTTGGAGTTATGTCAGTTGTTGGTATATTCTTAATGTGCAATTCATACCAAGCTTCTTCAGGAGTGTACATTATTGTAACCATGACGCTAATATTTTTAGAATTATTGCAAGGAAGTTGTTTTAAAGAAAAAATTCCTAAAATTTTCATCTCAATGTTGTCATATGTAATTGGTTTGCTTTTATATCGTATACAAATTTTTATAAAGCCACCTATTTTTGCTGATCAAGCTGATATTCCAAAGGGATTAGAGATGATTAAAATAATCGGGGTGAATGCTGCAGGATATTTGAACAATATATTTTTTCAAAGTTCAACTATCTGGGTTTTATTAACGATAATTGCTATATTTCTCTTAACTATCAGTGTGATTCGCTTATCCAGTACTAAATTCCTTTTAAACTTTATTTATATGCTGATTTGGCTAAGTTTAGGAAGTGTGTTTAGCTATGGAACCTATTTGATTTTGTCTAATCCTTATTATCTTATGAGACCAAGATATGAATATGGTTTCGGAATTTTTTTAGCGATTATCTTAATTGTTAGCTTAGAATGCGGTGAAAAGAGTAAAATTCTACGTAGAGGGAAGTCCTTCGTCTCGGGATTATTAGTTTTTTATTTCGTATCTTTCTCTTTTACTTATGTGAGCAGTTTAAAACAACAAAATGAAATGTTCAAAGCGCAGAGCATATTGCTAGCTTCCTCTCTAAACAAGTACATTACACCCGAAAAAACAGTTATTAATGTGAATCGCTTTCTTTCTGATTCGCCAGTATTTAGCAATACAGCTTCTGTTTATCCAATGTTAAAAAGTTTGATTATGCCAAATACGAATGTTTCTTGGGATATGACATTGAGATTTAATAGCATAACGAACTTAAACGTCGATTTCAAATTAATCGATATTGCTAATATAGATTTTAGTAGTGAAAATTACACATTACTTGAAGAAACAAAGTTATATAATATTTATCTTGAAAATAATGAATTATTTGTTATCATGAAGTAGAATCTTCCTAAGAGAGAAATAAAGAAAAGATTCATTTTAATATGATTATGCATTGTTAAAGTTTATACTGTCAATTTGAAATGATGCTAAGTTTTCTGATTATCACTTGCATAATGTTGCATCATTTATATATGGAGTGTAAAAAGTATGAGATTTTTTTCCTAAAAATGATTAGAGGTATGATTCGACCAAGCAGATTTTTTCTGCTTTTTTTGTTATAATAAACTCATTGAATGTTTATGATGTGAAAGGAAAGACAAATGATTTTAATTACAGGTGCGAATGGACAGCTGGGTACAGAGCTTCGCTATCTTTTGGATGAGCGCAATGAAGAGTATGTGGCTGTTGATGTGGCGGAAATGGATATTACCAATGCCCAAATGGTGGACAAGGTCTTTGCGGAAGTCAAGCCAAGCTTGGTTTATCACTGCGCAGCTTATACTGCGGTTGATGCGGCTGAGGACGAAGGAAAAGAGCTGGACTATGCCATCAATGTGACCGGGACCGAAAATGTTGCAAAAGCAGCAGAAGCACACGGAGCGACCTTGGTCTACATCTCAACAGACTATGTCTTTGATGGACAAAAGCCTGTCGGTGAGGAGTGGGAAGTAGATGATCGGCCGGATCCGCAGACTGAGTATGGTCGTACCAAGCGTATGGGCGAGGAGCTGGTTGAGAAATATTCTAGCCGTTTCTACATTATCCGTACTGCCTGGGTCTTTGGTAACTACGGTAAAAACTTTGTCTTTACCATGCAAAATCTTGCTAAGACACACAAAACTCTGACTGTAGTCAATGACCAGCATGGCCGTCCGACTTGGACTCGTACGCTGGCTGAGTTTATGACTCATCTAGCTGAAAACCAAAAGGAATTTGGTTATTACCATCTGTCTAATGATGCGGCTGAGGACACCACTTGGTATGACTTTGCAGTGGAAATTCTCAAAGATTCAGATGTGGAAGTCCAGCCTGTTGATTCCAGCAAATTCCCGGCTAAGGCTAAGCGACCTTTCAACTCAACTATGAGCCTGACCAAGGCCAAGGCTACAGGCTTTATCATTCCGACTTGGCAGGATGCCTTAAAAGAGTTTTACAAGCAAGAGAAGAAACAGTGATTTTCTTTGAAGTTAATAACAGCGACAGAACTTAGTCTCAGACTAGGTTCTGTTTTTTTCTTCTAGCTAGTTGGGGAAGTGGTTTCAGGTGCGTGCTCTGGTGGAGAAAGAGCTGGCTTGAAGATGCGGGTGGGAAATGATAATGAGAAGAATTTTCCACAGATCTTATCCCCTTAAAATAAAGATGTTTCAATTTGATGAAATTCTGTGGATAACCTTTATTATTTCATTCAACTATGTTACAATGTTACTATAAATAAAATAGAAGAGGTGTGTGAATATGTCACGTAAACCATTTATTGCTGGTAACTGGAAAATGAACAAAAATCCTGAAGAAGCAAAGGCTTTTGTAGAAGCGGTTGCTGCTAAGCTGCCTTCTTCAGATTTAGTAGAAGCTGGTATCGCTGCTCCAGCACTTGATTTGACAACTGTTTTGGCAGCAGCTAAAGGAAGCAATCTTAAGGTAGCAGCCCAAAACGCTTACTTTGAAGATGCAGGTGCCTTCACTGGTGAAAACAGCCCTAAAGTTCTTGCAGAAGTTGGAGTTGACTACATCGTTATCGGTCACTCAGAACGCCGCGATTATTTCCATGAAACAGACCAAGATATCAACAAAAAAGCGCATGCTATCTTCCGCAATGGTCTGGTGCCAATCATCTGCTGTGGTGAGTCGCTTGAAACTTACGAAGCTGGCAAAGCTGTAGATTTCGTTGGTGCTCAAGTATCAGCTGCTTTGAAAGACTTGACAGCTGAACAAGTTGCATCATTGGTTATCGCTTATGAGCCAATCTGGGCTATCGGTACTGGTAAGTCAGCAACTCAAGACGACGCTCAAAAGATGTGTAAAGCAGTTCGTGACGTTGTCGCAGCTGATTTTGGTCAAGAAGTAGCAGATAAGGTTCGTGTTCAGTACGGTGGTTCTGTAAAACCTGAAAATGTTGCGTCTTACATGGCTTGTCCAGATGTTGACGGTGCTCTTGTTGGTGGTGCATCACTTGAAGCTGAAAGCTTCTTGGCATTGCTTGATTTTGTAAAATAAAAAAATGTTGAAAAAAGACTTGTCCTCCCAAAGGTGACAAGTTTTTTAAAAGTTGGAGAGAAAAGTTGAAATCGAAAGAATTAGTTTATTTAGCGAGTACGGCTATTTTGTTGGCAGCGACTGCCAATGTTGCAAAAGCCGAGGAACATACTATCGCTGAGTCAGAAGTTTTAAAAACAGAAAGGTCTGTTAGTTCCCAGAATCAGACAGTGAATGCGGCCGCATCACAAACGTCTAATCAGCCGACTCTAGCAGTATCATCTGCAGAACAGTCAGTTCAAGCTGTTAAGCAAGAGGAGGAAGCAACGAACGCTACAGGAACAGCTGTTGAGTCTGGAGGAGCAGCTCAATCAGATCCTGTAGAAACTCAGGTGGCCCCTGCTAAGCCAGAAGGGCAAAGTCAGTCGGATGCAACTGCTTCTAATCAGAATGAAACTGTAGCTGATCAGTCAGCAAAAGCAAGTTCTTCTGTTGCAGATTCTGCTATTGCCTCAGAGCCCAAGGCTAGTCCTGCAGTGGCATCAGCACCAAAAGCTAGTAGTGCTGGAAAAACTGTATTTTATAATGCGGGGTCAAAGGCTCAGGCAGCCCGCGGGAATTCCCAAGCGGAGATAAAAGGCACATCCTTTGTAGATGTCAGCAGCCACAATGGCCATATCAGCGTAGACGACTATCGTAAATTATCCCAGCAAGGGGTTGGCGGTGTCGTTGTCAAACTGACAGAAGGCACTCATTACACTAATCCATTTGCCGAGTCTCAAGTGAGAAATGCTCAGGGAGCTGGTTTACAAGTATCGACCTATGCCTTCTCGCACTATACCAGTGATGAAGAAGCGAGAGCAGAAGCTCGTTATTACGCTGCCTTTGCTAATAGACTAGGTTTGCCTAAAAACACAGTCATGGTCAACGACATGGAAGATCCCAAAATGCAAAATGGGATTAACCAGCATACCCAGGCTTGGGCGGATGAGATGCGCAGACTGGGTTATTCCAACCTGATGTATTATACCAGTGCCAGCTGGCTGGATCAAAATAATCTTCGCAGCAAGGGACCTGTCAATACATCGCAATTTGGCTATAGCAATTTCTGGGTGGCTCAGTATCCGTCTTCTAATTTAAATCTTGATGGAGCTAAATCTCTCAAATACAACAGTGGCGCTGGAGCATGGCAGTTTACAGCTCAGGCTCAGCTTTTAGCTGGCAAACATGTATTTGACCATAGCGTTGACTATTCCGGAAGATTTACCCAGCAGTCTGCTCTTGCTAAGCAGCCTTTGAAGGGTAACATCAGTATTCAGAATAAGAATAATGTCAACGGCAGCTTTGATGTTGTGATTTCAAACGTTTCTGCTCCTTATGGAGTGTCTGTCGTTAGTGTTCCGGTTTGGTCTGAAGCTAATGGTCAAGACGATATTATCTGGTACACAGCCACTCAGCAGGCTAATGGTACTTATAAAGTTTCTGTTGATTCTAGCAGACATAAGGATTCAGTTGGCAAGTACAATGTCCATCTCTACTATGTCCGCAACGACGGTCAATTAGTCGGTGTTGGTGGTACTACAACCAATGTATCTGTCATCAAGCCACAGGGCAAAATCAGCATTCAGAATCGCAACAGCGAAACTGGTGATTTCGATATTGTAGTTTCAGGTATCTCATCTCCGGGTGGTCTTAAGACTGTCTCTCTGCCAACTTGGTCAGAGGCCAACGGCCAAGATGATATCAAATGGTATACTGCTGAACGTCAGGCTGACGGCACCTATCGTAAGCGAGTACGTATAAGCGATCACAATAATGTGCAAGGCGAGTACAATGTGCATCTCTACTATGTGCAAAATGACGGTCGCTTGGTTGGTGTAAGCGGCACTAAAACGACCGTTTCTCTTGGAAAACCTAAGGGCACCATCAGTATTCAAAATCGAAATAAAGAAACCGGCGATTTTGATATTGTGGTTTCAGGTATTTCATCTCCGGGCGGTCTGAAGGAAGTTTCCCTGCCAACTTGGTCTGAGGCTAACGGCCAAGATGATATCAAGTGGTACAACGCTGAGAGTCAAGCTGATGGCACCTATCGTAAGCGTGTCCGTCTGAGCGATCACAAAAATGTTGAGGGTGAGTACAATGTGCATCTCTACTATGTGCAAAATGATGGCAGCTTGGTAGGTGTAAATGGCACTAAAACGACTATTTCTATAGAAAAACCAAAAGTTCAAGGCAAAATCAGTATTCAGAATCGCAATAGCGAAACTGGCGATTTTGATATTGTGGTTTCAGATATCGTATCGCCAGGCGGTCTCAAGACTGTTTCCCTACCAACTTGGTCAGAGGCCAATGGTCAAGATGATATTAAGTGGTACAATGCAGAACGTCAGCCGGATGGTACCTATCGTAAGCGAGTCCGTGTGAGTGATCACAAAAATGTTGAGGGCGAGTACAATATTCATCTCTACTATGTGCAAAATGATGGCAATCTGGTTGGTGCTGGTGGCATCAAGACTAATGTTTCTCTAGGCAAGCCAAAGGGCAACATAAGTATTCAAAATAAGAATAATGTCAACGGCAGTTTTGATGTTGTGATTTCGAACGTTTCTGCCCCTTATGATGTGTCTGCTGTCAGTGTTCCGGTTTGGTCTGAAGCTAACGGTCAAGACGATATTATCTGGTATACAGCTACTCAGCAGGCTAATGGTACCTATAAAGTTACTGTTGAATCTAGTAAACATAAAGACTCAGTTGGTAAGTATCATATCCATCTTTACTATGTCCGTAACGACGGGCAGTTAGTCGGTGTTGGTGGTACTACAACCAATGTGTCAGCAGTTAAACCACAGGGCAAAATCAGTATCCAAAATCGTAACAGCGAAAATGGCGATTTTGATATTGTGGTTTCAGATATTGTATCGCCAGGCGGTCTCAAGAATGTTTCCCTACCAACCTGGTCAGAGGCCAACGGTCAGGATGATATCAAGTGGTACAACGCGGAACGTCAGCCGGATGGTACCTATCGTAAGCGAGTTCGTGCGAGCGACCATAACAACGTTCAGGGCGAATATAATGTACATCTCTACTATGTGCAAAATGATGGCAAGCTAGTAGGAGCAGGTGGCATCAAGACCAATGTTTCTATCAGTAAGCCGCAGGGTAAAATCAGTATTCAAAATAAGAATAACGATACTGGAGAGTTTGACATTGTAGTATCAGGTATTGTGGCACCAGAAGGTCTCAAGACAGTTTACCTGCCGACTTGGTCAGAAGCGAATGGTCAAGATGATATCCAATGGTACGCAGCGGATCGTCAGGCTGATGGCACTTATCGTAAGCATGTATATGCGCGTGACCATAAGAATAATGCAGGCGAATACAATGTTCACTTGTATTACTTAAATAATCAAAATCAGCTGCAGGGAGCTGGCGGAGAAAAGACCTCTATCTCTGTAAACCGTCCTCAGGCAGCTAGTCAGCGAGACCGTGTTCTTGCGGCGGCAGCTGCTATGGTAGGTGTCAGGGGAGGCAGTGCTGAGCATCAGCGCTTGGTCAACGATTATAATAGTGTCAGACCGCTGCCAGTTGGTTATGCTGTGAAAAACACAGATGACTGGTGCGACATTTTCACGACGGTTATTTTCCAAAGAGAGGGCTTGAGCGATCTTATCGGCCGCGAGTGCGGTGTTGAGCGCCATATTCATATTTTCCAAAGACTAGGTATCTGGAATGAAGATGGTAATTCGACTCCTAGCGCAGGCGATATCATCACCTTTAACTGGGATAAAGATACCCAGCAAAACGATGGCTGGGCTGATCATATCGGTATTGTCGAAAAAGTTGAAAATGGCATCATTCACACGATTGAAGGCAACAGCAATAACGTAGTTAAACGCAACACTTACCGAATCGGTCACGGAAATATCCGTGGTTTTGCGACACCTCGTTATAGATAAACATACAAAAAAACCAAGGGAAACCTTGGTTTTTTAACGTCTTAGAATTTTCTTTATGAGCTGAAGCAGCTTAAACTTGAGAGGGTTAGGGTAGTAGCGGAAAGTTCCCATTTTTCGGATGATGAAGCCGTTGAAGTTCTGCTTGAAGCGCAGAACACCGTCAGAACCGTCGAAAATTCCCATAATGCCGAGGAAATTATAAAATGGAATGCCTCTCTTGATGCTTTCGGTCATAACGTATTCCTGCAGCAGGGCTGGAGCGTAGAATTTATTAAACTCAGGATAGGAGCCGCTGAAGAGATAGGTTGCTTCCTGGGGGGTATAGATAAAGAGGCTGGCAGCCAGGATTTGGTCTTGGTCGCCGTACTTATCAATTAGTTCTTGGGCTTCAGTTTTGCGGGTTTCAAAGCTGTCAAACTGGCTGGAAAGCTCTCGCAGCTGATTTTGCTTCTTTTCAGATTGAGGATTTTTTTCCAAGTCAGCCTGCAGTTTCTGGATTTTTTGGCCCAGTTTCTCTTGGTCTTTTTGTAAGTTCTTAAGATAGTCCTTGAAGTTGAGACTGGCTGTCATAAAGTCCGCCTGCTGACCAAAGCTATCATAAAAATCTTGATAGTAGTCTAGTGGCTTGTCATCATATTCCCGCCGGTCAGAAGTAGCAGCTGTGATGTCTTTGAAAATGCTGAGTTGGTCACGTTCCAGCCTTTTTAGCTTGATACCAAAGGTATTCGCCTTTTTGACAGTCGCCTTACCATTTTTACTGAAGGATTTGAGCAGGTCTTTCTCCGTCAGACCAGCTAAGTCTTTGACATAATGCCAATCAGGCTCCCCGCCTGGATAGCCCGTCTGTAAACCGTCAAAGTCAAAGCCCAAGTCAGTCAGTTGCTGGATAAGCTCGACTTTTTCATCAGATGTGGGCTGGCCATTGCTGTCAAAGGTCTGATAAGTCTCGTAGGGCTTGATGATGAGCTCTAGAGCGCCTTCTTTTTTAGCGTAAGCCTGCAAAGATTGATAGAAGGGAGTCAAGTATTGAGCATCGGTAGAGACAGGGCCGCAGTTGATTTCCATATGGAGGCCGCCAGTCATCGGCATACTGTAGAGGACAGCAGACACCACTACCTGTCCCTGTGGGTCAGTGTAGCCAACATACTGGGTACTGAAGCCACGCTTGCTCAGCAGCTCTGCCATTTCTACGGTCTGCATGAAAGAGCGTTGGGAGCTAGCTGAGGTATGCTGGATGAATTCTTCTTGGCTGAGAAGTTTAAAGGTCATAGGCTTCCTTTCTGTTAATGCTTGCTGCGCAGTTTCTTTCTGAGTGTGTAGGCCAGATTAGAGAGGTGGTAGAGGGGATTAGTTGGCAGGTTGAACTCACCAGCGAATTCCTCAATGGTCGGATTGAACTTGGATTTAAAGCTATAGAGACCACCCTTGAGATCGTTTTCGATTCCGCCCATATTTTGCCAATCCGCTCCACGCTCAAAAGCATGTTTGGCCGTTTCGTACCAAGTGATAATGGCTGGCTGGTAACGGCGGTATTCCTCGTCCATTCCGGCATAGATATTTTCAGAGGTTTTGCCGTATTCCAAGACCAGTGTGCCAGACAGGGGAACGACAGTAGCACCTTGGCTAATTTTGTCCTGCAGAAAGTCAATCTCTTCTTGGAGGCGTTTCTGTTCTTGCTGGTTATTCTCAATCTTGCCAGGCTTGGTTTTCTCGGTAAATTTCTCTGCTTCCTTGAGTGTCTTGGTCAGCTGAGTCTGCAAGTCTTCCAATCGTGCCTTTAGATCAATGCTGGATAATGTGATGTAGGAGTGCTCAGGATAAGTATCCAAGAGTTTTTGATAATAGTCTTTGCCGCGTAGGTGGATGTTTTTTCTATTTTCTGTTTTCTTCATCATGGCTGAAAAGTCATCTAGTAATTCTGCTCCGCCAAATTGGATTTGAATGCCTTTGTTACGGGCTGTACGAATAGCCTGGCGGGTACTCTTAGAAAGCAGCTCCTCGCTGAAATCTTCTTTATGGATATTGGCCTGCAAGCGAGGCTGGATGGTTTCATCTAGAGACTCAGTCCGTCCGACCCAGACAGCTCCAGCTTGCTGCAACTGTTGAATCAGCTCAACAGTCTTTGTATTATCTTGCAATTCAGCACCCATCTTGCTTTCTGCCAGAAAGAGGCTAGGGTCAAACTTGATAAAGAGCGCTTTTTTCTCCTTGGCAAATTTCTTGAGCGACGCCAAAACAAAGGTCAGCAGCTCCTTGTCACCATAGTCCATGATGGGACCGCGCGGAATATAAAGCATGGTCATCCCAAGAGGCAGGGGTTTGATCAGGACACTAGCTGCAGCAACCAAGCGCTCGTCTTTATAGAAGCCCAAGCGCTCATTGGCCCAGTTATCCTTGATCTGAGCCCAGGCTGAACTCTGCAGAAGGTTGGCCTGCGGATGAGCCGTGACAAAATCGTCGTGTTCCCGAGCTGAAATTCCAATTTTGTAGCTAAACATTATTTTAAAACCCACTCTCTAATAGCGTGTGCTACGCCGGATTCGTCGTTTGATTTGGTGATATATTTGGCGATTTTCTTGAGTTCTTCCTTACCGTTTTCCATGACAACAGGAGAGCCAACAGCTTCCAGCATGGCTCGGTCGTTTTCTTCATCACCGATAGCCATAGTCTGCTCCTTGCTCAAGCCAAGCTTTTCAGCCAGATGAAGGATAGCAGCTCCTTTATTGACAGTCTTTTTGACAATTTCCAGATAGAAAGGAGCTGACTTGACCAGTGTATATTTTTCGGCTAATTCCGGAGGCAGCTTAGCAATGGCCGCATCCAGAATTTCTGGCTCATCAATATACATGCACTTAACGATTTCTTTATTGACCATTTCTTCAGGTGTGCGATAGAAGATAGGCATGCTGACCAGATTGGACTCGTAAACAGTGTACTTGCCGATGTTACGATTAGCTGTATAAATGCCGTCCTTGGTGATGGCATGCATGTGGACACCTAATTTTCGCCCGAGCAGTTCGATATCCAGATAGTCGTCATAGGTCAGTGTTTCTTTGATTAATTCTTGACCTGTGACAGTATCCTGCACCAGTCCGCCGTTGAAGGTAACGACATAGTTGCCTGGCTGATTAAGATCTAGCTCCTCGAGAAGCTTTTGAACACCAGCAATAGGACGGCCGGTTGCAATAACGATTTTGACACCAGCAGCTTTGGCATCCTGAACAGCGCTGAAGACTTCAGGAGTGATTTCTTTTTGGTTATTTAAAAGGGTACCGTCAATATCAACGGCAACTAATTTGATAGACATATTATTCTCCGTAGGTAAATTGGTCGTTTTTGATATAGTGCATAAAGGTCTGGTTTTTTTCGCTGAAAAGTCCTGTATCTGCCAGCATTTCCTTGGGGAAGTAGAAGCGATTATCGCCCTGTCTGGTCCCAGCTAGCGAATGAACGATAGGAGACAGGCTGGATAGTTCTGCTAAGCTGCCATCTTTTTGCAGGATCTCAATCTGGGTCCGAGGTTTTTCAACGTCAGGCCGGTAGAAATCATAAGGCAAATCAAAATTACGATGGATAGCAGTATAGTAATCAGGGTCAAAACCAACCTGTCCAACTAGGTCTCGCATGATATCCAAATGCGCTTCGTTTTCCTGAGAGAAGACGATGGACTTAAAGACCTTGCGGTTGATAAAACGCTGAGCTAAGTCAGATAAAATCTTGTCTGGACTAGTCATCCAAACTTGGAAATAGGTATTCATAACACCATCATCCAAGGCCAGATAATCCTGCAGGGTCACTCTGTTTTCAAAGAATGGAATGAGATTGGGCGATGACAGAGCAAAATAATCCTTCTGAGCCGGATAGAGATATTTAGCCCGCTTGAGCAGATTTTGCAGCAGAACTTCCATAGCTCGGCTAGCCGGGTGGAAATAGACCTGCATGTACATCTGGTAGCGGCTGACTACGTAGTCTTCTACCGCATGCATGCCATTGCGCTTGAAGGCGATGCCGTTTTCTACAGGACAAATCACTCGTAAAATTCTAGTCAAGTCAAATTGTCCATAGGAAGCGCCGGTAAAAAAGGAATCTCGCAAGAGATAATCCATCCGGTCTACATCGATTTGGCTGGAAATCAGCTGGACCACCTGCTTATTGGGATAGGTATGGTTGATGACGCTAGCTACCTTTTCTGGGAAATCCGGCGAAACCTGCACCAAGGCCTGATGAATCTCTGTCTCTGGGCTGGTGATGATTTGCCGCGTAATATCCTCGTGATTGGTATCAAAGAGGCGCTCGAAGGTATGCGAATAGGCCCCGTGCCCCAAGTCATGAAGGAGAGCGGCTGTCATGGTCAGCAGGCTTTCGTGGCTGTCCCAGTTGGCTTGGTATTTTTCATTGAAAATCTTAGTGATGCGCCGGGCAATCTCATAAGCTCCCAGACAATGCGAAAAACGGCTGTGCTCCCCGCCGTGGAAGGTATAGCCGGAAGTACCCAGCTGTTTTATGCGGCGCAGCCGTTGAAATTCTTTGGTATTGATTAAATCATAAATGACCTGATGATCCACATGCACATAATTGTGGACCGGGTCCCGAAATACTTTTTCAATCATGCTACCATTATACCACAAATCATAGTAGGAAAAAAATCAAAGCTGCAACTGAAAGAAGAGCAATTTTGTCCTTTTTTTGATAGAATAGGGAAAGAAAAAGAGAAACGAGATGAAGATGCAAATCAGAATAAAAAATCAAATACAGCTGGACGGGCATACCGAGCTAATTGATCAGGTCTACGATACGGACTGGATGCAAAAAGGTGACTTTCATTATCTGCTTTACAAGAATGAGGAAGGTGAGAAAGTGGTTCTGAAGTTTCACGATAAAGAGTTGGTTATGACGCGCTTTTCTAAGCCTAAGTCCATCATGCGTTTCATCAGTCAAGGGCAGGCGCTGGTTGGCATCCATACACCTGTGGGCTTGCAGCAGTTTGTGACCGATACTCCTTTCTACAAGGTTGATTTTACCAAGCAAATTCTGCAACTTCATTATCAGCTGAAAACTGTTGATGGAGAGCAGATTTTTGCCAGCTATGAAATGGAGATTAGCTGGGGTTAATTGCTATTCTCCAAGAAAACTCTTGAAAATCATAATGTTTCCCCTTGCAAAAGCTTGAAAATTTGGTATAATAGTTTTTACTCAAGGGAGTAGCTAACGGAATAACCGTTACAAGGTCGTCAATACGAAAGAAATTTCCGGCCTTGTATGAAATAGCGAGACTTGTTAATAAACAGGTCTCTTTTTTGTTTCTGACTTTTGGATATGGCTGGTGCGACTTGAGATGATGAGTCCTAGTGGTCAGAAAATTTCAGAAATA
>JABZYU010000048.1:0-15393 GCA_015264985.1 Streptococcus sanguinis | reverse complement strand
ATCTTGTCGCACTTGCATCCAGATCACATCGGCGGAGCTGCTTTCTTTCCCAAGGCCCGCTTCATTCTGACCAAGACCGTTTTTAAAACTTATCAGCATGCCAAACTGAAGGATTTGATTTTTAAGGAATTTCTTCCGCAGGATTTTGAGAGTCGGTTGGAAGTGGTGGAACCTCAGCAGGTGCAAGCAGCATTCCTCTATCGTAAGACAGTTGACTTGTTTGGGGATGGCAGTATATATCTGGCCTCAGTTGATGGCCATGCTGCTGGTCAAGCGTGTCTCTTTTTGCCAGATTATCATCTGTTTATCGGAGCTGATTTGTGCTGGGGCGTGGATCTGTTGTCTTATACGGAGCAGATGCGTTTCTTGCCGTCACTGATCCAAGATAGCAAGGAAGAATACATGGCCGGTGTGGCCTTGCTTCGGCAGTTACTTGCTGTTGGCTATCAGGTGCTAGTCAGTCATGATCCAGCTGAGAGAGCGGAGCAGATTTTGTATGAAACTAGGAACATTTCTAAAAACCTTTAGCGTCATGCGCTGGGGGTATCGATTTAAGGATCGACAGGCCCTGGAACGCTATCAAGTCAAGGCTTTAGAGGCCTATCGGGAATTTCTGCAGCAGGAATCACCTTATTTTAAATCAGGTATTCCAGCAGATTTTAAGATGAATAAGGCCTTCATGATGGAGCATTTCAATGAGCTCAATACTCAGAGGCTGGATCGAGATGAGTCGTTAGCCTTGGCTCTGGAGAGCGAGCGAACACGTGATTTTAGTCCCATGATAGGAGTAATCGCTGTCGGCCTGTCTTCAGGGACATCCGGTCACCGAGGTTTATTTGTCACTACTGAAAAGGAGCGCAGTATGTGGGCGGCAGCCATCTTGGCCAAGATGCTGCCTACAGGAAAACTCTTTGGGCACAAAATAGCCTTCTTTCTTCGGGCAGACAACCAACTCTATCAGACTATCAATTCAGGCTTGATTTCTCTGGACTACTTTGATACTTTTCAGGGAGCCGAAGAGCATGTGGAGCGCTTGAATGCTTATCAGCCGACAATTTTGGTAGCACCAGCATCAATGCTCTTAGAGCTGGCAAAACAAGTTCAGGCAGGAAATTTGAAAATTGCTCCTAGCAAAGTCGTATCAGTGGCAGAGATTTTGGAAGAGCCAGATCGGCAGAGGATTCAAGCAGGATTTGGTCTAAAAAAGGTGGATCAGGTTTACCAAGCGACCGAGGGCTTTTTAGCCTGCAGCTGTGCCTACGGTAATCTTCATCTAAACGAAGACATTGTCCATGTAGATAAGCACTACTTGGATGATAGGCGCTTTTACCCAATTATTACGGATTTTAAGCGGACTTCTCAGCCAATTTTTCAATATGAGCTGAATGATATCTTGGTGGAAAATCCTGAACCTTGCCCCTGCGGCTCGGTCTTTACACGGATTGATAAGATTGAGGGGCGCTCGGATGATATTTTCATTTTTGAAAATGCCGCAGGTCAGTCGGTGGAGGTCTTTCCAGACTTTATTCGCCGTTGTCTGCTCTTAGTTGATGGGATTGGAGAATATCAAGTCGCTCAGAAAAAGGACTATTCGTTGACCATTGCTATCGAACATCGTAGTCAGCAGCGAGAAGACGAGCTTGTCCAGCAATTTCAAAACTTAGCGACTGATAAGGGCTTTCTTATGTCGGCTATTTCTTTTGAAGATTACCAGCGGGACAGAAGCCGTAAGTTGAAACGTATCTATCGGGCTTAAGAATGTTCCAAGTGGAAAAACATATGAATCAGAGGCTGAAGCGCTTTGGCAGTTTACCCAGCTGCCGAGCAGCCCCAAGTCTGACAAGAAGGAGTTTAATATGACTGCAGTAAAGAATCATATAAAGATAGTTGGTTACGGTACGCATCTACCTAGAAATACCGTGACTTTTAAGGATCAGACTCGGTATCGGGTGGTGGAAAATGAAGAAACCCAGCTTTCCATGGCGGTTAAGGCGATTGAAAAAGCCTTAGAGCAAGCGGGTTTGACAATCAAAGACATCGATTGTATCGTGTCAGCCAGTGCGGTGGGCGTTCAGCCTATTCCCTGCACTGCGGCCCTGATTCATGAGTTGGTAGCTAAGGGCTTGTCCATTCCAGCCATGGATATCAATACGACCTGCACCAGTTTTATCTCTGCATTGAGTCTCATGTCTCATTTGTTGGAGGCTGGTGAGTACCAAAGGATCCTCATCGTATCTAGTGAGGTTGGAAGCTTAGGGCTTAATCCCAATCAGAAAGAAAGTTTTGAGTTGTTCAGTGACGGAGCAGCAGCTTTGATTTTTGAAGCAACAGAGGAAGAAAGAGGGGTCATCTCCAGTCTGCAGCGGACGTGGTCTGAGGGAGCTCATGATACAGAGATTCGCGGTGGATTGACATCGTTTCAGCCTAAGGAGTATTCGGATGCTACCAAGACTCACTACATGTTTGACATGAATGGTAAGAAGATACTCTTGCTCTCTGCCAGAAAAATTCCGGAAATGTTTAAAGAGTTTAAGGAAAAGAGTGGTCTCAGCCTGTCTGACTTGGATTATATTATTCCGCATCAGGCGAGTCGTGCCCTGCCAATGGTCATGCGCAGCTTGGGTATTCCTGATGATAAATACCTTAATATTGTGCAAGACTATGGGAATATGGTGTCAGTGGCAGTGCCTTTTTCTCTCTGCTATGCTCTGGAGCGTAATCTAGTCAAGGAAGGGGACACCATCGCTCTCATGGGAACAGCAGCTGGTATGACGGTCAATATGCTGGCTATGAAACTATAATATAAGAAAAACAGGGTGTACAGAACCAAAAGAGGTTTTGTACACCCTGTTTAATTTTTCAAAATATGAAAAGAGCTGGAACCCATTGGGTTCCAGCAACTTCTTACAGCATTTTCAAAAGAAATTCTGCTATTTGTTCAGGACTTTCTTTTTTTCCTCTAGCAATCCACATTTGGCAGACACCAAAGAAGGCATTGGCGAGAAAGACTCTGCTGTATTCTTTTTCAAAATTATTGTAAACACGTCTACTAAAACGGTCCTGCAGACTATCTGCCAACATTACCTGCAGCTTATGGCGCAGAAAATTCTGAATCTCTTTCGTGCCGTTTTCTGTCAAAAGAGCAGCCAAGAGTGGCTCTAGCTGGAGGAACTGAAAGACCTCTGTAATCGCAGTTTGAACATCTTCTTGATTATTCTCAAAAATATATCCCAACTGATGAAAGAGGTTTTGCTGATAACGTTCAATCATATCGTACTTGTCCTTGTAGTGAGTATAGAAACTACTACGGCTGATGCCAGCAGCTTGAGCTAGCTGGACAGTAGTGATATGGTCGAAGGACTGCTTATGCAGTAGTGAAACCATGGCTCTTTCAATAATAGCCTTGGTTTTTCGGCGTTTATTGCTTTCTAACATAAAATCTCCCTTTGAGGCTAAGCCTCAGTCTGCTTTTCAAGCTAATAACTATCATAGCAAACTACTTTTTCTTTTTCTCCGTGTACTATTATATCAAATGTTTTTCCAGTGGAAAAGAGTTAAATTCCGGAATTAAGCATAGATAGTCAAAATTTTATCTGATTAGGCTTAGTCGACTGGTAAAATAATAAAGCCGAGGCTTAAAGTAAAGTCTCGGCTTTTGTTATGAACATTATTTAAAGTAGAGGTAGTCAGGGTCAGGAGTGACATAAAGTAGCTCGCCTTCCTGTGAGAAGATAATAGAAATTTGTTCATTTTTATAAGAGTAAATTGTGTAGGTATTTTGTAATCTTGATGCTTGAGCAATGTCAACTACACCCGCTAAGAAAGCACGCGCTTGTTCGGTACTTATTTTTTGCTCCTGAACCAGTCTTTTAAGATTTTCTAATTCTTTGTTTTGGAAGGCTTCATATTCAGAAGCGAGATCGGTGCTTATTTTTTCTGGTTCGCCGAGAATACTTTTAACTTTTTCTTGGGTATATCCTTTAAATTCAGGAATTTGAGCTTCAAAACCGCCAGATTCATAGGATTGGTAATAAACCTTGGCATCGCCAGTCGCATAAATCTTATCTTTCTTAGCATGATCGGCATCTTCTGGAAGACCATCTGTGGTTTTTTCTATATCCTTACTAGAACTACTATTTTCTTTACTAGAACTTCTGGAAGAACTACTGCTGCTAGAGGAGCTGCTTTTGCTTTTGGAAGATTGCTTTGATGAGCTTGAGGAATCCTTTAAACTAACTTTTTTTCCTGATTTATCTGAATTAGAAGAGCGAGTGGTTGATTCTGAGTTAGATGGTACAAGGAAACGGCAGGCTGACAGCAGAAATAGTGCTGCAACTAGAGCAAATAAGCTAAATGGTGTTCTTTTTTTCATTGTCTTAAACCTTTCTTTACTATGCTCAATCTGACTTGAGCTATTGTGATGTGAGGCATCTGCTGGCAGCAGTGTTTCACATGGAACCGTACCGTCAAGTTAAGATCTCGATGCTTGACTCCATTTACCTCGCTTATCATTCTAACATAATACTGATTTTCTGTGTACTTACCTGTGGAAAAACACCTTTTATCTACAGATTATTCAAGGATTAAAGACAGTAGGATTAACTGATTCCGCTTCCCTGCAATCTTTTTAAACAAAATTAGACACTGTGTCCATTTTTTAAAAAATAAGCTTGTATTAATTTTCGATTGGTGTATAATCAATTTTATCGAAATTTGGACACTATGTATAATTTTAGGAGGTAGACATGTTAAGAGAATGGAAAGCTATTTTAAAAAAGCCGACTTTTATCATTGTGATGCTAGGAGTCTCTTTGATTCCTGCCTTGTATAATGTTATTTTCTTGAGCTCCATGTGGGATCCATATGGAAAGGTATCGGACTTGCCAGTGGCGGTCGTCAATCAGGATAAAGCTGTAGCTGCTAGTGGTAAGACCTTGTCTATAGGCGATGATGTTGTTTCCAGCCTCAAGGAAAACAAAAATCTGGATTTTCACTTTGTCGGTAAAGAAGACGCTCAAAATGGTCTGGAAAAGGGTGATTACTACATGGTTGTGACGCTTCCAAGTGATTTATCTGAACGTGCAGCCAGTGTTTTGACCAATAATCCTCAGCAAATGAAGATTGACTATCAAACGTCTAGCGGCCACAGTTTTATTGCTGGTAAGATGAGTGATTCAGCCATGGCTTCTTTGAAGCAGACGGTGGCGCAAAATGTGACGGATACTTATACAAACGCCCTATTTAAGAATATGGGAGACCTAAAGACTGGCTTGGTGAAGGCGTCCGATGGTGCTCAGCAATTAGCATCAGGCAGTCAACAATTAGGCTCAGGAAGTCAGACAATTGCAGATAACTTAAGAACCCTGAATCAAGCTACGAGCAAATTATCGTCCGGTGCAGCTCAATTTAACACAGGACTACAGACTTATACTGGGAGTGTTGCACAAGTATCGTCTGGACTGGGTAGTTTGTCAAATGGGATAAACACTTATGCTAATGGTGTAAGTACTGTGGCCGCAGGTGCAAATCAGCTGTCGGGTCGATCAGCAGACTTATTAGGTGGAGTCCAACAGCTTACTCAGTCAGGAGATGGAGTTCAGGCTTTATCAACAGGTGTAACGAATCTGAATACTGGCTTGGCTACATTAAAGTCATCGGTAGATACCACCTTAGCTAACAACCAGCAAAATGTGAGTGATTTAGCAAATGGTTTGACACAGTTGAATGCTAGTATTCAAGCTGCAGCAAGTGACTCAGCTGTTTCGACAGACAGCATTGAGGCTTCACTGACTAGCATAGCAGCATCCGCTCAAGCCATTATCAATAATAATCAAGATGCCAAGGCCGCAGCTTTGGCAAGTGTTCAAGCTACGAGCGCTTATCAAGGGCTTTCTAGTGAGGCTAAGGCTGAGATTGATGCAGCAGTTGGTGCTAGTCAAGCGGGAAGTGATCAATCTGCTCAGGCAATTTTATCAGAAGTTGATACGATGAGGGCTTCTCTTGAAACGATAAAAGGCGCTAGTCAAACAAAACTTAGTCAATTAGAAGGTACATCAAATCAAGTTCTGCCACAGGCAGCTAGCATGATTAATGGTCTTTATAATGGTTTATCAACGGTGAGTACTAGCCTCGGTTCAGCAAGCGGAGGAGCCAATCAACTAGTCGCAGGTGTAGATACCTTAAATGAAAAATTAACGACTGGCGCGACACAATTGGAACAAGGGGTGACAAGTTATACCAATGCAGTCGGTCAGCTATCTGAGGGGGCATCAGCTTTGGCAAGTAAGAATCCTGATTTGTTAGCAAATACAACAAAATTAGCAAACGGGGCAGCCCAATTAACAGATAAATCGCCAGAATTGACCTCTAGTTTCGGGAAATTAGCAGA
This sequence comes from Streptococcus sanguinis, assembly GCA_015264985.1. Taxonomy (GTDB): domain Bacteria; phylum Bacillota; class Bacilli; order Lactobacillales; family Streptococcaceae; genus Streptococcus; species Streptococcus sanguinis_S. The sequence goes on along the minus strand of JABZYU010000048.1, from coordinate 9,005 downwards.
TGGAACCAATCAATTAGCGAGCGGTACAGAAAAGCTGGCTGATGGCAGCAGTGCTTTAACAGATAATCTCTCCAAACTTACTGAGGGAACGAGCAATTTGTCTAATGGCCTCTCAGATGCAGGCGATAAATTGTCTACTGTTTCTACTAAGGAAGACAATGCAAAAACTCTGGCAGATCCTCTGACACTGAGCAAGACAGATGAGAATAAGGTAGAAAAAAACGGCATTGGGATGGCGCCTTATATGATTTCAGTAGCTTTATTTGTGGCAGCTATTTCAACTAATATCATCTTTAGCACACTTCCATCAGGTCAAGAACCTAAGACGAGACGAGACTGGCTGAAGGCCCGTATAGAGGTAAATGGAGTCATTTCTGTCGTGGCGGGTGTTTTGGTCTATGGTGCTGTGCACTTGATAGGTCTATCTGCTAACCATGAGTGGGCAACTCTTGGTTTGATTGTCCTAGCCAGCATGACCTTTATGGCTCTTGTGACGGCTTTGGTTACTTGGGATAGCAAGCTCGGCGCCTTTGCTTCTCTGATTCTTTTGCTTTTACAGCTGGCTTCTAGTGCAGGAACTTATCCATTGGAGCTGACTAGTAAGATTTTCCAAGTTATCAACCCTTGGCTGCCAATGAGCTATTCTGTATCGGGCTTACGCCAAACGATTTCTATGAACGGCCAAATTGGTAGTCAAGTGCTCTTCCTTGCTTTTGTTTTAGTTCTTTTCATGGCACTTGGCACTCTGGTCTATCGAACAGATAAAAAACAGCTAGCTTAGGGTTCGTACTTTTATGAATGTGTAAAAATGTAGATGAAAAGTCTATCTGTAATTCGTTTATTTTTTCTCTCATCAACATCTCCTGAAAAGGGAGATGTTTTGTTTTCTTTAAGTTTTTTTTATCTTTCTTTTAAGTTTTCATCTTTAAAATTGCATTACATTCAAGAAAGATAGAGAGGTGAGAAGCCCATGGCAGAAAAATTTTTTCAACATCATTTTCAGCGCTTTGAAACCAAATATATCATTTCCAAGGAAACCTTATTGAATTTATTGCTAGAGTTTGAAGGCTATCTGGTGGAGGATGAGCGAGCTTATTCGACCATTAACAATCTCTACTACGATACGCCGTCTTATCAGCTCATTCGTGAGTCTTTGGGAAATCCTCACTTTGACGAGAAGGTGCGTTTGCGAACCTATCAGGAGCATCCGACCGAGGATAGTCAAGTCTTTTTGGAAATCAAGAAAAAGACGGAGAATCTGGTCACCAAACGCCGGCTTGCAGCAGATTTGCTGACAGCAGAAGCCTATCTGGACGGTGATTACAGTCATCTGACTGACCTTCAGATAGATAAGGAAATGGCCTGGCTGACCCAGCATTTTGGCCATATTCAGCCTATGATGTATATCGGCTACAATCGTTATTCTATGAAAGGGATTGAGGATGAGCAGATTCGGATTACCTTTGATCACGACCTGACCTACCGTCCTTATGATCTGAGTCTCTTGGCCGGTCGCCATGGAGAACAGCTCCTGCCAGCCAATCATGTCATTATGGAAGTTAAGATTCCAGAAGCTTATCCGCTATGGCTGGGCGAGATGATGGATCGCCACCAGCTGTCTCCGAGCTCTTTCTCCAAATACAGCTTTGCTTACAAAAAAGCAAACTGTATCAGCAGTAAATAAAATAGATAGGAAAAGAAAAATGAAACAATCAAAATCAACCCTTAAAAAAATTAAATTGATGATTCCACTGGTCTTGATGACAGCAGTGCTGGGAGCATGCAGCTCAAACGCCAGCAGCTCTACAGCTTCAAGCACCACTCAGACTGCTAACGCTACAAGCACTAGTCAGACCAAGACCAATACTTCTGATTACTTTGCTTCAGAAGACTCAGACGCTTCTTATGATGAGTCCAAGGCGATGACCATCAGCCTGAGTGGCTCCAGTGCTAAGACCTCTGGTGACGGCGCTAGTGTCTCCGGCTCAACTGTGACAATCTCAGAGGCTGGGACCTATGTTATTTCCGGAACGAGCGAAAATGTGCAGATTGTCGTCAAAGCAGGTGATAGCGACAAGGTTCAAATCGTCCTAAATGGTGTAACCATGAGCGGGACAGACGCAGCTATTCTGGTAGAAAATGCGGGTAAAACAAGCTTGACTCTGGCTGACGGCAGCCAAAACACAATCTCAGACTCATCAAATCATAGTAATACGGATGCAGATGCAGCTATCTATAGTAACTCTGACCTGACTCTCAATGGCTCTGGAAGTCTGACAGTTGATGGCAAGTATGAAACAGCGATTAAGTCTGAGCAGACCTTGCGGGTGACAGGTGGCACTTATACGCTCAAGGCAGCTAAGAATGGTCTGTCAGCTGCTTCAGCTATTAATATCAAGGACGCTACTATTGATATCACAGCGACAGAAGATGCTATCCACGCGGACAATGATGAAGACACTTCTCTGGGGAATCTCTATATCCAGTCCGGCACCATCGCGATTAATGCAGGTGATGATGGTCTGCACGCTAGCAATATTGCTTTGATTGATGGTGGAACGATTACAGTTTCCAAGAGTGTAGAAGCTCTGGAAGGAACCAATGTCACCATTAACGGCGGCAAGCTGGACCTTTATGCGACGGATGATGGGATCAATGCAGCTAGTGATGTAACTGGAGCTGATATCTTTATCAAGATTACCGGTGGCGATATCAAGGTCGAGGTCGGTGAAGGCGATACAGACGCTATCGACTCCAACGGCGATGTCATCATGTCAGGAGGAAACTTGGATATTACTTCTACGGTATCTGCCTTTGACTTTGATGGAACAGCTACCTACACTGGCGGTACCATCACGGTCAATGGTGAGAGCCGAACAGAAATCACAGCAGACGGACCTGGCGCTGGTGGACCCGGTGGCGGCGGTGCCCCAGACGGCCAAGGCGGTTTTGGTGGACGATAAAAAAGCCGACGAGATAACAATGAAATGGTGCCTAATGAAAGAGAAGAATCCTCATTCCAGCTGGAATGAGGATTTCTTGCTATTCATCAATTCTAATCAACATCTTCTCCGTATCCACGGTCACTTGAGCACCGATGGTAATGGTAAAGAGTGGCTGAGTATGAGCAAAGTCCAAGTCATAGAGGACGGGAATTGTCTTTAGAATAGGATGTTTATCCAAGATATAAAGGAGCAGTTCCTTTGTCATCTGACATTCTTTTGGAAAGCGGCCAATGAGAAGAGCCTGCGAGTTAGGATAGGCCTGAAGGAGGGCAGCTAGATTGCGTTCAAACTCCACATAATGATCTTCCTCCGCCTCTTCAACAAAGAGGACATAGTTTTCATCTGTTGGGGCATAGGGCGTACCACGTAGGAGCGAGAAGGTGGAAAGATTACCGCCGATAACAGTGGCTTGGGCTTGTCCGTGATGATAAACTTTCCACTCCGTCTTATGGAAGGTCAGTGGGGCATCAGGCAGATACCAAGCATTGTCGCCCCATTTTTCACTAGGAGTCAATTCATAAGAAGTCTGGCTGACGGCCTTGAGCCAGCTCTCAGTCTGATAGTCCTGCAGGGCATCCATTTTAAAGCTGGAGTAGGACGGTCCCATGTAGGTTTTCATGCCGGTCTTGCTATAGATAGCGCTGAGCAAGGCAGTAGTATCCGAGTAGCCGCAGAAAATCTTAGGATTTCTAGCAATCAACTCAAAGTCCAGATAGGGCAGTAGCTCATTGCAGTTGAAACCGCCGATAGTAGCCAGAATGGCATCAACGGAGTCATCCGAAAAGGCAGCATGAATGTCTGCCACCCTGCTTTCGATGGAGGCAGAGTCTAGCATATCATTTTCCAGATAATGTTCCGAAAAAGACACAGTAAATCCTAACTTTTCCAAGCGCTCCTTGGCGGCTAGATTGGCCTCAAATCCACCGATGTGTTCGATTGACGCTGAGGGGCTAACTACCCGAATGTGCATACCAGGTGTGAGTTTTTTCATAGGGACCTCCTTATGATAAATTTTTATAGAATATCATAGCACAAAGGCCAAGGTCTGTAAAGCAATCTTAGGGCAGTGCGGGAATTTTTATTAAAAAAGGGAGCCGCTGAGGACTCCCTGATTGTATATATTCTTTTCTATGATTTATTCGCTGAGCTTAATGCTGCCGCTTTGAGCGTTGGCAGTAAGTGTAGTTGTCGGATTTTCGACTTTACGGATGGCAGAGCCGCCAAGTTCATCGCCTTTGGTGTGCTCTACACTCATACCACTAGGGATGTCAATTTCACCTAGATCCGTTTTCAGATCAAAGGATAGCTGCGACAAACTGCCAGAAACCAGATGCAGATTAATATCGCCCAATTGGTCAGTGATAGAGATTGTACCAGCTAATTCCAACTGTTCAGAGTTCAGTGAGCCACTTGAGATTTTCAGAGTGCTGTCGGAGATTTTGCTGGTGTTTAGGTTTACTTCTCCTAGAGAGCTTGCTATTTCGCCAGATGCGAACTGGCTGTTGCTCAGAGTGATGGTACCCGAAGAAGCATTGATTTTTCCAGCGTTAATCTGACTGTTATTAAGGGTAATGTCTCCCAGAGAGTTCTTAAATTTACCAGATGCGAATTGGCTATCATTCACAGTCAACGAGCCATTGGATAGAGAGAAGTCAGCATTTTGGGCTGATAGATTGGACAGCGTAACATCTCCTAGTGACGAACTGCCGCTGAATGTCTCAAGCTTGGTCCCCTTAGGCAGGGAAAGCTGCACAGTACGCTTTCCTTGAGATTCTTGGTCAAATAAGCTGAGTAAGGAGCGGATACCAGCGCTTATGTGGAAGGAGCCTGCACCGTCTTCCTTGATGTTTAAGTTTCCGTTTTCAGAACTTGTCGTGATTTTTCCAAGCGAGCTTCCATCAATCTGATAGTTACCATCGCTTTGGTAATAGGTCAAGTGAGCCTTGTCATCAGGAGATTCGCTGATGACGAGGTTTCTAGCCGCTAAGTTAATATTTAGGGAAGAAAGATCAGAGAAGCTTTCTTCTTTTTTCGTGAGTTTTACCTTGCTTTTGGCAGAATTGACCAAGTCATTGACACCGCCTGTCATGGAGCCGATAGTTGTCAAGGCTCCACCAAAGAGGCAGGCTAAAATAGCTGCAGATAAAAGAGGTTTTTTCAATTTGATGTTAGCCATGACGTGCTCCTTTCTTTGCGAAAAGTTGAGCTAGTTTGACAAAGCCAGCCTTGCCAAACTGAGTAACAGGAGAAATGCCTGCGTAGAAGATGCCAGACAGTCCCAGAGCTAGAACACTGAGCCCCAGAGTGAACAGGCAGGCCGGGATAGATGTCGTCAGTCCCACTGTCAAAGTGTCCCAGATCAGGCTGATGCCAAAGATAAAGAATGCAAAGGCACCTATAGCCATGACTAGTGCAAAGATAAAGACTAAGAGGAAGAAAACGAAAGTCAAAAGTGCTGCTACTATAAAGAGCGGAATAGCCAAGGGTGCTGCCAAAATTGATAGGATAGCAATCTGGACGATGTTCTTAGTGTTTTTTGATGAACTGCTGTCTTGATTATCTTCCTCGACTTTTTTGTCCAAAAGATTCAGCATAATCTCGTGGGCCGCTTCCTTAGGGCTGCCTAGCTCAGCAATAGCGGCTGCCTCGCCCTCTGGGCCTACCTCGTCGAAGTACTCAGTGAAGTAATCCATAGCTTCCTCATAGTCCTTGCGTGGCAGTTTTTTTAGATATTTTTCTAGCTCAGCTAGATACTCGGTTCTTGTCATGACGGATGCTCCCTTCTATGATACCGCTGATGGTCGTGGTATAAGTTTGCCACTCTTCTTTTAGAGTGAGTAGATGTTCATGCCCGTAGGCAGTGAGTGAATAGTATTTTCGTTTTCGGCCTTGGTACTCCTGCGAATAAGTCGTGAGGCAGTCATTTTGCTCCAGCTTCTTCAGAATAGGGTAAAGTGTTGATTCTTTGATATTGGCAATCAGCTTGATTGTCTGGCTGATTTCATAACCGTAGGAATCGTCTTTTTCAAGGATGGCTAAGATGAGAAACTCAATCAAAGCCGATGATGTGGGGAAAGACATAGGACCACCTCCTTGTGTAAAATATTTATATATAATCTTTCTATATATAGTCTACAACCTCTTAGGAAAAAAGTCAAGCAAAATATATAAAATTTTTATATATTTTTTGAAAAAGTCTTTTAATGGCTGTTTATAAGGCACATCAAAGTACCTTTCTTCCTTACAAGAACTTTACATCTTCCTTAGCTTTTGTGTTGAAAACATCTTCCATAAAATGGTAAAATGGTGTAAGTCTAACTAAAAATATAAGAGAGATCAATGAAAAAACATCAAACCCTATATAAGTTTTTGGGCCAAACCCTACTATATTTTGTTATCTTTCTGGCCTTGCTTTATTTCTTTAGCTATCTGGGTCAGGGTCAGGGTGGCTTTATCTATAATGAATTTTAATGTGAGAGAGTAGGAAACAATGTCAAATAAAGTGATACATGATATGATTGAAGCGATTGAGCATTTTGCTCAGGTGCAGCCGGATTTTCCGGTCTATGATATTTTAGGTCAAGTTCATACTTATGGCGATTTAAAGAAGGATTCCGATTCGTTGGCGGCTCATATTGACCGTTTGGGACTTCCTGACAAGTCTCCGGTTGTGGTCTTTGGCGGTCAGGAATACGAAATGCTGGCTACTTTTGTGGCCTTGACCAAGTCTGGTCATGCCTACATTCCTATCGACAGCCACTCAGCCTTGGAGCGCGTGGCAGCGATTGTGGAAGTTGCTGAGCCAAGCTTGATTATTGCCATCAATGATTTTCCGCTGGCAGATGTGGCAGCTCCTATTTTCAGTGCGGAGCAAGTTCAGACGGCTTTCAGAGAGGGAGCACCCTATGAGCTTAGCCATCCGGTGCAGGGAGATGATAATTATTACATCATTTTCACATCAGGAACGACTGGCAAACCTAAGGGAGTGCAGATTTCCCACAATAATTTGCTCAGCTTTACGAATTGGATGATTACGGATAAGGAGTTTGCGACTCCGGAGCGTCCTCAAATGTTGGCTCAGCCTCCTTATTCTTTTGATTTGTCGGTCATGTATTGGGCACCGACTTTGGCCTTGGGAGGGACTCTTTTTGCCCTGCCTTCGGCTGTGACTCAGGATTTCAAGCAGCTGTTTGAGACGATTCTCAGTCTGCCTATTGCTATCTGGACTTCGACGCCTTCCTTCGCGGATATGGCCTTGCTGTCGGATGACTTTAACAGCCAGAAGCTGCCTCAGCTGACGCATTTCTACTTTGACGGCGAGGAGTTGACGGTCAAGACAGCTCAGAAGCTGCGCGATCGCTTCCCTCAAGCTCGCATTATCAATGCTTATGGTCCTACTGAGGCAACAGTGGCCCTGTCTGCGGTAGCAGTGACAGACGAGATGCTGCAAAATTGCAAGCGCCTGCCGATTGGCTATACTAAGGCGGACTCTCCGACCTTTGTCATTGATGAAGAGGGGCAGAAGGTGCCGAATGGCCAGCAAGGAGAAATCATCGTCTGCGGTCCAGCCGTATCCAAGGGCTATCTGAATAATCCTGAAAAAACCGCAGAAGCCTTCTTTGAATTTGAAGGTCTGCCAGCCTATCATACAGGAGATATCGGCTCCATGACAGATGAAGGCCTGCTGCTTTACGGCGGCCGGATGGATTTCCAGATCAAGTTTAATGGTTTCCGTATTGAGCTGGAGGATGTGTCTCAAAACCTCAACAAATCTAAATACGTTGAGTCTGCGGTGGCTGTTCCCCGCTACAACAAGGACCACAAGGTCCAAAATCTTCTGGCCTATGTCATCCTCAAAGACGGTGTGGCTGAGCAGTTTGAGCGGGAAATCGATATTACCAAGGCAATCAAGGAAGATCTGCAGGATATCATGATGTCCTATATGATGCCGTCCAAGTTTCTCTATCGAGAGACCCTGCCTCTGACCCCGAATGGCAAGATTGACATCAAGGGGCTGATTAGCGAGGTCAATAAGCGATGATAGATTTCTTGAAACAGCTGCCTCACTTGGAACCCTACGGCAATCCAGTTTACTTTGTCTATATCGTTCTAGCAGTTCTGCCAATTTTTGTTGGACTTTTCTTTAAGAAACGCTTTCCCCTTTATGAAGCATTGGTCAGCTTGGTCTTTATCATCCTGATGCTGACAGGTCCTAGTCTGGCGCAGCTTTGTGCTTTGTTAGGCTATGTCATCTGGCAGATAGTTTGGGTTTATTCATACAAGTTCTATCGCCGGTCGCGGGACAGCAAGTGGATCTTTTATCTGCATACCTTGCTGGCGGTTCTGCCGCTTGTGCTTGTCAAGGTAGAGCCCGCAATCAGCGGTCATCAGTCTCTCTTTGGCTTTTTGGGGATTTCTTATCTGACCTTTCGCTCGGTAGGGATGATGATTGAGATGCGGGATGGGGTTCTGACAGAGTTCACACTCTGGGAGTTCCTGCGTTTCCTGCTCTTCATGCCGACCTTTTCGAGTGGTCCCATTGATCGTTTCAAGCGTTTCAATGAAGACTATTTGAACATTCCCGAGCGCGATGAGCTGCTGGATATGCTGGAGCAGTCTGTCAAGTATATCATGCTAGGCTTCCTTTATAAGTTTATCCTGGCCCATATCTTTGGACATCTGCTGCTGGGTCATGTCAAGACCTACGCTCTCTATACCGGCGGTTTCTTTAATCTAGGAACTCTGGGCGTCATGTATGTCTTTGGTCTGGATCTCTTCTTTGATTTTGCCGGTTATTCGATGTTTGCGCTAGCTATTTCCAATCTCATGGGAATCAAGAGCCCTATCAACTTTGATAAGCCTTTTCTCTCACGCGATTTGAAAGAATTTTGGAATCGCTGGCACATGAGTCTGTCCTTTTGGTTCCGTGATTTTGTCTTTATGCGGCTGGTCATGGTCCTGATGCGCAATAAGGTCTTTAAAAACCGCAACACGACCTCC
>JABZYU010000047.1:0-15754 GCA_015264985.1 Streptococcus sanguinis | reverse complement strand
ACACCAGAAGGAGCTCTAGATTGGGATCCGTCTATCAGACCTAAAAGCAGTGATTTCTTTGGTGGGGATTTACAAGGGATTATTGATCATCTGGATTATTTGCAAGACTTGGGCATTACAGGGCTTTATCTCTGTCCCATCTTCGAATCGCCAAGCAATCACAAGTACAATACGACAGATTACTTTGAAATTGATCGACACTTTGGGGACAAGGAGATTTTCCGTCAACTGGTGGAGCAAGCTCATCAGCGTGGCATGAAGGTGATGCTGGATGCAGTTTTCAATCATATGGGCGATCAATCTGCTCAATGGCAGGATGTTCTCAAGCATGGTGAAAAGTCAGCTTACAAAGACTGGTTCCACATTCAAGAGTTCCCAGTGACGAATGACAAGCTTGTGAATCCCAAAGAACTCCCTTATCATACCTTTGCCTTTGCCAGCTATATGCCTAAGTTGAATACGGCAAATCCTGAGGTGAAAGACTATCTCTTAAACGTTGCGACCTATTGGATTGAACATTTTGATATTGATGCTTGGCGGCTGGATGTGGCCAATGAAGTTGATCACCAATTCTGGCGAGATTTTCGTAAGGCTGTTTTGGCCAAAAAGCCTGACCTTTATATTCTTGGAGAAGTTTGGCATACATCACAGCCATGGCTAAATGGAGATGAGTTTCACGCAGTCATGAACTATCCTCTATCCGATAGTATCAAGGACTACTTTTTGAGCAGGAGCAAGAAGACCAGTCAATTTATAGCTGAGATTAACTGCCAGTCCATGTACTACAAGCAGCAGATTTCTGAGGTTATGTTTAATCTCTTGGATTCGCACGATACGGAGCGCATTTTGGCGACTGCCAAAGGTGATATCCAGCTTGTCAAATCCGCACTTGCCTTTCTCTTTTTACAAAGGGGAACGCCTTGCATCTATTATGGGACCGAGCTAGAATTGGGCGGAGGTATGGACCCGGATTGTAGACGGGTCATGCCTTGGGACCGGGTTTCTGGTGATAATGTCATGCTTAATTTTATGAAGAACTTGATTCAGCTTCGCAAGGAAACTGCGGATATTATTCAGTATGGGAAATTTACCCTAGAAGAAATCAAGCCGGATGTGCTGGCTTTAGAATGGCAACATGATCATCAAGCAATCCGAGCCGTTTTTAATCAGTCGAATGAGAATTATCTTTTAGACAGAGATTCAGCTGATTTGGTGAGTCAATGCCAAACTGATGACCAGCAAGTTCTCATCTTACCAAAGGGATTTGTAGTTTATTGTGATTAGTCTAACATTTGAGATGTGTTTAGCGAATATCTTAATCCCATGATGTATTCCAAATAAGATAAGAGAAGTCGAAAGATTATTCTATTTTGTAATTACTGTAATTATCTGTTATAATATCCCTAAGGAGGAAGCAAGATGGCAGTAAAAACTAGAAAACAAGGGAATTCTATAACAATAACGATTCCAAGTGAATTTAATATTCCGAGTGGCGTGCATTACGATGCTAAATTGTTACCGAGTGGCGAAATTGTCTTTACTCCAGAAAAGACTGAAAATCAGGTTACTTATATTTCTGACGAATCTTTTGAATTGGATTTAGATAATATTTTTGATGAATACGATGATATTTTTAAAGCTTTGGTGGAAAAATGACAGTCTATTTAACAGAAAAGCAAATTGCAAAGATTAATACTTTAGTTATTCAGCGCTATTCTCCGAAAGAACAAATCAAGACGATTAGTCCATCAGCACTAAATATGATTGTGAACTTACCTGAACAATTTGTTTTTGGGAAACCTCTTTATCCATCAATCTTTGATAAGGCGACAATTTTATTTGTTCAATTGATAAAAAAGCATGTTTTTGCTAGTGCTAATAAACGAACGGCTTTTTATGTTTTAGTAAAATTTTTGCGATTAAACGGTTATCATTTTTCTGTTACACTTGAAGAAGCGGTTGAAATGTGTGTAAGAATAGCGGTTGAATCGCTGTCGGAGCAAAATTTAAAAAGCTACTCAAAATGGGTTTCTGAACATTCGTTTCGTAATGATTAAGCTTTAACTATGCAAGGAGTGCAATCTTATGCCTAGACCGAAAACTAAAGAAGAGTTGATGCTAGCTGCTAAGGAAAACTATGAGAAGTTACAAACTCTCATTTCCAAATTATCTGATCAAGAGTTACATACCCCTTTTGATTTTTCTCGGGATGAAAAGAAGAAAGAGGCCCATTGGAGACGAGATAAAAATGTAAGAGATGTTTTGATTCACCTCTATGAATGGCATCAGCTCTTGTTGGATTGGGTGTATTCCAATCAAAAGGGGCAAGAGCAGCCCTTTCTTCCTGCGCCCTACAACTGGAGGACCTATGGAGAGCTGAATCTGGAATTTTGGAAGAAACATCAGAATACTTCTCTTGAAGAGGCAACTGAGAGCTTTCGTCAGTCCCATCAAGATGTTTTGAACTTAGCTAACACATTTACAAATGAAGAATTATTTTCAAAAAATGTCTATAAATGGGTCGGAGGGGCTGTACTAGGTTCCTATTTTGTAAGTGCAACTTCTAGCCATTATGACTGGGCCATGAAAAAATTGAAGGCACATCAGAAAAATTGTAAAGCAAAATAATCTATAGAAGACAAGAATTGGAGAGAAATAAGAATGAAGAAATACAGCAAAATAATCATGTCCTGCGCCTGCTTAGCTTTAGCTTTTGGGATGGCAGCATGCGCTAGTTCGCAGAAAAATAAAGAAACAAGTCAAACTACATCGACTTATTCAAATCTAAACAGTAAAAAGAGTGTCGAAGAAGTGAGGAGTTTGTTGGCTGCTGACTTGGATAAAGACAGTGTCGATAACTTTGTCAATCTAGTCAATGACTACAATGGACTTGTCGGCTCTACTGGATTAAGGGGCGATTTCACTAAGTTTACCAAAACTGAATATGACGTAGAAAAAATCAATCCTCTGTGGCAGGCAAAAAAGGGCGATTTTATCGGGACAAATTGTCGGATTAATACTTACACTTTGTTGAAAAATAGCATCGACATCCCTCAAATCGAAAAAGATGACGAACTCTTGTTCATAGATAATGATTCGATTGACAAGGGCAAGCTCTTTGATGCCAAGGATAAGGAAGATTTTAATATCCTATTCTCAAGAGTCAAGACTGAAGCGACTCAAGATGTAAAAGTCCATGCTAAGAAAATGGAGGAATACTTCAAACAGTTCAAGTTTAGCGAAAAGGCGAGGATGCTTTCTGTCATAGTCCACGACAATCTTGATGGCGACTCTCTCTTTGTAGGGCATGTCGGCGTCTTGGTTCCAGATAAAGATGGCTACTTATTTATCGAAAAGCTGACATTTGAAGAGCCTTATCAGGCAATCAAGTTTGCGACCAAGGAAGATGTCTACAAATACTTGCAGACCAAATATAAAGACTACACAGGGGAAGGTTTGGCCAAGCCCTTTATCATGGACAATGATAAGTGGGTAGAGGGTAAGTAGTGTGCTTCAGTTAGTATTAAGAAAATAGAACTGGGAGATTTAGGGTATGGAATTAAATGATTTTACTGAAAAAGAGCAAGAGCAGATCAATCAAGGGCTTAGCACCGCAGAAATTTCTGATAAGGAAGCTGCCAAAAAGATTCTTGCACTCGTGCCCAAGGAATGGATTAAAAGGATTCCTTTCTTCGTGAGAGGGCATGCGACGACCAAGACGGTTGAGCGAGTTGCCAAGCAATATCCTCAGCTATACGCTGTCGCTAAGCGGCAAGGCGAACTTCCGGACAAGGAAAGAGAAGAATTGCGCGTGATTATGACAAGCATTTTTGAAGAAAAGATGAATAAGCATAAGATTAAATGAGCCCTTACTTTGAAAGAAGTGAGAGCCTTAGGAAGTCACTGAAAGCAGTGGCTTTTTCGTTTTTTGTGGAAATGACGAAGCTATTCACTAACGCTATCTTTGGATGCAGGCTTCTAATTGGGCTTTGGGACTATTCTCCATGAGAATTATTGGAAAAAATGGTATAATGTTCCTATATTTTCTAGAGGAAAAGGCAGGCTATGAAATTACTTTATACAGATATTCGCCATTCTTTGACCAAGGTTTTAGTGGCTGAGGCTGAGAGCTTGGTGGCGGCTGGTAAGCGAGTCTTTTATATTGCGCCAAATTCGCTATCTTTTGAGAAGGAGCGAGCGGTTTTGGAGTGCCTGAAAACTCAGGCTTCCTTTTCCATTACGGTGACGCGCTTTGCCCAGATGGCTCGGTATTTTGTCCTCAATGATGTTCGGCAAGGGCAGAGTTTGGACGATATTGGTCTGGGAATGCTGATTTATCGGACCTTGACAGAGATAGATGATGGAGATCTTAAGGTTTATGGCCGTATTAAGAAGGATTCCCAGTTTATCCAGCAGCTGATGGATCTTTACCATGAACTGCAGACTGCCCAGATGTCCTTTGCGGATTTGGAATTTCTCGAGGAGCCTGAGAAGCGGGAGGATCTGGTCAAGATTTTTACAGCGGTGACTGCTGCTCTGAATAAGGGCGATTTTGATTCGTCTTCTCAGATTGCTGCTTTTGTCCAGCATATTCTGGCTGGCGACACAGATGAGGAATTGGCAGATTTGGCCCTTGTTATCGATGGATTTACTCGTTTTTCTGCCGAAGAGGAATACCTGGTCGGTCTCCTGCATCGAAAAGGTGTGGAGATTGTTATCGGGACCTATGCCAGCCTAAAAGCCTATCGAGCAGCCTTTCGTGAGGGCAATCTCTATCAGGCCAGCGTGGATTTTTTGAGAAAACTGGCCGAGGACTATCAGGTCAAGCCCGACTATATCCCTCATGCGGAAGCGGAAGATGCCTTTGGACGGATTTCCAAGGTCTTGGAGAGTCGCTATGACTTTTCAGAGCCAGCTGTTGAAGTTAGTGAGACAGACCGCTCGCAGCTTCAGATTTGGGCTACTATGAACCAGAAAGAAGAGTTGGAGTATGTGGCTAAGTCCATCCGGCAGCGGGTTCATGATGGCGTGCGCTATAAGGACATTCGTCTGCTTTTGGGAGATGTGGAAGCCTATCAGCTTCAGCTCAAGACTATTTTTGATCACTATCAGATTCCCTACTATCTGGGGCGGAGCGAGTCGATGGCTCAGCATCCGCTGGTCCAGTTTGTTGAGTCCTTGGAGCGGCTCAAGCGCTATAACTTCCAACTGGAAGACCTGCTCAATCTCTTAAAGACGGGGCTCTACGGCGATTTGACTCAAGAGGAGCTGGATCATTTTGAGCAATATCTGCGCTTTGCGGATATCAAGGGATCAGCCAAGCTAGCCAAAGATTTCACGGCCAATAGCCAAGGGAAATTTGACCTAGACCATCTCAATCATATTCGTCTTCGGGTCATGACTCCGCTGCAAGACTTTTTCAAATCCCGTAGTCAGACGGCGTCAGGGCTCTTGGCTAAGTTCACAGAGTTCGTCCAAGCAGCCCGCTTGTCTGATAATTTGACAGCTCTGCTACAGGGAGCAAGTCAGCAGGAGCAGGAGCGTCATGAGGAAGTCTGGAAGGCTTTCAGTCATGTCTTAGAGCAGTTTGCTCAGGTCTTTTCAGATAGTAAGGTCAAGTTGGACGACTTTCTGGCTTTAGTCCTGTCGGGTATGCTTTTGTCCAACTATCGGACGGTGCCGGCAACAGTAGATGTGGTCAAGGTCCAGTCTTATGACCTGATAGAGCCTTTAGTAGCTCCTTACGTCTACGCGATTGGACTGACCCAAGATCGTTTCCCGAAAATCGCGCAAAACAAGAGTTTGCTCAGTGATGAAGATCGGGCTCGACTCAATGATGTGACGGATTCCCAGGCGGAACTGCAGATTGCCAGCTCAGAAAATCTCAAGAAGAATCGCTATACGGCTCTGTCGCTGATGAATTCTGCGACCAAAGAGCTGATCTTGTCTGCGCCAGCCTTGGTCAATGAAGTAGAGGACAGCATGTCGACCTATCTACTGGAATTGACTGCAGCTCCGCTTTCCTTGCCCATCATTGTCAAAAAGCCTCAGGCTTCCAGTGATGATATTGGCAGCTACCGAGCTCTCTTGTCTCAAATCATCGAGCTCCACCAAGAGGAGATTGACCGAGAGTGGACAGAGGAGGAGCAGACCTTTTGGGCGGTAGCTGTCCGAGTTCTGCGCAAGAAATTAGCAGCAGAAGGCATCAGCATTCCGCAAATTAGTAAGGAACTGAAAACGGAGTCTCTGCAGCCGGAAACTCTGCAAGCCCTCTACCCTCGGGAACAGCCTCTCCGACTTTCAGCGTCAGCTCTAAACGAATATTTCCGGCATCAGTATGCTTATTTTCTCAAGTATGTTCTGCGCCTGCAGGAAGAGTGGACCATTCATCCAGATGCTCGCAGTCATGGGATTTTCCTCCATCGGATCTTTGAAAAGGTCCTGCAAGATGATTCGTCTGCAGATTTTGACCGGCGTTTAGCGCAGGCTATGGAAGAAACCAGTCGGGAGGCCGAGTTTGAGAGTATCTACAGTGAGTCAGGTCAGACCCGTTTTGCGCGCCAACTCTTGCTAGATACGGCTCGGGCGACCGGCCGGGTGCTGGCTCATCCAAGCGGGATTGAGACCATTGGCGAGGAGACTGGCTTTGGAACTGCTTCTAAGCCTTTCCTGATCTTGGAAAATGGCAGAGCAGTGACCGTGAGCGGTAAGGTGGACCGGATTGACCGTCTGACCAAGACAGAGAGTTTGGGAGTGGTGGACTATAAGTCTGGCGATATTAAGTTCAGCTTTGAAAAGTTCTTTAATGGACTGAATTCTCAGCTGCCGACCTATCTGGCAGCGATTGAGGAGTTAGCAGACTATAAAGAGGATAAGGGAACTTTTGGCGCCATGTATTTGCAGATGACCGATCCGATTGTGGCGCTTAAAGATACCAAGACCTTGGCGGATGCAGTCAGTCAGTCTATGAAGCCACTGCAGTACAAGGGACTTTTTGTGGCTGATGCTGTCAAGGAGCTTGGTCCGCTCTATGAAAAAAATAAGACCAACTTGCTGAGTCAGGTAGACTTGGACTTGCTCCTGACCTACAATGCTTATCTCTACAAAAAAGCTGCAGAAGGCATTCTATCAGGCCACTTTGCAGTCAATCCTTATACAGAGAATGGGCGAAGCATTGCACCTTATGTAGAGCAGTTTAAGGCCATTACTGGCTTTGAAGCCAATCTCCACTTAGGACAGGCACGCCAGCTGGAAAAGCTGGATGCAAGCAAGTTTGATAGGCGGCCGACTGGTGAGAAGTTGCGCCAGGCCTGGCTAGAAAAGATGAGGGAGGAGATGGAAAAATGAAGAGAATTCCTTTTTTAACTGCAGAAGAAATTGCTCTTAAGCAAGCCCAAGAAGCTGCTTCGGACAAGCCACAGAAAAAGACGGCAGAGCAGATTGAGTCCATCTACTCCTCTGGCCAGAATATTCTGGTCTCCGCTTCGGCCGGATCGGGTAAGACTTTTGTCATGATCCAGCGGATTATCGACCAGATTCTAAGGGGTGTTGCTGTCAGTCAGCTCTTTATCTCAACCTTCACTGTCAAGGCAGCAGGCGAGCTAAAAGAGAGGCTGGAGAAGGAACTGGGCCAGGCCTTAAAAGATGCCGATAGTCCTGAACTCAAGAAACATCTAGCCCAGCAATTGGCGGACTTGCCCAATGCCGATATCGGTACCATGGACGCCTTTACCCAGAAAGTGCTTAGTCGCTATGGTTACCTGCTTGGTTTGGCACCGAATTTTCGGATTCTCCAGTCTGCTAGTGAGCAGCTGATTCTGCAAAATGAAGTTTTCAGTCAAGTGTTTGACCGTTACTATGACAGCGAGCGTCAGGCTTTGTTTAGCCGTTTGGTAAAGAACTTTACTGGTAAGCGCAAGGATTTATCAGGCTTCCGGGAGCAAGTTTATCGGATTTACAGTTTTCTGCAATCAACCAGCAGTCCTCAGCGCTGGCTGGAGGAAACTTTCCTCTATGGCTATGAGCACAGTGACTTTGCAGCAGAGAGAGAGCGGATATTCGGTCAAATCAAATCAGCTCTTTGGGAGCTGGAAGCTTTCTTTTCTTCCCATCTGGAGCATGAAGGAAGAGAATTTGCAGGTGCTAAATATCAGGAAAATGTCCAAGATGCTCTGACCGCCTTAGCAGGGCTGAATGAATTGTCACCGATAGAAGAAACAGCTCAGATTCTCAAACAGATCGTGGCCCTTTCCCAACTGTCCAATGGCCAAGCCTTTACAGCTCGGGTTGGCAAGAATGCAGACGAGCTCAAAAAAGAAATGGCCAAGGACTACAATGAGGCCAGGAAGCCTATGATTGAGCGGCTGCGAAGCTTTGACCAGCAGCTTTATCAGCTGGACTTTATCGAGCAGCATCAGGATGAATGCCTGCCTCTGGTTGAGCTTCTGCGAGATTTTGTGGCGGACTTTGCGCAGGCTTACTTGGAGCGAAAGAAAGCAGAAAATGCCTTTGAATTTGGTGACATCAGTCATTTTGCTATTGAGATTTTAGAGACATTCCCAGAGGTGCGTCGCTTTTATCAGGAACGCTACCACGAGGTCATGGTGGATGAGTATCAGGATACCAACCACACGCAGGAGCGCATGCTGGACTTGCTTTCTAGGGGCCAAAATCGCTTTATGGTAGGCGATATCAAGCAGTCTATCTACCGCTTCCGTCAAGCAGACCCGCAGATTTTCAGTGATAAGTTTAAGGCTTATCAAGAGGATAGCAGCCAGGGCAAGCTGATTGTCCTTAAGGAAAATTTCCGCAGTCATCTTGAGGTGCTGGAAGCGACCAACGATGTTTTCAAACGCCTGATGGATGAAGAAGTCGGGGAAATTGACTACAATGAAACCCACTATTTGGTGGCGGGAAATCCAACCAAACGTGAGCCTAATCCAGCTAACCGTGCATCTTTCTTAATCTATGAAGGCTCCAAGGAGAGTCCGGAAGAGGATGGGGATGAAGGCTTGCCACAGGCAGTATCAGCTGGGGAAGTGGACCTAGTCATCAAGGAAATCATCCGCCTGCACAATGAAGAAGGAGTGGCTTTTAAAGATATCACGCTGCTGACGGCTTCCAGAACTCGCAATGATTTGATTTTAGCTGCCTTTGAGCAGCACCAGATTCCGCTGGTACCAGATGATGGCGCCGCAAACTATCTGCAGTCAGTAGAGGTATTGGTCATGCTGGATACCCTGCGAACCATCAATAATCCGCTGAATGACTATGCCCTGACCGCCCTTCTCAAGTCTCCCATGTTTGACTTTGGCGAGGACGAGCTGGCTCGGCTGTCCCTGCAGGCCAGTCAAGAGCGTTCTCAGGAAAATCTCTACGAAAAATTGCTCAATGCCCTTAAAGGAAGAGGTTTGCATCTTGCTTTAGTCACTCAGGAACTGCAGAAAAAATTGCAGCATTTCCATGAGACCCTGCAAGGCTGGCGGACTTATTCCAAGACGCACTCCCTGTATGATTTGATTTGGAAGATTTACCAGGATCGTTTCTACTATGACATGGTGGGAACTCTGGCCAATGGTGCCCAGAGACAGGCCAATCTCTATGCCCTCTCTTTGCGGGCTAATGAGTATGAAAAGTCTAGCTTTAAAGGTCTCTCTCGCTTTATCGGGATGATAGACCGTATCTTGGAAAACCAGCATGATCTAGCCAGTGTGCCAGTGGCGGCGCCTAAGGACGCTGTTCGCCTCATGACCATTCATAAGAGTAAGGGGCTGGAGTTCAAGTATGTCTTCCTGCTCAATATGGACAAGGCCTTCAACCGTCAGGATAGCAGCTCTGCTATTATCCTTAGCCGGACCAAGGGAATCGGCATCAAGTATGTAGCGGATGTATCGGTGTCTGTGGAAGATCCTTATGCGCCGAATCAGCTGCGCATTTCCATGGATACGCTACCTTATCAGCAGAATCTAGCGGAGCTGCAGTTGGCTAGTTTGTCTGAGCAAATGCGTTTGCTTTATGTGGCCATGACGCGGGCTGAAACCAAGCTTTATCTGGTCGGCAAGGGCAGTCAAGAGGCCTTGGATAAGCGTCAGTGGGGCAAGAGCCAACAAGGGCGTTTGTCTGCCAGTCTGCGCAGCCAAATCAGCAATTTCCAAGACTGGCTCTATGCCATTCAGGCTGTTTTTTCCGATGAGAATCTTGCCTACGAGACCCGTTTTGTTACTGATGAGGAGCTAACTTCCGAAGAGATAGGGCGAATTAATGAACCTGTGCTCTTTCCAGCGGATGATTTGGCGGATAATCGGCAGTCGGACGATATCCGTCGGGCTCTGGATATTTTAGAAAGTGTGGATCGACTGAATAGCCAGTATCGCTCTGCCATTGAGCTGCCTAGTGTGCGAACTCCAAGCCAGATTAAGAAGTTTTATGAGCCGATCATGGATACGGATGGCCTGGATATCATGGATGAGCGAGCAGCTTTTCGGCCTCAGCCTAACTTTGACTTGCCTGATTTTGGCAAGAAAGCCAAAGTGACTGGAGCGCAAGTAGGCAGTGCTGTTCATGAACTCATGCAGCGGATTCCTTTGGATAGCAGTCCCAGCATGGCTGTACTTCGTTCTGCTTTAGCTCAGGTTCAGGCCGATGAAGCGGTTAAAAAGCAGATTCAGCTGCCTAAGATTTCATCTTTCTTCGAGACGGATTTGGGACGACTCTTGATTGAGAACAGTGACAGAGTTCGTCGAGAAGCACCTTTTGCCATGCTCAAGAGGGACGAAATCAGTGGTCAGGAATTTGTTTTGCGGGGGATTTTGGATGGTTACCTGCTATTTGAAGACCGGATAATTCTCTTTGACTACAAGACGGATAAATACAAGGATTCGTCTGAGTTGATTGCTCGCTACTGTGGCCAGCTAGACTTATATGCTCAAGCTCTCAGCCGTTCTTATGGCATTTCGCAGATTGAAAAATATTTGATTTTGCTAGGCGGTGAGCAGCTGCAGGTGGTTAAGGTGAATTGATTATTTTGTCGTGTCCAGAAAGGAAGGAAGCCTGTGGAACAGTTAGAACGTATTCAAAAAATGGAAAAGCACCTGAATAAATATTCTCAGGTATTGGCAAGAGCCCAGGAAGCTTTAGCTGAGCTGGAGCGCTGCCAGTCAGATTATATCCAGCTGAGGGACTACTATACTGATCAGGAGTTTTTTGATGATTTAGAATTCTCGAATGGACCAGATTTCCCTAAAAATATAGCTTGCGGCGTCTTAAGCGAAGATGCTGTATATGACCTGATGGGGGAGCATTTTGAAACAGCGATTAATCTGTTAGATTTGTCCAGCTCTATGCTGAAAGAACGTTAATTCATTTAGAAAGAAAAAAATATTTAATTTTTTTCAATTTTCCTCTTGCTTTTTAATAAAAATTCATGTAGAATATTCAACAATAAATTGAAAGCGATGAGAGAAAAAGTCTAAGACAAGAAACAGAGAGTGCCTAATGGTGAGACGGCATGCAATCCTTAGACGACACATTCTTGAGTGCGGATGCGAAATCTGTCAGTAGTCTGAGACTAGTGTCCGACGGCTGATTGCCGTTATCAATCTGGAGTCTCGTACTCCCAGAGGGTTCTCAGGCGACTGGGGTCCGAATAAAGGTGGAACCACGTGTCAACGTCCTTGCAAAGTTTTTTTGCGAGGGCTTTTTATTATATTTAAACTAGAAGATTAACCTATTTTCCTTTAGCAAAGCGGTAAACTTCGTCTTCAATTTTTTAGAAGTCCAAAAATAAGTGTCAGATAATGGCTAGTGTGTGAAAGAGAGGTGGCAAGATGGTTAAGCTAAAAGGTCTCAGGCAGATCAATCCCTATGTAGCAGGGCAGCAGCCCAATGAGCCAGATATGATTAAGCTTAATACCAATGAAAATGCTTACGGACCAAGTCCTAAAGTGGTAGAGGCCCTGCAGAACTTTGATGCCCAGGACTTGCGCAAGTATTCCAGTTTGGATCAGGCAGAGCTCTGTCAGGCTTTGGCGACAAACTTGGGTGTATCACCCGACCAGCTCATTATCGGCAATGGGAGTGACGACATCTTGTCCATGGCTTTCCTGGCTTTCTTTAACAGCGGCGAGTCGGTCTTATTTCCGGACTTGACCTATGGTTTTTACAAGGTCTGGGCGGACCTCTACCATGTTCCTTTTCGAGAAATCCCACTGACAGATGATTTTGAGGTCCATCCCTCCGATTATTTTGGAGACAATGGCGGCATTATCCTAGCAAATCCCAATGCTCCAACGGGGCTTTATCTGCCGCTGGATCAGTTGGAGGAAATTCTGGCGTCCAATCAGGATGTGGTCGTGGTGGTGGATGAGGCCTACATTCACTTTGGCGGTCAATCTGCCCTACCTCTTCTAGAAACCTATCCCAACCTCTTTATCACACGGACCTTTTCCAAGGATGCGGCCTTGGCTGGTCTGCGGGTGGGCTACGGCATCGGCCATCCAGACTTAATAGCTGTCATGAAAGCTGTCAAGGACTCCATCAATCCTTACTCAGTGGATTTGTTAGCAGAGCGCTTGGCTCTTGCGGCGGTGGAAGATTGGGATTATTATCGGGAGACCGGTAGAGCCATTCAAGAGACCCGAGATTGGTTTGCTGGAAAATTGGCTGCGCTGGATTTTCAAGTCCTGCCTAGTCAGACCAACTTTGTCCTAGCCAAGCCTACTAGAATCTCTGCAGCAGAGCTTTTTCAGCAACTAGAGGAGCGTCGGATTTATGTGCGGTATTTTCCAAAAGCAGAACGAATCAAAGACTTCCTTCGTATCTCTATCGGACGGCGAGAGGAGATGGAAGCAGTCTTGGCAGTCATCAAGGAAATTTGCAGCAGCTGAGAGTTTGACCCAAAGCCAGTCAGTGTAAGAATAGATCTAGAAAGGAAAGCAGCCTATGAATAAAATCACCCTTCCGATTGGCATGCATGACAAGCTTTTCAAGAGGGCGCGTGTGACCTACGAGATTGAGCGGGACATCAGTGATTTTCTGATGGCTCAGGGTTTCAATCGGATTGACACACCGACTTTGGAGCACTTCGAGGTCTTCAGTGACCATGTGGAGCCCCATCATTATCATCTTTTCGATAAAAAAGGCGAGTTATTGGTACTACGGCCAGATGTAACCAGCCAGATTGGTCGGGTTATTGCTTCGACCAGGGTGCATACGCCGACCAAGTTTTCCTATTCAGGCAAGGTCTTTCACTATCAAGAAGAGCTGCGCGGTCTTGCAAACGAGCTCAGTCAAGCTGGTATTGAGATTATCGGCTATCCAGCTCACGAGGCGGTGCTTGAGGCTATCAAGACAGCCAAGCAGTCGCTGGATTTGGCGCAGGTTAAGTCTTATCAGTTCGAGTTTTCCCATGCGGCAATCCTGCAGACCATTTTAGAGAGTCTGGCCCTGGATTCGCAGGAGGAGGCCCAGCTGCTAGATTATATTCGCAAGAAAAACAGGACGGGGATCTTTGAATTCACCCAGACCAGATCGAGTGAATTTGATGATTTTTTGCAGGAGCTGCCCTATTTGTTTGGTCCTAGCCAACAGGTTTTAGCTAGGGCTAGAGAGATAGTTGACAACGAGCGGATATTGATGGCTTTAGATGATGTGGAGCAAGTTTTGCGGAGCCTATCAGGCTTGCTGGATCAGACAACTATGGACTTGGGGCAGGTGGCGGCTATGCCTTACTATACTGGATTGACCTTCAAGGTCTTTGGCGACCGAGTGCCTGATGCTTTTCTATCTGGTGGTCGCTATGATCAGCTTTTCAAGCGCTTCGGGGCAGCAGAGCTGACAGCTATCGGCTGGTCTCTAGACATTGACAGTGTCTATCAGGCTATTCATGATGACCTGCCGGACGAGTGCGGAAAGGAAGGTGACAGCAGATGAGTCAGATTACCATTGCCCTGACCAAGGGGCGGATTGAGGAAGATACGGTCAAGCTCTTGACTCAGGCTGGCTTTGATATGTCTTTCATGGCAGACAAGGGGCGCAGTTTGATTTTTGAAAGCCCAGACGGTTGCTTTCGCTTTCTCTTGGTCAAAGGGCCTGACGTGACGACCTATGTGCGCCACGGAGTAGCTGATTTGGGTATTGTCGGCAAGGACATTCTCTTTGAGCATCCGACCGGCTATCTGGAGCTGCTGGATCTGAACTTTGGCCTTTGCAAATTCTCATTGGCCTCGGTTCCCAGCTATGAACCTCATGATCACAAGCGCAAGCGGATTGCGACCAAGTACCCAACAGTAGCGACTGATTATTTTAATCAAAAGGGGGAAGATGTGGAAATCATCTCTATCCAGGGAAGTGTGGAGATTTCACCGGTGCTGGGTCTGGCGGATGCCATTGTTGATATTGTGGAGACGGGGCATACCCTATCAGCTAACGGCCTGCGGGTTTTTGAAGACATTTGCCGGGTATCAGCTCGACTCATTGCCAATCAGGCTTCCCTGAAAAATAACCCGGATATCATGCCTTTTGTGGCAAGGATTGAATCCCTAGTAGGAAGAAGAGAGGTGGCTTTTAAATGACAATTATCAAGCGTTTAAGTGGAAGTAACGAAGAAATTTCGCGGATTTTATACGAAGAGCAGCTGCAGCTCAGTCAGCAGAACTTAGATGTGGAAGAAGCAGTGGCTGAGATTATTGAAACGGTCAAACAAGACGGTGACCAAGCTTTAAGAGACTATACCATGCTCTTTGACAAGGTTGAGGTGACAGATTTTGAGATTGGGCAGGAGCTGATTGACAAGGCCTTTGAGGAGATTGACCAAGAGGTCTTGATCGCCCTGAAAAATGCCCAAGCCAATATCGAATCCTACCACCGCCAGCAGTTGGAGACTGGTTTTGAGGATAGTCCCAGTGAGGGCGTTGTCCGTGGTCAGTTGATTCGGCCGATTGAGCGGGTCGGCACCTATGTACCTGGGGGCACCGCAGCCTATCCATCCTCCGTCCTCATGAATGTTATTCCAGCCAAGATTGCTGGTGTCAAAGAAATCATCATGATTACACCACCTCAGGAGCACTTTACCCCAGCGATTTTGGTTGCAGCCAAGCTGGCTGGTGTGGATCGGATTTTCCAAATTGGCGGTGCCCAAGGTGTAGCTGCCCTGGCTTATGGAACTGAGACCATTCCTAAGGTGGATAAGATAACTGGGCCGGGCAATATCTTTGTGGCTACGGCCAAGAAGATGGTTTATGGCGTCGTGGGAATTGATATGATTGCCGGACCTTCGGAGATTGGAGTCATTGCGGATAGTTCAGCCAGTCCAGTCTATGTGGCTGCTGACCTACTGTCGCAAGCCGAGCACGACAAGCTGGCTCGGGCTATTCTGGTGACCGACTCGGAGGAGCTGGCAGACCAAGTGGAAGCAGAGCTGGACAGACAGCTGAAAGAGCTGCCGCGGGAGGAAATCGCGCGTGCTTCGATTGAGAACAACGGCCGCATCATCCTTGCCCCTTCGAAGGAAGCCATGTTTGAGCTTATGAATCAGGTGGCACCTGAGCATTTGGAAATTGCCATGGACGATGCTTACAGCTATCTGGATCAGGTTGAAAATGCTGGCTCTGTTTTTCTGGGACACTATACCAGCGAGCCAATCGGTGACTACTATGCGGGAGCCAACCACGTTTTGCCGACAACCAGCACCAGCCGCTTTTCATCAGCTCTGGGTGTCTATGACTTCATCAAGCGCATCCAGTACACCCAGTACAGC
>JABZYU010000046.1:0-15941 GCA_015264985.1 Streptococcus sanguinis | reverse complement strand
GTCTTCCAGCGAATGAAAAGTAATGACCGCAATCCGGCCGTCCACCGCCAGCAGATCAATGGCCTGCTGAATAGACTCATCCGCTGCGCCCAGTTCATCATTGACCTCAATCCGGATAGCTTGAAAAATCTGCTTGGCCGGGTGGCCTTTCTTCTTCAGCTCCTTAGCTGGCTTGGCTGACTTGATAATTTCAGCCAGTTCTGTCGTTGTTTCAATAGGCTTGACACTTCTAGCCTGCTCAATCTTGCGAGCAATCTGCTTAGAAAACTTATCTTCGCCGTATTTAAAAAAGATTCGTACTAAATCCTGATAGCTATAATGATTGACAACCTCAAAAGCTGTCAAGGCTGCATCGCGGTTCATGCGCATATCCAAAGGCGCATCCTGTTTATAGGAAAAACCACGCTCACGCTGATCCAGCTGAGGGCTGGAAACGCCTAAGTCATAACAAATCCCATCAATTTCTTCCACACCGGCTTCTTGCAAACGGCTCTTGAGGTGGCGGAAATTGTCCTTGATAAAGGTCACCATCCCCCGCTCTACATAAGGAGCCAGGCGCTTTTTAGCATTGTCAATAGCTGTATGGTCCTGATCAAAGGCATAGAGATGCCCCTCATCTCCGAGCTGGCTCAAAAGATATTCGCTGTGCCCAGCACCCCCAAGGGTCGCATCGACATAGATGCCGTCAGGCTTAACAGCCAGCTGGTCAACCGTTTCATGAAGAAGAACAGTAATGTGATGAAATTCGTTTGTCATATCTTACTTATTATATCACATTCAAAAGCAAAAAAAAATTTAAAAGAAAAAGTAAGCGGATGAAATCCTTTTTAAAATTTTTTGTCATATATACTTGACACTTTTTCAAAAAAGTATTATACTAGCATAAAATAAAAGTCAAATATAACTGACAAACTTACTGAAAGTTATTAGTTATAGTATTAGAAAGGAAGGGTGTAATGAATCGTGTCAAAGAATTTCGAAAAGAAAAAAAGATGTCTCAGCTAGAGTTGGCCAAGTCTATCGGGGTATCGCGGCAAACTATCAATATGATTGAAAATAACAAATACAACCCCACCCTCGAGCTCTGTATCAACCTGGCTAGAGCGCTGGATACTGACCTCAACGCCCTCTTTTGGGAACCCCAGCTGACAGATGAAGATTCAGATGACTAAGAGTTTTCCCCTGAAGCAACATTCATACCTAAAGAAAGGAAACAAACATGAAAAAAGAAACATTCTCAGACAAGATGATTAAACGATTTTACGGCATTACTGGACCTTTGGACGAGCAAAAACGTCAACAGGCTGAGCATTTAGGAAATATAGGCTTCATCTGGCTTTTCTTTATTCTGATTTTTGGCAATGCCATCGCCTTTCCCCTAGCCTTTCGCTGGCCCAAAATTATCGCTGTTGCCTATCCTATCCTGCTGGAAATCCTTATCCTCGGCTTCTGTGTCTATATAGTCATTCAAGCACGACGCAAAGGAATTGATGACCTAGAGCTAGAACTTCAGGATGCCAAGGAAGAAAGGGCCATGAAACATGCTGGTCTCAAAGCAGGTTTCTCTTATTGGTTGCTCTTTTACCCTCTCTTCGGCATCATGATAGCTGTCATGGAAAAGAAAGATATCCTACAAGTTTTGCTTCAGCCTAAACTCATTATAACTGGATTAGCCGCAGGCCTTGGATTTGGACTGATGATGCATTTCATTGCCAAAGGAAAGATTCGTCAAGCACAAAAAAAGGAGGAAGAAGATCTATGAGACTCAATCTCAAAGAAAAAATGGATCTAGGGATTCTGTCCCTCATTATTGCCATCGCTGCTTATTTCTTTTTCCGTATCACGGAGCCTTGGATTTTCTGGCTGGATGTAGCAATCATTGTTAGCTGCATCTATGTAGTTCTCCGCATTTTAAAAAAACGTAAACAAGAATAAAAGAACCCCTCAAAGGAGCGTTCAGTTAGGGATTTATGGAAATCATGTTTAACTGATAACCTTTAAGCGGTACAAAAGAAGAAAGTCTACAAAGTGTAAACAAACACACTAAGTAGGCTTTCTTTTGTATTACTATGAAATTAATATTTATAATATCAGTTTCATCCATAATAACTTTTAGACATTTTGTCGATAAGTCTACTTTATCTTATAACTGAAAGTTCACTGATATCATTTATTTTTCATTCATCAAAATCAATACTTTCTCCAATGCTAATTTACTACTTTCAAGATCCACAACATCATTACTTCCAGGTGCATATATCGTTCTTGAATATTTTAAATTATTATTGAAATATTCTAATAATTTACTCTCATATGTGCCTTTTGGATAACTAGAAGTTTCACCATCTGCACACCATACCCATGTTCCAATTGCGGAGCAAACAAAAGAGTCTATAACAATCCCAGATAACTTATAACTACTAAATTTATAATCCCTCAAAACTCTCATGTGTCTACAAGTATCGATCAATAAGCCTTTGCTCTTTGTATTAAGTTCTTCCATAGCTTTTTGTTCTGCCTTTGGTTTTGTTGATTTCCATGTTCCGCCATCGTTTGTATCTGGATAAATGAATAATCCAAATATACTTTTAAAGACTGGGACAACCTCAAATTTAATTCCATCTGAGAATTCAACTTTTATCACCTGTCCATCTGCTCTAATATTTGTCCTTGGATATGATTTAACGATGCTGTTTTTTACAACTTGTAATAGTCTGGACTGTGAATTTCCTTTTAAATTATTTACGTGGTCAAATTCTTCAGAGGGCAATATAACAAGCATATCTATATCACTTGTATCAACAGCTGTCCTCCTTCCATAAGAGCCTACAATAAGACTATTTTTACTATCTGCATCTACACTCCAAAAGTTTTTATTAACTGCTTTAGTAATTATTTTATATCTATATATAATCTTATTTTTTGTTTCTGAATCAATAATTCCGTTGTACTTTGTAACATAATTACTCATCTGCATTTTCCTTTCTTAATAATTTAGGCAAACTTAAATCGACTTCTTTATCGGTGATTTCATTATCTTTACTAATATTTAATGCAATTCGAGCTTTTTCTACTGCTTTATCAGATGTTCTTGGCGAGTCCTTATAAATTTCATTTAGTCGGTCCACTATTTTTCTATAATCATCACTTGCAGTTTCAAACTCCATTTTTCCTGTGCGTAGTTCAAGTATAAGTAACTTTAGCTCTTCACGAATTTCTAACAATTTTTTTGCAGTCACACTTTGTATTCCAACCATTTCTTGAAGTGTAAAGCTTTTAAAAAATGCTGAAATAAATATAGCAACAAATGAAACAAAAGAAGTAACAAGTTTAACCCAAAATATGTCAGAAAAGATTAACGAAATGATTCCAACTGATGTCAAGGAGTTAGATATAATTTTTACTGTTTCTAAAATTTTATATTTCCTTAATATCAAATCCGCTTCTTTTTCATGTATCTTATGACTCCAAACTACGCTACCCAGAGTATTTCTAATGCTATCTTCCAAAAGTTGTACTTTAGAAATCATAAATTACCTCTATCAAAAATTTCATCTAGTGCGATCCAATTATCATCAGCCATATCACTCACAAACTCAGTGTTGTTGATGTATAGTTCTCCGTCCTTATCTCTAACAAATCCCCATTGTATATCTTTGCCTTTGGCATAGTTTTTAAATGCATTGAATTTATTAGCAATCTGTCTATCAATATTCTTATCTTTGCCTTGAGATTCTCCGCCCTTGGTTTCAATAACCCAGATTGTTCCATCTTTCTTCTTTACAATATAGTCGGCATAGAAGAGCCACTGATGTTGCAAAGCATCTACATATACAATAGAAAAATACTGCTGTCCCGTATCTCCATTTTTGTAAACCCACTCTATATCATCTTTTGATTCACAGTATTTTTCAAAAAGCATTTCAGAGGTAGATCTCACAAGACTTGTTGCATAGCCAGAAGTATACTCATGATAAGCATTCGTTAAATACTCTACTTCATTTTTTACACCTGGATCGTATCTGTAAAATTCTTGTTCTGGTATCCTGAACTGTGATTTCTTTGGCTGAAGTCTGAGGCTCATTTGAACTGCCATATCTGATGTTACTTTTCTAAATTCTTCTTTCAGCCTATGTTCGTTATTAACCACAAAAGCATAAAATTCAGCAGTAGGAAGATTTATGAACTTTTTATTCCCATTACCGCCTTTACGGAAAAGTCTTTCAAGAATTACTTTAACCTTAGCTGTAGACATACCAATTGTTGATTTAATAGCATCTACACTATGAAGTAGTTCAATACCATGTTTATGTGTATTAACACGCTTTCTAGTTGTATAGAAAGTCTGTGCTTCAGCTATCATGTCTGTCTTAATAAATTTCCCATGTAGCACCGAACCAAGTATTTCATCGCCAAAGATATAGCCTACTGCCTCTAGTTTTACTTGGTTTAACTTTTTATCAGTAGTTAATTTGTATTTATCTACTAAAAATGAATGGATTTTATCAAGAACTTCTCTTTCTCCAAGACCATCAAAATCGAGATCTCGGCTCTCTTTTTCAAGAGTAAAAGTCTTGCATTTATCCTTCAGGAAGAGACGTCTGGTTTCATATGCCTTATCCATGTTAGAAAGGAGTCCCGCCTTATACTTTTCGTCAAAAGTGTAAACAAAGCAAAAATCTAATATATCATCTTCGTAATGACAAGTTTCTGGCATACGTCTGATACGACCAATAGTCTGAATTTCAAAAGATTCACTCATGCCTTCACGCAGTTTCACCAAAATTTTGGCACGAGGGCAGTCCCAACCTGTAGAAATGGCTTGTTTCATTAGTAAAAACACAGGAATACCATCATTCTCTGTTAGGTTATCCGGTAAATCTTTTTTATCTTCACTCATCCATTTACTTACCATACCATTGTCATAAGTGTAGCCCATGGATTCTAGCTTCTTTTCTACAGAAAGGATTGTTTCAGGCTGTCCATTTGGAAATTGGATGAGTACAAGTGGGCGAATATTTTTATTAAGTTCTTTATAACGATTTGAGATTTCTTTTCTCTTTACATCTGCTAAATCAATAAGAGTATTGTAGTCATCATCTATATTCAGATTTTCTTCAATGCCCTCATTTACATAAAGTGCCTTAGTAATAAGTCCGGCATTAATTACATCAAGTTCATCGATTTCAAAAAACTCATATCTATTGTTTTTAACAGCAGTCGCACTTACACGAATTGTGTGACGAGCTGCAAAAGCATCGATAATGGACTTAGCTTTGGCAGTATTGTTTGAATGCTCTTCATCGATAATAACAATAAATTCTATTCCACTCCTATGAGCATCAGCTATTCTATCGAAGAGATTTTTTCTCTCACTATCACGAATGGCTGTATTTCCTTTTTTGGTTACAAGTTCCCAGTTGATGAAGGTAGTGGATTCTTCAGAAAATCCGCTTGTTAAGGCATCAAATAAATTCTGAGTATTTCTACCCGGAGACAGCTTATTCATCTTATCCCTGCTTTGCTCTTCAAGATTTCCCTTGCCGGGGCAAAGCCAAATGAAGGCAGTCTTTTTATCTACATTGCTTAAATATTTATCAATATAGTCAATTAATATAATCGTCTTTCCTGAGCCGGTCGGAGCTTTCATTAGAACTGTTTCTTTTGCGTCCGCTTTTGTGGTCGCATCAATCAGTTTCATAACAGCTTTTTCTTGGAATTCAAAAAGATTGATTGTAAGGCCTGGATTTACCATGATTCTCCAACCTCCTTTAGTTCATATTCAAAGTAATAGTCGGGGATAATGTGAATTTCCACATTACTGAAAAGTGCGTTTTGACTTGTAGTAAATAGGACATTACGAGAAACATATATCGCTTCTACTTCATTATAATTGTCCCAATCTTTTTCTAGCCTATCTACCTCTTCATCTGAAAGTACAATAAGATGTTTTTTATTATCAAGAGTAATGCCATTTTCAAGTTCGACCATTTCCTTGATGTGTGATAAAAGTTCTTCCGTAACATCATCAGAATCCTTTGAAATAAAATCGGTCTTGAAATATTTCAAATTATGTGGTAAATCCCCTTGAATATTTTTAAGTCTTTGATATGTGACTTCTTCACAAATATTATTCTCATTATTAGTGCAAAGGATATATTTTCTATGTCCACCATCTTCTTTGTTGAGTTGCATAACTGCATGTCCTGTAGTACCACTGCCCGCAAAAAAATCAAGTACTGTTATATTTTTATCTGTATGATAATTAATCAATTCTTTAATAAGCTTTAATGGTTTTTTTCCATTATTGAATGCTACTTTACCTTCATGTCTAATATTTCCAAAATCACCACTATAATCATAATAATTGGATATAGGCTTTGTTTTTAAAGATATTCCTTTATCTAATTCTTGCCTACGCTCAATGGGGACACCTGTATAAAATTTTCCTCTAATTGCATTTTCTTTTTTAGGACCAGTAACATATCTGTAGCCTAGTCCATCACCGTCTGTACCCATTCCATGTATTTTATATAAAACATTTAATCCATCAATACTTTTTCTTTTTATCAAATATTTTGAAAGGAATTCTGCTGCAGTCCCTCCTTGCCTTACAATACTACCAGATGCCCATGTTTCTTTAAGTCCATTAATATTCCCTTCTTCTTCTACAATATCCCATTCACCATTCCTAAAAATAGTAACTTCTTTACCCGCAATATTTATTTTATTACCATTAGATAATTCTTTAATTCTATATTTAAATTTAGATAAATCATATTCTTCAGATGGCTTATTTGCTCTAAATAAATTTTTTGACTTTGAATAAATATATACATATTCCATAACTGGTTGCCAATCACTATCTTCATTTAAACTTTTATTATCATATCTAACTTGAATATGATGGGTGGATAAATAATTGTTTTCACCTAATATTTCATCACACAACAATTTTAATGGTGCTTGCTCATTTTCATCAATACTAATGCATATTAGTCCATCTTCCTTTAGCAATTTTCTTGCAATTTCGAGCCTTTCACTTATAAATGACAACCACTTACTGTGCCTAAAAGTATCCTTCTTATCTACTCTGTTATCATCATAAGTGAAATTCTCTTCTTCAGACCCTGTGTTATAAGGTGGATCGATATAGATAACATCAATCTTCCCAGCGTGTGTTTTCTCAAGTAGTTTTAGACTGTGAAGATTATCGCCTTCAAGAAGGAAGTTGTAGCTATTATCATCAGTCGATGTAATTTCTTTTTCTTTTACTTCAGAAAATACAGGGATGTTATCCTGCATCATCACATCTACCTGTTCCTCATGTTTTTCCCAAACAAGGCCATATTTTTTTGAGTTTAGTTCGTTTTCGATTTCGCCAATAGCTATAAGAGTTTCATCATCATTGTGTTCTTCTTTTATCTTGCTTAAAAACTCAAGCATCCTCTGGCGTTTTATTTGTGATAGGTTAGCCACGCTTTTTTTCCTCCTCTGGTATAAATTCCAATATGTCATTAGGTGTACAGTCTAACGCCATGCAGATACTTTCTACCTTATCCAAAGCCATATACTGTCCATTTCGTATTTTTGTAATTATATTTGCAGAAATCTTGGCATCTCTCATCAAGTCCTGATTAGAAATATCATTTTCAATCATCATATGTAGTAATCTTTTGTAACTTACAGCCATAATTTTCCTCCATCGATATTTTTATTTATTATATCACGTTTCCGTGATTATTTCTACGCTATTATTCTGTAAATTCTTTCTAAATATAAGCATCAAATATTTACATCTCCAACAACTCTGAAAGCGAGTTTTTGGAGATTTTTTGTATTTTATGGGGTTCGATTATGCTCTCTTCTTCGCTTATTGATAGAAGAAAAAATATTTTTCTTTGACCATCAGATTTTCCCTTTTCCCAAGGCTACCTAGTAGAAGGACAAATTCTAAAGAAGTTTTTTCAAAAGAAACCGGAAAAATATCTTCCAATGAAAAGGAAGATTCCTACCCCTACAGAACATTTTGAAAACATAGGAATCAGTACACCTGCTAGTAAAACGGAAATAAAAGGATGTTGGCAACAAAGGACGATTGCTTTAATTCTAGAAAGACCAGAATATTTAGGACATACTGTTAATTTTAAGACTAAAGAGGAATGGCTAATCTTCGAAAATACTCATGAACCTATCGTTGACCAAGAAACATTTGATATTGTTCAAAGAATCAGAAATGGCAGACGTGTTAGAAATAACCTAGGTGAGATGCCTATTCTATCAGGAATGCTCTACTGTGCAGACTGGGGGAAAAAGCTCTACCAAGTTCGTGGTAAAGACTGGAATCATGATAAGGAATATTTTGTGTGTGCCAGCTACAGAAAACATAAAGGTATGTGTACTTCCCATCTGATTAAAAATATTCAGGTTGAAAGTATCCTTCTTCATGAACTAAAAAAATATAACTGCATTTGCAAGAAACCATGAAGATGAATTTGTAGACCTTGTTATGAAAAAGAGTGAAAAGGAACTATATCAGAAGCTTAAAATCAGCCACAGAGAACTGGAACAAGCTAAAATGAGAATTGCAAAACTTGATACCATAGTTCAAAGGCTTTATGAAGATAACCTCGATGGTAAAATTTCTGATGAAAGATTTATGATTATATCATCCTATGATAAGGAGCAAGCAGAACTTACAGAAAAAGTAACAGCCCTTGAAAAATTCATTTCTGAAGCTACTAAAGAGAGTCTAAATACACAGTCATTTCTAAACTTAGTAAAGAAATATACGGATATCAAAGAGCTGGATGCTGAGATAATCAGAACTTTCGTAGATAAAATTTATGTGGAACAGTCTCAAAAGATAGAGGGTTCAAGAACAAAGAAACAAACCATCTGGATACAGTGGAACTACATTGGAGTAGTTGATATCAATCAAAATATAGAAAAATCGGCATAGCTAGTATTTCTACTAATCATGCCGATAATTTTTTAAGGAATTAAATCCCTAATTTACAGCCCCTAACAGGAACTTTCTAGCTTCCTAGCGAGGGATTTTTTTATATTTACTTAAGACTCTGGATCATCCAGACTGCGGCCATGAAGACCTTTCTCGCGCTGAACTTGACGCAGCTTTTCAGGCGTCACGTCATTTCCAGCCTCGTCAACAATCTTGATGCCTTCGATGTGGTGGCGAACAGAGCGACGGTAACCTTCGATATACTCTTCACGAAGCTTGGCCTGCTCCACCTTTTCCGCTCCGGTCAGACCGACTGTTTTTTTCTTTTTCGCTAGCTCATTAATACGGGCAATTTTTTTTGGATCCATGTTTCTACCTCTCTCTTACCTTTTATTTGGTATTAATCTGATTAAACTGGGCAAGCTGTCCCGCCTTAGCCGTCAAAGAAGTTAGGAGAGCTAGGCGGTTGTTACGTACAGCCTCATCTTCTGTCATGACCATGGTATGGTCAAAGAAAGCGTCAATAACTGGACTAAGGGCAAAAAGTTGATCCAGATTAGCAGCTAAGTCAGATGTCAGCTCTACTGCTTCAATGGCCGCAGCCAAGTCTTTTTCCTCTTGATTTTCAAAGAGTGCTGGATCGACAGCTGTCTGACCTTGGGCTTTCTCAGCTAGATTGAAGACCCGAGACAGGCTTTCCACTGCTGACTTGAAGTTGTCTTCCTGAGCTTTTTCTGCTAGAAGCGCAGCTGTTTCTACCAAATCGCGTACAACGAAGTGAGTGCTTTGAAGAACAGCTGTCACGATATCTTTCGGAATACTGCGATCCATCATCTTCTCAACACGGGCACGGAAGAAGTCCAGCACGGCCTCTTGATTGTCATAGCTTAGGCTATCAAACTTGAGCTCGTAAAGTCGACCAAGAAGCTGAGCCAAGTCAATGTTCCAGCCAAACTTGTCCAAGATACGCACAACACCCTGAGTCGCACGGCGTAGTGCATACGGGTCATTGGAACCGCTTGGAATCAAGCCAACTGAGAAGAAGGATAAGATGGTGTCTAGCTTATCAGCCAAAGCCAAGACCGCTCCGACCTTGGTGTCAGGTAATTCACCATCGGCCGATGTCGGCATATAGTGCTCCCGAATGGCAGCTGCCACCGCAGCATTCTCCCCAGCCAGAAGAGCATACTTCTCGCCCATGATCCCTTGCAGCTCATCAAATTCCCCAACCATACCGGTCAAGAGATCAAACTTATAAATAGCTGCTGCACGAGCCAAGTCGGCTGTCTCATCAGCATCCAATCCTGCTTCTTGTGCTAAGAGAGCCGCAATCTTACCAGTCCGCTCCATGTGCTCTGCCAGAGAGCCAATCTTTTCGTGGAATGTCACATTGTTCAGCTTTTCAACCAAATCTGCAATAGTCAGTTTTTGATCTTCCCGCCAGAAGAACTCCCCATCTTCTAGACGAGCCACCAAGACTTTCTCATTTCCCTTGATAACATTTTCCAAATGCTCAGCATTTCCATTGCGGACAGAGATAAAGTGTGGTAAAAGCTTGCCTTCACTATCACGCACAACAAAGTAACGCTGATGCTCTTTCATGGAAGTTACCAGCACTTCCTCAGGAACTTCTAAATATTTAGCATCAAAATTACCTAGGAAAGCAGTTGGATATTCTACCAGATTCAAGACTTCATTGAGCAGGTCTTCGTCAATCTCGATAGAAACCCCGTACTCCTCTTCAAGTGCTCGAATCTGCTCGACAATCATATCTCCCCGCTCAAGAGGACTGGCAATGACAAACTGAGCCCGTAGGTCATCTTCATAAGAATCTGCTGAAGCAATCTCTGTCTCTTGACCCAAGAAGCGGTGTCCTCGGCTGGTACGGCCACTCTTGATGTCCAAGAAATCCAAATCAAAGGCCTGCTCATCTAAGAGTACAGTTAAGGTGTGGACCGGGCGGATGTATTCAAAGGTGTTGTTGGCCCAGTGCATGCTGACAGGGAAGGTTAGTGATTGCAGAACTTCTGTCACTGCTGGGATAATCTCCTCTACAGGGCGGCCGATTTCTTCCTTGGTCACATAGACGTATTCTTCCCCCTTGATTTCGCGGAAAGTAATGTCCTCAACCGTCAAGCCCTTGCCACGGACAAAGCCTTCTGCAGCCTTGGTAAAGTTCCCATCTGCATCCAGAGCAATTTTCTTAGAAGGGCCTTTGAAATCTTCGGTCAAATCAGACTGCTTGTCCGCCAAGCCAACCACGCGCACCGCCAAACGGCGAGGCGTTGAGAACATTTCAATTTTCTCAAAGGTCAGACGATGGTCTGTCAGGAAGGCTCCCATCTTGTCGCGCAGCTGTTTCATGCTCGGTGTCACGACATAGGCTGGCATTTCCTCCAAGCCTAATTCAACTAATAAATTTTTTACCATGATTATTCTCCCTCCTCTGCCAAGAGTTTCTCGCGAGTCGCTGCATCCAAAAGTGGGTAGCCTAGACGCTTGCGCTCAGCCACAAAGGTCTTGGCCACAACACGAGCCAGATTCCGAATACGGGCGATATAACCAGCCCGCTCTGTCACAGATACGGCTCCACGCGCATCCAAGAGGTTAAAGGTATGCGAGCATTTGAGAACGTAATCATAGGCCGGGTGCACCAGATGTTCGTCCAGACAGCGCTTAGCTTCCGCTTCAAACCTCTCAAAATTCCCCAAGAGCAAGTCTTGGTCGCTGACCTCAAAGCTGTACTTGGAATGTTCATACTCAGGATGAGTGAAAATTTCGCCGTACTTAACGCCATCAGCCCACTCAATATCATAGACAGAGTCCACTTCTTGGATATAAGAAGCCAGACGCTCCAGACCATAAGTCACCTCAGCAGTCACCGGCTGAGTTGGCAGACCTCCGACCTGCTGGAAGTAAGTGAATTGAGTGATTTCCATACCATCCAGCCAGACTTCCCAGCCCAGACCAGCCGAGCCAGTTGAAGGATTTTCCCAGTTATCCTCAACAAAGCGGATGTCGTGCTCCAACGGATTGATGCCCAAGAGTTCCAAAGACTGCAAATAAAGTTCTTGGATATTGCTTGGAGATGGCTTCATGACCACCTGAAATTGATGGTGCTGGTAAAGACGGTTGGGATTTTCCCCATAGCGTCCATCTGCCGGCCGGCGAGACGGCTCTACATAGGCCGCATTCCAAGGCTCTGGTCCAATAGCCCGCAGGAAGGTATAGGGACTCATCGTTCCCGCCCCCTTCTCATTATCATAAGCCTGCATGAGCATACAGCCCTGGTCATTCCAGAACTGTTGTAGAGTCAGGATAATTTCCTGAAAGGTTAATTTCTTAGACATTATTTACTCCTTTAGTTTGTTTAGATTTCTTGCGAAGCGTTCAAAAGGGAACGATTATTTCCCTTTTGAAAAGCTAGTACATCGCCTAGACAAACCGCCTCATAGCGGTTGTCGTTAGTCAATCGAACCTTTAGGTTCGCAATTGACTTTGGCGAGGTGAAAGGTAAGTTTCTTGGACATTAGTTACTCCTTTTGTTTGTTTAGATTTCTTTGTCTATTACTTTCTGCTGTATGAACCAATCCAACAATGGAAGTGTTTTATCTGTGTTTGCCCACCGATGATAAGAATCAAAGACCGCTTGCACGCTGCCTAGATTTTCTACTAGCTTGTCAACTGTCAAAAAACAGCGCCAGTATTCGTAAAAAATACTAGCATAATTCCCTTGATAAGTTGAAGTGCCGAAATCATTCAATGATTGCCAATCATGGTTTTTCTGAAAGAGCTCAACAAGAGACTGATTACAAGCTTTTTCCACTCGAAATTCCTCAGCTGTAAAGAAATACTTACGGCTAATATACTCAGCCATACCTTCTTCAAACCAGATATAGGCACCGTATCCATCAAAATCATCTGAAAAATGCTCCGACCAATGAGCTAACTCATGGCCCACAATCTGCAAGAGAGAATTTTCAGACAAAGACTGATAGTGGTTTGCTATTGCTTGAGTTTGGTGAGAGGTCTCGTAATTCTCCAACTGAAGAAGATATAAATCTTTCCAAACCGTCAATTCGGGATTCATAACCATCCGCCTATCATTTCTATAGGCTGGTACAGGAATTTCCCGAATGATCTGCGTAGCAGAATCAAAATCAGACCAAATGATGGCTTGCGGCAAGTCATAAACCGCAAACTCGTCTTTTAAAAAAGCCAGATAATCCTGCAACTTTGCGGCATTCTTTGCGACGAAATCTCGAAAAGCTGCTAATTGGTTCTTGTCTTTTACAAGATAAAGGTTCTCCACGAATCTCCTTTCTTTCGAACAATAGACTCAGTACGCAAAAGAACCACATCCGACAGTCCTAGGCTCTTCAACCTAGGGGCGTCAAAACGCGGTTCCACCCTAATTTATTACTTCATTGCTTTTGAAATTATAACTGAAAGCGCCACCTGCACTGCTTCCCTATCCGGCTCACACTATCCCGAACTCGCTAAAAAGTAGACAATGAGAATTCTTTCTAAAAAAGATTATAGCAGAAAATAGGGCCAATGTAAAATACTTATCGAAAAATCCCTCAAGTTTCAACTTAAGGGATTTTAACTCACTTGAAAACCGATTAGACTTGTTTAGGTTTTTTCGGTTTTACTACTCTTGGCTTTCTGCCATCAAGTTTTCTCTTGGCTGCTCTGAGATTGGCGATGGCTTCTTTGACATCTTCCTGGCTAGCACCTGGATCCGCCAAGACTGCCTTTGCCTGTGCATAAGCCTCTAGATAAGCT
Organism: Streptococcus sanguinis; assembly: GCA_015264985.1. GTDB lineage: Bacteria > Bacillota > Bacilli > Lactobacillales > Streptococcaceae > Streptococcus > Streptococcus sanguinis_S. Next base: position 2,191 of record JABZYU010000046.1, on the reverse strand, counting down.
GCCTTAACCGCGTCAGTAGCATAGATGAATTTATTGCTGATGGCTTGGTAATGCACTTCATCATCAACTAATTTCTTGAGGTTAGCGAAGTTGGTCACCTTGCCATCCAGCTTCTTCTCTGCTGTAGTCAACTGAGCTAGAGCAGTATCAATTTGCTCCTGGGTCACCTTGTCCTGCACCAAGAGCAGAGCAACTGCTTGGAAGGCCTTATCATAAGCACGGCGAGTTCTATCCTTGGCATTGGCATAAGCACCTGTCTTAGTGGTAGCTGCATAAGCTTCCACAGCTGCTTTAACCGCAGCAATATCGGAGTCCTTGCCGTCTAGAGCAGCAGATGCTGTTTCTAGCTTACCTCTTACGGCATCAACTTGCGCTTGGGTCAGTTTACTTGTCAAAGCTTCCTTGGCTGCCTGATATGCTTGGTCGTAAGCTGTGCGCTTCGTTGCAGAAGCATTGTAATACTGAGCAGTGCCGACTAGACTAGACTGCTGATTGACAGCCGACAGCAAGCCTGACTTGACGATAACTCCCAACTTCAGCAGGTTATTCTTGCCTTCTTTGACCTCAACTGTCGGCTCATTTTCCCAGAGCTCATAACCAGTCGGCAGGTTGACAAAGACAGAGTAGAATCCAGCTGCTACGGATCTTCCGAAGGCATGCTTGCCAAACAGTTCTGCTGGAAGCGTATAGGCATCGCCATTGTTATTCTTGAGAACTACTTGGGTATTCTTCGGAACAGCTTGATCAAAGGCAACGCTGACCGGTGCAAAGACCAGCTTCTTGACCAGAAACTCAATCGTCTTAAAGCTATCTTGGGCTGTCAGCTCAAACTCCTGAGTCAGAGCGCTGTAAAAACGAAGCTCATCCTTATCATAAGTAAAGATCTCAGCCGTGTAGCGTCCAAATGGCAGAGCATTAATTTGCTTGCCTTTATCCAGTTCGACATACTTGCCCTTGCTATCCTTGATTCGATAGACAAAGGTCGAATGCACATCTTGACGCGTATTGGCATCCACCAGAGCGACACGGATACGACCATCATTTTCAGCACTGACTAGCTCTGACAGAGCTATGGCATCACGGTTACCCGCATAGTCCTCTACCACATAGAAGATCTTGGACTTGTCCACTCCTTTTGGCAAGGTGTAGCTGCCATCTGCATTGGCTGAGATGTAAACCCGACGCTCGTAATCACGCTCAATACCAAAATCATCCACTGCTTTATAGGTCTCTTTCCCTTTTTCATCTGCTTGCAGATAGAAGACCTGTTCTCTCAAAATACCGCCGTTGCCAACATCTTTTGGCTTACGAGCCGTAAAGGTTTCCGCACCATCCTTGGTACTGATATAGCCTGAGCTAATCAAAGGCTTCTGATTATCAATCTGCAGGTTAAAGCTAATCTGCTGCTCTTTAGCACCTGGTACATCTGGCGTATAGCGAACCACATAGGTATAGAGGCCATCTTCCAGCTTCTCACCCTTGCTATCACGACCATCCCAGTATGTATCTTCTAGTAGGTAGGACTTAGGATTGTCTGACTGACCACTATAATAGTTCTTGCGGCTTTCTCTAATCGTGCTGCTCTGCCAGATTGGGAAGCGATAGTCCTTATCATCTGCCGTATAGACACTAGCTGTCAGATTATTGATATTACGATAGAGAACTGTCCGATACTGGATGCTGTCCTGATTGCCATCACCATTAGGTGAGAAGGCTAGACGAATCTTACCATCCGCTCCCAGCTGCAGCACATGCTTACCATTAGCATTTTCTGCAGTTCCCAGTACAATTGAGCTGCGAGCAGCTGTTCGACCGGTCGAATAGAGCTTGTCATTGGATTCCGTCACAAGCGAAGAGACATTGTCATCAGACAGGATACTCTTGTCCTCTGGCACTGGGTAATAGAAGCCTGACTTGCCTTCTTGGACCAGATCATAGATTGGTCTTTCTACAGCTGGAAGATCTTGGAATTGCCCACGGAAGCCCATAAATGGCAGACTAACAACATCGCCGTCATCTGCTGGATCGACAAAGCGGACAAAGCCTTCTAGGAAATAGCCATTCGGCATCTGCTTGAGCAGCTCTTCCGCAAACTTAGCAGTATTTACCTTGACCGTCACTTTTTGGCTGCTGTGAGCCTTGACCGTAACTTCTGGCCAGACCGTTTCAGTTAGTTTGCGAGGTGTCAGGG
>JABZYU010000045.1:0-16108 GCA_015264985.1 Streptococcus sanguinis | reverse complement strand
GCCGTTGGGCCTTCCTTCTGACGATTATCCTGACCCATCTGACGTCAGAATTGGTAATTCGATGGCAAAGGAAAAAAACAGAAAAGAAGTGAAAGTTTAGTTTTTGAAGAAAATGATATAGAGTGTTTTGAGCAACTATCAATTTTGAATAGAATTAACTATAAAACATTTCAAAGGAGTTCCACATGCTTGAACGTCTACAGCAGCAGCTGGCTTTTACCAATGAGCTGGAAAAGCTGAAAGCCACTCATCGCAACAATCGTACCTTGGATGCCTATCGTTTTGAGAATTCTGCAGAGCATAGTTGGCAGGGGGCGCTCATGGCGCTAGTCTTTCAAGAATATATTCCCGAAGAAGTCAATCTGGAAAAGGTCATGTCTATATTACTAATTCATGATTTGGGAGAAATTTATGCTGGCGATACCTTTATCTTTGACGATGTAGGCAAGAGCGATTCTTACGATAGAGAGTTGGAGTCCTTGAAAATCAGTTTGGACAAGCTACCATCAGATCAGCAGGAATCCTTTTTAGGGCTCTGGCAGGAATTTGAAACCGGCATTAGCATAGAGGCTAAATATGCCCGAGTGCTGGATGCTCTGGTTCCCCTTCTCAATCACTTGGAAGTTGCTCAGCCCCATGACAACCCTCATGGCCTGACCAAGTCGCAGGTCATCGCTAAGAAATCCTTTATCCAAGAGACCTCTGAAAGTCTTTGGGAATTAGCCCAGGAAGTTATTGACCAAAGTGTTGCTAAGGGACTTTACCTGGATGAATGAGGCTTAGGAACTTGCTCGCAGATAGAAAGTTTGAGACTGGTTGAACCAGTCTTTTCATGTTATAATATTCAGACAAGATTGAACGGAGAAAGTGTTTCACTTATCATGATTAGCTCAAAATATGACTGGCAGTTTGCCACTAATTTTACAGACGAAAAATTTTTAAAACAGGCTAAGAAAGCTGGATTGGAACCCGCCGCTGCCAGTCTTCTTTACCAAAGAGGTGTGCAGACTGAAGAGGCTTTACAGGAATTTTTGGAGCCTAGTATAGACCAGCTTCACGACCCTTATGATCTGCATGATATGGAGCGGGCAGTGGAGCGCATTCGCTCAGCGATTGAGAATTACGAACAGATTTTGATCTATGGCGATTACGATGCAGATGGTATGACCTCGGCATCGATTGTCAAGGAAGCCTTGGAGCAGCTGGGGGCTGAGTGTCAGGTTTATCTGCCCAATCGCTTTACGGATGGCTATGGCCCTAATAGCAGTGTTTACAAGTATTTTATTGAAAATCAAGGCATCTCGCTCATTATTACAGTGGATAATGGAGTGGCGGGCCTTGAAGCTATCGAACTGGCCAAGTCTCTGGGCGTGGATGTCATCGTGACGGATCACCACTCTATGCCTGAGCAGCTGCCAAACGCCTATGCGATTGTCCATCCAGAGCATAGCGGAGCGGATTACCCTTTCAAGCATCTGGCTGGCTGTGGGGTGGCTTTTAAGCTAGCAACAGCCTTGTTGGAAGAAGTCCAAGTCGAACTTTTGGACTTAGTGGCCATTGGTACCATTGCCGATATGGTCAGTCTGACGGGGGAAAATCGAATCCTAGTCAAATATGGCCTTTCTGTTCTTAAAAACACTCAGAGAGTAGGACTTCAGGAGCTCTTCAAAATCGCAGGCATTCAGCCAGATGAGCTAGATGAAGAAACGGTTGGTTTCCAACTTGCCCCCCGACTCAATGCCTTGGGACGACTGGATGATCCTAATCCAGCGATTGAGCTTTTAACTGGCTTTGATGATGAAGAAGCTCGTGACATTGCGCTTATGATCAACCAGAAAAATGACGAGCGCAAGGAAATCGTCCAGCAGATTTATGAAGAAGCACAAACCATGCTGGACCCTAAGAGACCAGTGCAGGTACTGGCTAAGGAAGGCTGGAATCCTGGAGTGCTAGGGATTGTCGCTGGGCGCTTGTTGGAAGAGCTGCACCAGCCAGTCATAGTGCTTAATATTGAGGATGGCATCGCTAAGGGCAGCGCCCGCAGTATTGAAGCGGTCAATATTTTTGAGGCCTTGGACAGCCACCGTGACCTCTTTGTAGCTTTTGGTGGCCATGCTGGAGCAGCTGGAATGACTCTTGAAGCAGACAAACTAGCAGAGCTATCTGATATCCTGACAGCCTACATCTTAGACAATGATTTGGATTTGACTGGCAAAACAGCCCTGTATTTAGATGAGGAGCTGCATCTGCCAGAACTAACCCTGGATACACTCAAAAGCTTCGAAAAACTGGCTCCTTTTGGTATGGATAATAAGAAGCCACTTTTTTACCTCAAGGATTTTAAAGTGGACAATACTCGGACTATGGGAGCTGGCAATAGCCATCTCAAGCTAAAAATTTCTCAGGGAGATGCTACTTTTGAAGTAGTAGCTTTTGGGCAAGGAAGCCTGGCGACAGAGTTTGCCCAAACCAAGAATCTAGAGCTAGCTGTCAGCCTCTCTGTCAATAAATGGAATGGACAGACCAGTCTCCAGCTCATGCTGGTAGATGCGCGTGTTGACGGAGTTCAGCTTTTCAATATCCGCAGCAAAAATGCGACGCTGCCTGACAAGGTTCCTGTCTTGCGTTTCACAGAGGAATTGCCGGATTTGACAAATAGCAGAGCAGTTGTGGTTTATGACCTGCCTGATGATTTGCGGGTCCTGAAGAATATTCTTCAGTCTCAGGATTTTGAAGCTATTTACTTTAAGAATGAGATTGCCAAGCCATACTATCTGATTGGTTATGGCAACCGTGAGCAGTTTGCCAAACTCTATAAGACAATCTATCAGTTCCCAGAGTTCGACGTTCGTTATAAGCTCAAGGACCTAGCAGCTTATCTGAAACTAGACCCGATTCTTCTGGTCAAAATGATTCAGATTTTTGAAGAGCTGGGCTTTGTCAGCATCACGGAAGGCGTCATGACGGTCAATAAGGAAGCTGAAAAGAAAGAAATTGACAGCAGTCACATTTACCAAGACCTCAAGCGCCTAGTCAAAGAACAAGAACTCATGGCTCTAGGTACTGTGCAGGAGATTTATGATTATTTGATGGAAGCAGACTGAAAATTGTTCAGGTAATCTCGTTAAAAAGTTAATGGCTTGGACCTATGGCTCAGGCTGTTAGGGAAAAGGAAGTTTCGTTCTTGGAGCTAGTAGAAGAAGTGATTATAAAGAATAATCAACTCAATCCCAGCCTCAATAAGGTGATCTATAAATGAATGAAACATACTCTTTTAAATTAAATAACCTATCCCCTTAAAAAGTAAGTTTTCTGTTACCATTTGGATGAAAAAGTGATATAATAGAGAGTAAAAAATTTTTTTGAAAGAAAGTATATCATGAATTTAAAAGACTACATTGCAACAATCGAAAATTATCCTAAGGAAGGCGTGACATTCCGTGATATCAGCCCGCTGATGGCAGATGGAAATGCTTATAGCTACGCTGTTCGTGAGATTGTTCAGTATGCGACAGACAAGAAGATTGACATGATTGTTGGACCGGAAGCTCGTGGCTTTATCGTGGGCTGTCCAGTTGCCTTTGAGTTAGGAATCGGCTTTGCTCCAGTCCGCAAGCCTGGCAAGCTTCCTCGTGAAGTTATCTCAGCTGACTATGAAAAAGAGTATGGTATGGATACCCTGACCATGCATGCGGATGCTATCAAGCCAGGTCAACGCGTTCTAATCGTAGATGATCTCCTTGCGACTGGTGGAACAGTGAAGGCGACGATTGAGATGATTGAGCGCCTTGGTGGCGTAGTGGCTGGCTGTGCCTTCCTTATTGAGCTGGATGAGCTCAAGGGTCGCGAAGCTATCGGTGAATACGACTACAAGGTTCTGATGCACTATTAATACATAGTTTCTAGCTATATCTAGTTAGAGAAAAAGTATAATTGAAAACTATATCTCCTTTCAGTATAATGAAAGTACATTGGATAAACAAAGAATAGGCTGGAAAAGTATTTCCAAGCCTTTCTAACGATTGAAGGAGATATTTTCATGCCAATTAAGATTGATAAGAAACTGCCAGCTGTTGACATTTTAAGTTCTGAGAATATCTTTGTCATGGATGACGACAGGGCGGACCATCAGGATATCCGCCCTCTGAATATTCTGGTACTCAATCTCATGCCCCAGAAAATGGTGACGGAAACTCAGATACTGCGCCACTTGGCTAATACTCCGCTGCAGTTGACTATTGACTTCCTCTACATGAGCTCTCACCAGTCTAAAACGACACGTGCAGAGCATATGGAGACTTTCTATAAGACTTTCGATGAGGTTAAAAATCGCTATTTTGATGGCTTGATTATCACTGGTGCGCCAGTAGAGCATCTGCCTTTTGAAGCGGTGGACTACTGGGAAGAGTTCCAGCAGGTGATTGAATGGTCCAAGAGCCATGTCTTTTCGACTCTGCATATCTGTTGGGGAGCTCAGGCTGGACTTTACGCTCGCTACGGCGTTGACAAGCACCAGATGACGCGCAAATTATCGGGTGTCTATAGCCAGTCAGCTGACAGCAGCAATCTGCTTTTTCGTGGCTTTGACGATGAGTTTTATGCGCCGCATTCCCGTCATACTGAAGTTCTGAAGGAAGATATTGTCAATCTGACCAATCTGGAAATTCTCTCGTATGGAGAGGATACGGGCCTATCTGTGCTGGCTAGCCGAGACTTGCGAGAGGTGTATAGCTTCGGTCACATGGAATACGACCGCGATACTCTATCCAAGGAGTATTTCCGCGATTTGAAGGCAGGAAAGAACCCACATATTCCAGAGAATTATTTCAAAAACGATGATGTCCATGCGACACCGGCCTTGCGTTGGAGTTCGGCCGCGGCACTCTTTTTCAGCAATTGGGTCAATTATGCTGTCTATCAGGAGACACCTTTCGACTGGGAGAGCCCTGAAAATGATGTATCGTTTTTTGCTTATCTATAAGAGGTGACATGACTTATTTATCAGCTTTTAAATCGGGCAATCTTGTAATCCCGAGTGCCCTTCTTTTGCATTTTAAGGACATCTTTGATTCCAGCGATGATTTTTTGGTCTGGCAGTTTTTCTATCTGCAAAATACGACTTCTCTGGAAGAGCTGGCGCCTAGTCAGATTGCGGAGCATATTGGTAAGACTCTGTCAGAAGTTAATCGCTCTATGTCCCATCTGACGGAGAAAGGTCTCTTGCAGTATAAGACCATTGAGCTGAATGGAGAGACAGAGGTTATCTTTGATGCTTCGCCGGCTTTGGAAAAGCTGGATGAACTGCTGGCAGCTAAAAGCGGTCAGCAGATTGTGGCAAAGGCGCCTCAAAATGTTTTGAAAGACTTGGTGGAGACCTTCCAGCAGGAGCTGGGCCGTCTCCTGACACCCTTTGAAATTGAGGACTTGACCAAGACTGTCCAAGACGACAAAACCAATCCTGACTTGGTCAAGGCTGCCCTTCGTGAGGCTGTGTTTAATGGCAAGGCCAACTGGAAGTATATTCAGGCTATCTTGCGTAATTGGCGCAAGGAAGGCATCACTACGCTTGCTCAGGTAGAAGTCAAACGGGAAGAACGTGAAGCAGCTAATCCTCAAAATGTGACCGTTTCAGATGATTTCCTCAATGCCATGAATTTGTGGAAGGACTGACTTTATTTGATTTACAGTGGCCTGTTAGATATGACAGGCCCTTGGTTTTATAAAAAAGGAGAAAAGTATGATGTATCAATTGCCAAAAGTCTGGTCTGCTGCGGACAGCAACCAAGGGAAATTTTCAGGTATCAATCAGCCTACTGCTGGCGCGCGCTTTGAGCAGAAGCTTCCTGTCGGTAAAGAGCCTTTTCAGCTTTATTCACTTGGGACTCCTAATGGGGTCAAGGTGACGATTATGCTAGAGGAACTACTTGCAGCAGGTGTGACAGAGGCTGCCTATGACCTCTATAAGATCAGCATCATGGACGGCGACCAATTTGGCTCAGATTTTGTGAAAATCAATCCCAACTCCAAGATTCCGGCCTTGTTGGACCAGTCAGCTGATAAGCCGATTCCTGTCTTCGAGTCAGCCAATATCCTGCTCTATCTGGCAGAGAAGTTTGAAAAGCTGATTCCGTCAGATTTGGCTGGTCGGACTGAGGTGCTCAACTGGCTCTTCTGGCAGACAGGAGCTGCGCCCTTCTTGGGAGGCGGATTTGGTCATTTCTTTAACTACGCTCCAGAAAAACTAGAATATCCTATCAACCGCTTCACGATGGAAGCCAAGCGGCAGTTGGATTTATTGGACAAAGAATTAGCCAAGAAAGCTTATATCGCTGGAGATGAATACAGTATTGCTGATATTGCTATTTGGTCTTGGTATGGGCAGTTGGTGCAGGATAGGCTCTATCCAGGCGCAGCTGAGTTCTTGGATGCCCCCTCCTACAAACACCTATCTGCTTGGGCGGAGAAGATTGCAACTCGTCCGGCAGTTCAGCGTGGTCTAGCTGCCGAGTATCAAGAAATCAAATAAATAAGTGTCGGGTAGGAACACCCCTTCATCAAGTGGCGAGACAAAATCAGTTTATCAACAGGCTGATTTTTCCTCCGCTGCTTTTTTTATACCCTTAAAAATGATATACTGAGTAGAAGAATGTTTAGAAAAGAGTGAGCAATGCAAAAAAAGACTATTTCCCAACGCTTGGAGCGAGTAGCTGCTTTTGTGCCGGAGGGGGCAAAGTTGCTGGATGTTGGGAGCGATCATGCCTATCTGCCTATTTACCTGATTCAGCAGGGACGGATTGAGAAGGCTCTGGCCGGTGAAGTGGTAGAGGGGCCTTTTCAGTCTGCCCAGAAAAATGTGTTAGAGCATGGGCTGACGGAGCAGATTGAGGTTCGCTTGGCTAATGGTCTGGCGGCTTTTGAAGCGGAAGATCAGATTGATACCATCGTTATTGCTGGCATGGGCGGTCGCTTGATTTCAGAGATTTTGGAGAATGGCAGAGCTAAGCTTGGGTCTATTTCCCGCTTGATTTTGCAGCCTAATAACCGCGAGGATGAGCTCCGCAGCTGGCTGCTATCTAATGGCTTTCGCTTGCTGGCTGAGGATATCTTAGAAGAGGCAGGTAAGTTTTACGAAATCCTAGTAGCAGAAGCTGGCCAGCAAACTTTGACAGAGCAAGAAGAACGTTTCGGACCTTTTCTGATGAAGCAACAGTCACCTGCTTTTCAGCTACGATGGCAGAAAGAACTGAAGAAACTAGAAGGAGCTCTAGCCCATATCCCAGAAAAAAATGAGCTAGAACGCTCTGCTATGTCCCAAAAAATCGAAAGTATCAAGGAGGTGCTCCATGCTAGCAAGTGAAATCATCGCCCGTTATGAAGCCTATTGCCCGCAAGAACTGTCCATGGAGGGCGACATTTCAGGCCTGCAAATCGGGACTTTGGATAAGGAAGTGGACAAGGTTCTAGTGGCGCTGGATATTCGTGAGCAGACAGTGGCGGAGGCTATTGAGGCAGGTGCTGGACTGATTATCGTTAAGCATGCGCCTATCTTTCGCCCTCTTAAGGACCTAGTGGCGGATAAGGCGCAAAATCAAATGATTTTAGACCTCATCAAGCATGATATTGCTGTCTATGTTAGCCATACCAATATTGATGTCGTGGAAGACGGGCTAAATGATTGGTTCTGCCAGTTATTAGATATTGAGGAGACAAGTTTTCTCAGTCAAACGAGTCCAGATTACGGCATTGGCCGCGTGGGTAGGATTGCTCCTCAGACCTTTGGGGACTTTGCGGCTAAGGTCAAGGAAACTTTTGGACTAGATAGTTTGCGTCTGATTACTTATGATGAAACAGATCTCGAGCGCGTGATTGAGCGTGTGGCTATTTGTGGTGGCAGCGGTCAGTCCTTTTATCCGGAAGCTATTGCCAAGGGAGCGCAGGTCTACATTACAGGTGATATTTACTATCATACTGCTCAGGAAATGCTGACAGAAGGGCTTTTAGCGCTGGATCCTGGACACCATATAGAGGTTCTTTTTACGGGAAAATTGAAAGAAAAGCTTGATACTTGGAAGGCAGAAGAGGGATGGGAGATTGAGATTCTGGCTAGTCAGGCTTGGACCAATCCTTTCCGACATATTTGAGAGGGAGCGACATGAAAAAAGTAGCAGTAATTGGTGCTGGGATTGTCGGATCAACAGCCGCTTACTATCTGTCCAAATCCCCAGATGTGGAAGTGACAGTATTTGATGTCGGCAAGTGGCAGGCAACCAAGGCAGCCGCTGGCATTATCAGTCCTTGGTTCTCCAAGCGTCGCAACAAGGCTTGGTACAGGATGGCGCGTCTGGGCGCTGATTTTTATCAGGACTTGATTGAGGATCTAAAAACGGCTGGTATTCAGACAGACTTTTACCAACAGACAGGTGTTTATCTGCTGAAAAAGGACGAGAGCAAGCTGCAGGAACTTTATGATTTGGCTGCTAATCGCCGGGAAGAGTCGCCCTTAATAGGGGACTTGAGTCTTCTCAGCCTTCAGGAAGCCCATGAGAAATTTCCAGACTTGCAAGGCTTTGAGCGGCTTCTTTATGCTTCCGGTGGTGCCCGTGTGGAGGGAGCACTCTTGACGGAGACGCTTGTGAAAGCAAGCAAGGCAGAGTTTGTTGAGAAAAAGGCAAGCTTGACAGTAGATGGAGAGCAACTTCTTGTGGACGGACGTAACTTTGACTGTGTGATCTTGGCTGTGGGGGCTTGGCTAGGAGAAATCTTGCAGCCACTGGGCTATAAGACAGATGTTCGGCCGCAAAAGGGACAGCTACGTGATTTTAAGCTGGCTGAAAAGACGGATGACTACCCTGTGGTTATGCCTGAGGGCGAGCTGGATATCATTCCTTTTCTAGCAGGCAAGGTCAGTGTCGGTGCCAGTCATGAAAATGATCAGGGCTTTGATTTAACGGTAGATAAGAAAGTGCTGGATCAGTTGCAGCGAGAAGCGGAAACTTACTTGCCGAGGTTGGCTACTGCAGAGATTTTAGGCGAGCGCGTGGGAACGCGGGCTTATACCAGTGACTTTGCGCCTTTCTTTGGGTCCGTTCCAGACTTGCCGCATGTCTACGCTGCCAGCGGATTAGGCTCTTCTGGTCTGACAACTGGCCCGCTCATCGGATGCCAATTGGCCCAGATGGCTCTAGGAGAAGCGGGGCTGCTAGATTCAGCAGACTATCCTATTGAACAGTATGTGAAGAAGGTTTGATATGACAGAAACTATTTTGAATTGGGTCAATGTTTGTGTAAAAAAAGATGATGAAATTTTACTGCTTAATCGCCAGCATGATAACTTTAAAGGGTGGATACAACCTGGCGGCTTCACCAGTCTGGGGATAGACTGGTGAAGGTTGGGGATAGAAAAAGCTTAGCTTTTTACCTTCGTAAGAGTTTCCAGAATCTTTTTTTGAAGCTGCAAGGCGCGAATTAAAAGAAGAAACAGGGCTGACTGCTCTAAAATTGGAATTGAAAGGGATTTCAGGTTTCACTAATCCGAGTAAAGAAGAACGTTATGTGTATTACGATTTTCTTTGTACTGCCTTTGAGGGGCAAGTCAGGGGAAACGATTATGAAGGGGAACCAAAATGGTGGAAGATTTATGAACTTGCCCAAATAGATATGCAGGACGATATACGTGAACGCTTGCCTCTCTACTGGCGGAAAGGCTCTTTCGAGCGGATTCATTACTGGAATGAGGAAGAACACTGTATCGGGGAAACCAAGATGATTTTGTATGATTGATTTTAGAGAATAAGGAGAAGTTATGGATTGGTTACGATCGCAGCCTGTGGTTATGCAGGCATTCTTGGCTGGGCTTTTTACATGGGGATGTACCATTGTAGGCTCGGCTGTTGTATTTTTCTTTAAACAAGTCAGTCGCAAGCTGCTGGATATTATGATGGGATTTGCGGCAGGCGTTATGATTGCGGCTTCCTTTTGGTCGCTTCTGGCGCGGTCGATTGAATATGTGCAAAGTTCTTATGGCAAGCTGTCCTGGCTGCCCGCAGCGATTGGCTTTTTAGTGGGAGGTTTTTTCCTGCGGCTGATTGATGCAGTGGTACCTCACTTGCACTTGAGCAAAGACATTTCGGAGGCAGAGAGTGTTCCTGAGCATAGCCGCAAGAAGCTGTCCAAGACGGCTCTGCTCTTTTTAGCCATTACCATTCACAATTTCCCAGAAGGTTTGGCAGTCGGAGTAGCCTTTGGTGCTTTGGTCGCCAATCCTAGTCCAGAAGCCTTTGTTGGCGCGATTGGTCTAGCTTTGGGAATTGGCCTGCAAAACGTCCCAGTCTGCCCTATGCCCTCTCCTTTGCGGCAGGAGCTATGATTTTCGTGGTGGTAGAGGAACTGATACCCGATTCACAGACCAATGGCAATACAGATGTAGCGACTTTAGGTCTCATGGTGGGCTTTGTTCTCATGATGGTCTTGGATGTGGCTTTGGGCTGATGCCAACTTGGAATCAAAGAGTGGAAGAAAGCGGAATTTCCACTCTTTTTCTTTTATTTAAGGGTAGTGAAAAGGATGACATCCGCTTTCAAAAATGGTAGAATAAGGAGAATACATTAAGAGAGGAAACTCATATGAAAGGTATTATTCTTGCAGGTGGTTCTGGTACACGTTTGTATCCATTGACCCGCGCTGCGTCAAAACAGCTTATGCCGGTTTATGACAAACCCATGATTTATTATCCACTGTCAACTCTTATGCTGGCTGGTATCAAGGACATCTTGATTATCTCCACTCCGACGGATCTGCCTCGTTTTGAGGATCTGCTGGGTGACGGCTCTGAGTTTGGCATCAGGCTTTCTTATGCAGAGCAGCCAAGTCCAGACGGACTAGCACAGGCCTTTATCATTGGGGCTGATTTCATTGGAGATGACCGCGTGGCGCTGATTCTTGGGGATAATATTTACCATGGACCAGGTCTGAGTAAAATGCTCCAAAATGCTGCTGCTAAGGAAAAAGGAGCAACTGTTTTTGGCTATCATGTCAAGGATCCAGAACGCTTTGGTGTTGTAGAATTTGATGAAAATATGAATGCTATCTCCATCGAAGAAAAACCGGAACAGCCTCGCTCTAACTATGCTGTGACAGGACTGTATTTCTATGATAACGATGTCGTAGAAATTGCCAAGAACATCAAGCCAAGTCCTCGCGGAGAACTGGAAATCACTGATGTCAACAAGGCTTACTTGGAACGTGGTGATTTGTCTGTTGAGCTTATGGGACGTGGTTTTGCCTGGTTGGATACAGGTACCCACGAAAGTCTCTTAGAGGCCGCTCAATATATCGAAACTGTTCAGCGGATGCAGAATGTTCAGGTGGCAAATCTGGAAGAAATTGCTTATCGCATGGGCTATATTACTAAAGAGCAAGTGCATGAATTGGCTCAGCCATTGAAAAAGAATGAATATGGCCACTATCTCTTGCGCTTGATTGGAGAAGAATAAAAAGATGACGGAACAATTTTTTGATAAGGAATTAGCAGCACGTGAGGTTCCTGGAATTCCTGGAATGCTGGAGTTTGATATCCCTGTTCGTGGGGACAATCGAGGCTGGTTTAAGGAGAATTTCCAAAAGGAAAAAATGCTGCCGCTAGGCTTCCCTGAAAGCTTCTTTGCAGAAGGAAAACTGCAAAATAATGTCAGCTTTTCTCGCAAAAATGTCCTGCGTGGTCTTCATGCAGAGCCCTGGGACAAGTACATCTCAGTTGCTGATGACGGCAAGGTGCTGGGTTCTTGGGTAGACCTGCGTGAGGGCGAGACCTTTGGCAATACCTACCAGACAGTAATCGATGCCAGCAAAGGGATTTTTGTGCCGCGTGGCGTCGCTAACGGTTTCCAAGTCCTCTCCGATACAGTTTCTTATAGCTATCTGGTCAATGACTACTGGGCACTTGAACTCAAGCCTAAATATGCTTTTGTCAACTATGCAGACCCAGCTTTGGGCATCCAGTGGGAAAACCTAGCAGAAGCAGAAGTTTCGGAAGCAGATAAACATCATCCACTGCTTAAGGATGTCATACCTTTAAGAAAAGGAGATTTGTAAAAATTATGAGATTATCAGAATATTCAGAAAGCCGCGAAGCTATTAAAGCTAAAGTAAATTTTGGTTTGTCTATAACTTTGCTATCAATTGTTTCTGTTATAAAAGGTGCGATAAATAATAGTAGTGAATTTCAATATTTAGATTGTTTATCAATATCAGTAACCGGCTTTCTCATCATGTTTGTTAGTTTGTTCTCTAATCAAGAAGTTTTTGATGAGTGGAAAGAAAGATTTCGAAAGCATACAAGAAATCAAAGGTTCTTATTTTTAGGAGCCCCAATCTTATTAATCGTAGTAATTATTGGCATAACTTGGTTTCTAAGAGATTTCAAATTTATGCCAAATTTGTCAGATTTGGCTTCTTTCCCTGAAACATATGATATATTTCGTATCGTTTTCTGGATTTTAGAATTTATTTTCCGTTCGGGAATTAATTTTATATTTTATTTTACGGGTAGTGCTCTACTTTCTATGGTGTGGATTTCTCTAAGTGCATATAGTTACGATTTCTTTTATAAAAAGTTGTTAGAAGACCAAGATAAGAAAGGAAAAATCAATGACTGAACACAGAAATATCATCGTGACAGGTGGGGCTGGTTTTATCGGTTCTAACTTTGTTCATTATGTTTATAATAACTTTCCAGACGTCCATGTGACAGTACTGGACAAGCTGACTTATGCGGGTAATCGTGCCAATATTGAAGAAATTATAGGTGATCGTGTTGAGTTGGTTGTTGGAGATATTGCTGATGCAGTCTTGGTAGACAAGCTGGCAGCTGAAGCGGATGCTATCGTTCATTATGCGGCAGAAAGTCACAATGACAACTCGCTCAATGATCCGAGTCCCTTTATCCATACCAACTTCATCGGGACCTACACTCTTTTGGAAGCAGCACGTAAATACGACCTTCGTTTCCACCATGTTTCGACTGACGAAGTCTATGGGGACCTGCCTTTGCGTGAAGATCTGCCAGGTCATGGAGAAGGTCCAGGTGAGAAATTTACGGCTGAAACCAAGTACAATCCCAGCTCTCCTTACTCATCAACCAAGGCGGCTTCAGACTTGATTGTCAAAGCTTGGGTGCGCTCATTTGGTGTCAAAGCGACTATTTCCAACTGTTCAAATAACTATGGTCCTTACCAGCACATCGAGAAGTTCATCCCGCGCCAGATCACCAATATCTTGAGCGGTATCAAGCCAAAACTCTACGGTGAAGGTAAGAATGTCCGTGACTGGATTCACACCAATGACCATTCATCAGGTGTTTGGACGATTCTAACCAAAGGTCAAATCGGGGAAACCTACTTGATTGGTGCGGATGGTGAGAAGAACAATAAGGAAGTCCTAGAACTCATCCTCAAGGAAATGGGACAGCCAGCTGATGCTTATGATCATGTGACAGACCGTGCGGGTCACGACCTTCGCTATGCTATCGATGCTAGCAAGCTCCGTGATGAATTAGGGTGGAAGCCAGAGTTTACCAACTTTGAAGCAGGTCTCAAAGAGACCATTAAGTGGTATACAGACAACCAAGAATGGTGGAAATCTGAAAAAGAAGCAGTCGAAGCCAACTATGCTAAGACTCAGGAAGTGATTAAATAAGAATAGGCTATCTATGATGAGCCTTGTAAAACTAGCGCTATGTGATTGAGAGGCTGGGATTAACTATCCCAGCCTTTTCTCACAGGATTGTTAGCTTTTTAATATGTTTGTTACAGAAAATTATGCAAAAATAGTGTAAAATAAAATAAATCCTTTCTGTGTTTTTGGCTAAAGGGATTTTCTCAAATTAAAGGAATACAAACATGAAAATGGTAAAAAGAGTAGTGGGAATTGCTTTGGTGCTGTTGCTTGCAGCAGTGCTGTTTCTGGTCCCTGCATCTGTTAATCAAAGTGAACAATTAAAAAATGTTCAAGGCAGTGCTTCCTGGATGAGTATTATTGAGCCAGCTTTGAGCAATGCCAATGTGACGGCTCAGGGAGTCAGCACGGAGGTTTCTCTCAATAGCGTCCAGCTTAATCAGGTGCTCAAGTCTTCTCTGACTGACTCTGAGAATCAGGAGCTGCTGAACAGTGTTTACAGTATTGAAGGCAATAAGCTGCGCATCCAGTATCCAGTCAAACTGCTCTTTATTGACAGTAAGCTAGACCTAGAGGTGGATGTGACGGTGAGGGATAATGTTTTGCACATCACAATTGATAGTGCCAAGCTAGGCTCTCTTTCTATCCCTAAATCTTGGGTGACAGGCATGCTGAAGCAACAAATGCAGGCCTCTAATTCATCTATCACAACGGAGGGAGATAGTTTTCTTCTAGCTCTGCCGCAGAGTCAATTTAGCATTAATAAAATCAGCTTCCAGAACGGTGCTGCGAAAATCCAGTTCAGCATGGGTTATGGAATCTAAAAAAGAAAACTTCATTTGAGGAAGAAGCCTTCCGAATCAAATGGAGTTTTTATACTATTATTTGAGCAATAGCATTGTAAGGGAGAAAAGATGCCTATTCCTAATATCCAGCAAGAGGAGCTGATTGTTATTGATGACAATCTGCGTTTGCGGGCCTATGATGGCCAGTTTGAGCAGGCCTTGGACTGGTACCAAGATCCAGATATGATTTATATGATTGATGGCAGAAGAGACCCCTATCCGCCGGAGCGAGTTCAAAGGATGTATGAATACCTTGCTAGGCGAGGTGAAGTATATTTCATTGAAGTATGGGAGCAGGAGTGCTGGCTGGCCATTGGGGATGTGGCCTTTTGGCAAGATGATTTGTCTATTATCATTGGAAATGCGGACTACCGTAGGAAAGGAGTTGGCAAGAAAGTTCTTTCTGCTTTGATACAGCTCGCACGCAATCTAGGCTATCAGAAACTAACAGTTCAAGAAATTTATGATTTCAATCAGCCCTCTTGCAGTCTATTTGAGTCGCTTGGTTTCTATCCAACTCATGCTAGGGAGAGAGGTAGGTCCTATACACTTGATTTGACCTTGCCCATAGCGCAGATCCAGCCCAGTCAGTTCTACCTTTCACGGGAAAAGCTGGACAGGATTTGTATTGATTTTGACCAACAAGAACTTGAAGCTTTACCTGTCAAGCGTATGGATGGAAAAGTTTTCTTTACTGATGGACATAGCAGAGCCTTTAAGGCTTATCAGGCTGGCCTCTCTCATATTCCCATCTATTATGATAGGGACGAGCTTAACTGGGTCTTTTATCGATACTGTGTCCAGGCTTGTCAAGAAAGAGGCATCTTCTCGATAGCTGATTTACAGAACCGCATCTTGTCCAAGGGAGACTATCAGACCAATTGGCTTGATTGGTGTAAAAGAGAAGCTAGAAAATTTGATAAGAGCTGATATCGCGAAGCTCTTGTGTTATAATAGATAAAGGGAATCAATATATTAAATAAGAGGTGAGACGTTGCTTTATGAATTTTGTGCGGAAAATGTAACCTTGTTAGAAAAGGCTATGAAGGCTGGAGCCCAGAGGATTGAGCTCTGTGATAATCTGGCTGTCGGAGGCACGACACCCAGCTATGGCGTAATTCAAGCAGCAGTTGACTTAGCCAAGCCTTACGGTGCGACTGTGATGACCATGATTCGGCCCCGAGGCGGTGATTTTGTTTACTCGGAACTTGAAATTGAGATTATGCTGGCAGATATCCAAAAAGCCAAGGAAGCCGGCAGTCAGGGAGTGGTTTTTGGTGTCTTGACGGAGAAGAACGAAATAGATGTTCCGAAGATGCAGCGCCTGCTGGAGGCATGCAAGGGACTGGAAGTAGTCTTTCACATGGCTTTTGATGCGATACCAGCTGAATACCAGTTTGGCGAAATGGATTGGCTGATTGAGAACGGTGTCCAGCGAATTTTGACCCACGGAGGACCTGCTAATGAGTCGATTGAGGAGCATTTTGCTTGGCTGGATGAGTTAATCGAGCATGCTGCTGATCGGATTGATATCATGCCGGGAGGTGGCATTCATCTAGGCAATCGTCAGCAAATTATAGACAGTTTGGCAG
>JABZYU010000044.1:7743-16332 GCA_015264985.1 Streptococcus sanguinis | reverse complement strand
GGGCTATACTTTGGAAACGCCGACTGATTTGCTGAATGCTTGGCTCAATCAAGTGCCGCTTGCTTTGAGAAATAATCAATATCTGCAATCAGTTATCCGCGACCTGCGCCAGACAGTACCGGCCTTTCGTGAGGATTATGCGACCATCGTTCACGGAGATGTGCGCCACAGCAACTGGGTAGAGACCGACAGCGGGCTTATTTACTTGGTGGATTGGGATTCTGTGCGTCTGACAGACAGGATGATGGATGTAGCTCATATTTTGAGCCATTATGTGCCTGATTCAGGCTGGCAAGAGTGGCTGAGTGCTTATGGCTATAAGTATAATCAGACTGTTTTCAATAAGCTATACTGGTTTGGACAGTATTCTTATCTGATGCAGATTGCTAAATACTATGAAAACAATGATTTAGAAAATGTGAACCGGGAGATTTACGCATTACGAAACTTCCGTTCCAAATACGGAAGAGGACAATGAGAGTAAGGAATCGTAAGGGAGCGACGGAACTGCTAGAGGCGCATCCCCAGTATGTGATTTTGAATCCGGCAGACGCCAAGGGCAGATGGCAGGAGATTTTTGGCAACGACCATCCCATTCATGTAGAGGTTGGCAGTGGCAAAGGAGCTTTTGTGTCCGGTATGGCCAAGGCCAATCCTGAGATCAACTACATCGGGATTGATATCCAGAAATCGGTCCTCAGCTATGCCTTGGACAAGGTGCTAGCAACGGATGTGCCCAATATCAAGCTTCTCTGGGTGGACGGTTCGGATCTGACTGATTATTTTGAAGAGGACGAGATTGACCGCCTTTATCTGAACTTCTCAGATCCTTGGCCCAAGAAACGCCATGAAAAGCGCCGTCTGACTTATCAGTCCTTTCTGGCGACCTATCAGCAGATTCTGCCAGAAAATGGAGAAATCCACTTCAAAACGGACAACCGCGGTCTTTTTGAATATAGCTTAGTTAGCTTTTCACAGTATGGTATGAAGTTAAAGGGCGTGTGGTTAGATTTGCATGCCAGCGACTTCGAGGATAATGTCCTGACTGAGTATGAGCAGAAATTTGCTAACAAGGGACAAGTCATCTATCGGGTGGAAGCAGCGTTTGAATAAGAAAGAGTCTTCGAGGAAATACTCCTTGAAGACTTTTTATTGGGAAAGAATTTTACTTTAAAAAAAGAGTATTTTAAATGGCATTCTGTCTTTAAAAGCTTGCACAGCATATTTCCCTTGCATTCTGGGACTTGTCGTGCTATAATACTAGTAATGAATAAGGAAAGAGAGGCGAGGAAGTATCTTCGCCTCTTATCTGTGAGGAGGTGTCGTCATATCGCAACGATTGTTGAATTGGTGAGGGAGGTTATTGAACCAGCCATTCTGGCCCCCTATGAATTAGTCGATATTGAGTACGGAAAGATGGGCGGAGACTACGTTCTCAGTGTCTTTGTAGATAAGCCTGAAGGTATTACGGTCAATGATACAGCGGATTTGACGGATATTATCAGTCCGCTCTTGGATCAAATCAAGCCAGATCCTTTCCCAGAACAGTATTTTCTGGAAGTGACCAGTCCAGGCTTGGAGCGCCCGCTCAAGACCAAGGAACAGCTAGCCGATGCAGTCGGCAGTTATATCCATGTCAGTCTCTATAAGGCTGTTGACAAGCAGAAAGTCTTTGAAGGTACCTTACTGAGCTTTGAAGAGGATGTTCTGCACATGGAATATCTGGACAAGACTCGCAGAAAAGAAGTCGAAATTCCCTACAGTCTGGTTTCCAAAGCCAGATTAGCCGTTAAGTTTTAGCAGCAGAAGCAATATAGAAAAGAAAGGAACACTTTTGTTTCGGCAAAAGTCACATGAAAATGAGTAAAGAAATGCTAGAGGCCTTCCGCATTTTGGAAGAAGACAAAGGAATCAAGAAAGAAGATATCATTGACGCAGTGACCGAGTCACTCCGCTCAGCCTATCGTCGTCGCTATGGTCAGGCAGACAGCGCAGCCATTGAGTTTGACGAAAAGTCAGGAGATTTCCGCGTCTATACTGTTCGCGAAGTCGTGGACGAGGTCTTTGACAGCCGTTTGGAAATCAGCCTCAAAGATGCCTTGGCTATCAGTTCAGCCTATGAGTTGGGAGATAAAATCAAGTTTGAAGAAGCACCAGCTGAATTTGGCCGGGTCGCTGCTCAGTCTGCCAAGCAAACCATCATGGAAAAGATGCGCAAGCAGACCCGAGCAATTACCTACAATACCTACAAAGAACATGAAAATGAAATCATGTCAGGAACTGTGGAGCGCTTTGACAATCGCTTTATCTATGTCAATCTTGGCAGCATTGAAGCGCAGCTGTCTAAGCAAGATCAGATTCCTGGTGAGGTCTTTGCCTCTCATGACCGCATCGAAGTCTTTGTCTACAAGGTAGAAGACAATCCTCGCGGTGTCAATGTCTTTGTCAGCCGCAGCCATCCAGAAATGATCAAGCGTTTGATGGAGCAGGAAATTCCAGAAGTCTATGATGGAACTGTGGAAATCATGAGCGTGTCGCGTGAAGCGGGCGATCGGACCAAGGTAGCGGTTCGCAGCCACAACCCTAATGTGGATGCCATCGGAACAATCGTCGGACGCGGTGGAGCCAATATCAAGAAAATTACTAGCAAGTTCCATCCTGCCAAATACGATCCCAAGAGTGGCCGTATGGTACCGACTGAAGAAAATATTGACGTCATCGAGTGGGTAGCAGATCCAGCTGAATTTATCTACAACGCTATTGCTCCGGCAGAGGTCGACCAGGTTATCTTTAATCAAGAAGATAACAAGCGGGCCTTGGTTGTCGTACCAGACAGCAAACTCTCTCTGGCTATCGGTCGTCGCGGACAGAACGTTCGCTTGGCAGCTCATTTGACAGGCTTTAGAATTGATATCAAGTCTGCCACAGAGTTTGAAGAAATGGAAGCAGCCAATGAACTGGGCGGATTTGCTCAGGAAGCTGAAGAAATTCTTGGGGATGCAGCTGTTCTAGAGACAGAAGTTTCAGCAACAGAAGCGACAGACTTTGACGCAACTGCAGAGGAAACTGTACTGGAAACAGTTGGTTTAGAAAGCGAAGCTGAAGAACTAGACTAAGAGGGTTGGAATGGCAAAAACAAGAAAAATCCCTTTAAGAAAATCAGTGGTGTCCAACGAAGTGATTGACAAGCGCGATTTGCTGCGGATTGTCAAGAACAAGGAAGGTCAAGTCTTTATCGATCCGACAGGCAAGGCCAACGGCCGTGGAGCCTATATCAAGCTGGATAATGAAGAAGCCCTTCAAGCCAAGAAGAAGCGGGTCTTTAACCGCAGCTTTAATATGGAAGTGGATGAAGCTTTCTATGATGAGTTAATCGCTTATGTCGATCATAAGGTCAAAAGAAGAGAGTTGGGTCTTGAATAAAGAGAAACTTGCAAATATGCTGGGACTGGCTCAGCGGGCCGGCCGCATCATTTCTGGTGAGGAGCTGACCGTCAAAGCTATACAGGAGGGAAAAGCAGATCTGGTCTTTTTGGCCCAGGATGCAGCTCCTAATCTCAGCAAGAAAATCACTGATAAAAGTCGTTACTACCAAGTAGAAGTATCAACCGTGTTTTCAACACTGGAATTAAGCTCTGCCATTGGCAAGGCCAGAAAAGTGCTCGCCGTGACAGATGCTGGTTTTACAAAGAAAATGAGGTCTCTTATGTAATAGAAGAGGAGGACAAGATTTGTCTAAAGTAAGATTGTATGAAATCGCCAAAGAACTGGGAAAAGAAAGCAAGGAGGTAGTGGCTCGTGCTAAGGAGCTGGGTCTGGATGTCAAGAGTCATTCGTCCAGCGTAGAAGCTGACGCTGGTGAGCGAATCAAATCCAGCTTCAAGAAAGCAGCCGCACCTCAAGCTGCTGCAGAAAAGCCTGCAGCAGCTCAGCCATCGCCACAAAAAACTCCTGCCAAAGAGGCGGCGCCAGTCAAGGCAGAACAGCCAGAAGCAAAAGCAACTGCGAAGCCAGAAGCGAAAGCAGAAACGGTAGCGCCTGTCAAGCGCCCGCAAAGCCGGAACTTTAAGGCAGAGCGTGAAGCGAGAGCCAAAGAAGAGGCAGAACGTCGTAAGCAGCAAAGCAACCGCAAACCACAAAATAAAGAGCAAGGAAAGCGTGAGGACCGCGATAATCGAAATAAGAATCGCGGAAACCGCAACGACCGAGATAGGGGCAATCGTCCAAATGACCGTCGCGATAATCGTGGTCAAGATGGCCGCCGCAACGGTCAGAATCATCAAGGATTTAACGGTCAAAACCGCCAACAGCCTCAAGGACCGAAGATTGACTTTAAGGCTCGGGCAGCAGCTTTGAAAGCAGAGCAGAATGCTGAATACGCTCGCTCAAGTGAGGAACGCTTTAAGCAAGCACAGGAAGCTAAAGAAGTTATGGAACGGCAAAACCGCCGCAAGGAGCAACCTAAGGCAGAAGCAAGTGCACCAGTTCAGCCTGCTGCAGCTCCATCTGCACCAGCAGCGAATCCAAGCCCAGCGCCATCCGCTGTGGATACGCGTCGTAAGAAGCAAGCTCGACCAGATAAGAAGCGCGATGATTTTGATCGCGAAGAAGAAGGTCCAAGAAAACAACAAAAGAATCGAAGCAGTCAAAATCAAGTGAGAAATCAAAGAAATAGTAATTGGAATAAAAACAAGAAAAATAAAAAAGGAAAGGGCAACAATAACCAGGCACCAAAACCTGTTACAGAACGTAAGTTCCATGAGTTGCCAACTGAATTTGAATATACAGACGGAATGACCGTTGCAGAAATCGCAAAACGGATCAAGCGCGAGCCAGCTGAAATTGTCAAGAAACTCTTCATGATGGGTGTGATGGCAACGCAAAACCAATCTCTTGACGGCGATACTATTGAGCTCCTCATGGTGGACTACGGTATTGAAGCTAAGAAGAAGGTGGAAGTTGACACAGCTGACATTGAGCGCTTCTTCGTAGAAGAAGGTTATATCAACCAAGATGCCTTGGTAGAGCGTCCGCCAGTTGTCACCATCATGGGACACGTTGACCATGGTAAAACAACCCTCTTGGATACCTTGCGTAACTCTCGCGTAGCAACAGGTGAAGCAGGTGGTATTACTCAGCACATCGGTGCTTACCAGATCGAGGAAAGCGGCAAGAAGATTACTTTCTTGGATACGCCTGGACACGCGGCCTTTACTTCTATGCGGGCCCGCGGTGCCTCTGTGACGGATATCACTATCTTGGTCGTTGCGGCTGATGACGGTGTTATGCCGCAAACGATCGAAGCGATCAACCATTCCAAAGCCGCTGATGTCCCAATCATCGTAGCTATCAACAAGATCGATAAGCCAGGAGCGAATCCTGAGCGCGTGATTGGTGAGTTGGCTGAGCATGGTGTCATGTCAACAGCTTGGGGCGGAGATTCTGAATTTGTTGAAATCTCAGCGAAATTCAATCAAAATATCGACAGCTTGCTGGAAACAGTCCTCTTGGTGGCTGAAATCCAAGAACTCAAGGCAGATCCGACTGTTCGAGCGATTGGTACAGTTATCGAAGCCCGTCTGGATAAAGGAAAAGGTGCTGTCGCAACCTTGCTTGTCCAACAAGGTACGCTGAATGTTCAAGATCCAATCGTTGTTGGTAATACCTTCGGTCGGGTTCGGGCTATGACCAATGATCTGGGCCGTCGTGTTAAGGTGGCAGGACCATCTACACCGGTTTCTATCACTGGTCTCAATGAAACTCCGATGGCTGGTGACCACTTTGCGGTCTATGAAGATGAAAAAGCTGCGCGTGCAGCCGGTGAAGAACGCGCCAAACGTGCCCTTCTCAAACAGCGTCAAGCTACTCATCGCGTTAGTCTGGAAAATCTCTTTGATACCCTCAAAGCTGGTGAAGTTAAGTCTGTCAATGTTATCATCAAGGCTGATGTGCAGGGGTCTGTAGAAGCCCTGTCTGCTTCCCTGCAAAAGATTGAAGTGGAAGGGGTTAAGATCACCATCGTCCACTCAGCGGTTGGTGCCATCAATGAATCTGACGTGACACTGGCAGAAGCCTCAAATGCCTTCATTATCGGATTTAACGTTCGTCCAACTTCTCAGGCTCGCCAACAGGCAGAAGCTGACGATGTCGAAATTCGTCTCCACAGCATTATCTACAAGGTTATCGAAGAAATGGAAGATGCCATGAAGGGAATGCTGGATCCAGAATACGAAGAAAAAATCATCGGGGAAGCTCTTATCCGCGAGACCTTCAAGGTTTCCAAGGTTGGTACTATCGGTGGATTTATGGTTATCAACGGTAAAGTTACCCGTGATTCCAAGGTTCGTGTTATCCGTGATGGTGTCGTGATTTACGACGGAGAGCTTGCCAGTCTCAAGCACTTCAAGGATGATGTTAAGGAAGTTACTAACGGCCGCGAAGGAGGACTCATGATTGATGGCTACAATGACATCCAAGTAGATGACACGATCGAAGCCTACATCATGGAAGAAATTAAGAAATAAGATAAGAAGTCCGTTAAAAACTCGCAGTGAAAATCATTTTTGGTGGAAGTCGACACTTCTAGTCCAACATCCTTTTTCACAAAGAGTTTAGAAGAAATTTCATTCACTAAAACTAAAATATAAGCTAGGCTAGGCCTAGCTTATATTGCAGAAGAGAAAAATTAGAAAGGAAATCTCATGGCAAATAATTTTCGTACAGACCGTGTAGGCATGGAAATCAAGCGTGAAGTCAATGAAATCTTGCAGAAGAAAGTTCGTGACCCGAGGGTGCAGGGAGTGACCATCACTGATGTCCAAATGCTGGGCGACCTGTCCATGGCCAAGGTCTACTACACGATTATGAGCAATCTGGCCTCTGATAATCAAAAAGCTCAGACCGGTCTAGAAAAAGCAACCGGTACTATCAAGCGAGAGCTGGGTCACAATCTGAAGATGTACAAGATTCCAGATTTGACCTTTGTCAAGGACGAATCCATCGAGTATGGCAATAAAATCGACCAGATGCTGCGCGATTTAGATAAAAAATAAAGTGGAAACCCAGCTATCATGGCTGGGTTTTCTGTTTTTTTAATTTAATATAACAATTTTTTGCAAAAATAGGTATATACCATTTACAAATAAAAAAGAAAGAGTTATAATATAGTTAAGAAAACTCAGAGATTCAAAAGCGGGAGTTAGAAAGCAGCTATAGAAAGATGCTAGCTCTATCACAGAATTCCGCTTTGAATGGCAGAGAATACAGAAGTCAAGAAAAAGGGAGGCAGTCTTATGCCTACATATATCAAAGCAGATCAATTTTTCTATCCTCAGGGAATCCGTCAGGGCGGTTATTTAGAGCTGATTGACGGCAAATTTGGCAAGCTGGTGCAGTCTGTTCCGCAGGATGCAGAAGTCATAGACTACAGTGGCTACTCGATTGCACCAGGTCTGGTGGACACTCATATTCACGGCTTTGGCGGTGTTGATGTCATGGACAATAACATCGAAGGAACTCTTCATACCATGAGTGAGGGTCTCTTGACTACCGGTGTGACCAGCTTTTTACCAACAACCCTGACTTCGTCCTATGAGCGGCTCTTAGCAGTAACTGAAAATATCGGTGCACGCTATCAAGAAGCCAGTGGGGCCAAGATTCGCGGTCTCTATTTTGAAGGGCCTTACTTCACCGAGAAGTATAAAGGCGCTCAAAATCCGGCCTATATGAAAGATCCTAGCATGGATGAGTTTCGTGCTTGGCAGAAGGCCGCAAATGGCTTGCTCAATAAGATTGCTCTCGCACCAGAGCGTGATGGCGTGGATGAGTTTGTCCGCACGCTGACTGATGAAGGCGTGACTGTTGCACTGGGGCATTCTAACGCAACCTATGATGAAGCCAAAACTGCGGTCGAAGCAGGTGCCAGTGTCTGGGTTCACGCCTATAACGGTATGCGTGGCCTGACTCATCGGGAGTTGGGCATGGTTGGTGCCATGTATGAGTTGCCCCACACCTATGCGGAACTGATTTGTGACGGCCACCATGTGGATCCTAAGGCCTGTGACATCTTGCTCAAGCAGAAGGGGCATGAAAATATTGCGCTCATTACTGACTGTATGACCGCAGGAGGTCTTGAAGATGGTGACTACATGTTGGGAGAATTTCCAGTGGTTGTGGCCGAAGGAACAGCTCGGCTCAAGTCAACGGGCAATCTAGCTGGCTCTATCCTCAAGCTCAAGGATGGATTGAAAAATGTGGTCAAATGGGGCCTTGCCAATCCTCATCAGGCGGTTATGATGGCTAGCCTGATTCCGGCAAAATCCGTCCATATTGATGATGTCTGCGGACAGATCAAGGAAGGCTACGACGCTGACTTTATCGTTTTAGATAAAGATTTAGAGCTGGTAGCTACTTATCTTGATGGTCAAGAACGATTCCATGTATGAGAACCGCAGGTATTTTAAATTAGTCTCCTTATATTTTTCAGAAAGAGCAGGGCAACCTGTTCTTTTTGATTGGCAAGCTACTTGATAGCCTTCTCCTAGATTTGAATTGCTTTCTTAGGCGTGATATAATGAGACTATAATGTGA
>JABZYU010000044.1:0-7733 GCA_015264985.1 Streptococcus sanguinis | reverse complement strand
GAGTAGGCTATGAAACGAATTGATGCGAAATTTTTGATAATGGGACTGGGTTTTCTGGTGGCGGGACTGATCTTTGGACGAATCTTAATCCTTGTCGCAGGACTTGCTTTCATTATCTATAGCTTTTTCAGTAAAGGCATGGAGCCGACCAAGGAA
Organism: Streptococcus sanguinis; assembly: GCA_015264985.1. Classification (GTDB taxonomy): domain Bacteria; phylum Bacillota; class Bacilli; order Lactobacillales; family Streptococcaceae; genus Streptococcus; species Streptococcus sanguinis_S. Next base: position 7,577 of record JABZYU010000044.1, on the reverse strand, counting down.
AATATCTTTAAACCCAAGCCAATACTGAAGAAAAAGGAAAAAAAGTGAGCAGTTCTGCTCTTGTGAACACTATAGCAGCTGCCTTGCTGAAGGCAGTAGATGGAACTTGTAAAGGAGACGTGAGATGAGAGAATATCTTTTGAATAATGGTGTAGGCATTCCGGTGCTGGGCTTTGGTACTTGGAAGGCTCAGGATGGCGAAGAAGCCTATCAAGCAACATTAGCCGCTCTTAAGGCAGGCTATCGGCACATTGATACGGCAGCCATCTATAAGAACGAAGAGAGTGTCGGACGGGCAATCAAGGACAGCGGCATTCCACGGGAGGAGCTCTTCATCACGACCAAGCTTTGGAATGACATTCATACTTATGAGGAGGCTCAAGAGGCCTTTGCGGCCTCAATGGAGCGGTTGGGACTGGACTATCTGGATCTCTACCTCATCCACTGGCCGAATCCCAAACCCCTGAGGGAAAACAATGCTTGGAAAAAGCGCAATGCCGAAGTCTGGCGTGCTATGGAAGAGCTTTATAATCTCGGAAAGATTCGAGCGATTGGCGTCAGCAATTTCCTGCCTCATCACTTAGAAGCCTTGCTTGAAACAGCACGTATGACTCCTGCTGTCAATCAAATCCGCCTAGCTCCAGGTGTCTATCAGACAGAGGCGGTGAACTTCTGCCGTGAGCATGAGATTTTACTGGAAGCTTGGGGACCATTTGGTCAAGGTGAGCTCTTTCAAAATCCAGCCGTACAGGCTGTGGCAGATAAGTATGGCAAGACCATTGCTCAAGTCGCGCTAGCTTGGAGCTTGCAGGAAGGCTTTCTGCCTCTGCCTAAGTCGGTCACTCCGAGCCGGATCGCCAGCAATCTAGATTGCTTTGGCATCGAGCTAGATACAGCAGACTTAGAAGTCCTCAAAAATATCAGTGACCTGGCGGGTGGCGCACCAAATCCTGATGAAATGGATTTTTAGGTGAAAATCCGATTCTATCGAAGTTCAGATAGAGAAGCATTGCTGTCTTACCATTTAACCGACTTGAGATTTACCAGCTATCCTAGCCAGGCTGTCGCTGATTTAGAAAATCGCTATGCCATCTTGGGTCTTGAAGAAGATCAAATCGTAACCTTTCTGATCTTGGATGCTGGAGAAAAGAAGTTTGCTTATGGCGGTCAGCCAGATAGCCTGCTCCTTCGTAGCTTTTCAACGGATGAAGGCTTTCGGATGCGAGGATACGGTAGTCAGACCCTGAAGCTCTTGCCTGATTTCATAAGAGAGCATTTGCCTATGTATAAAAGCATCATCCTAGGTGTCAATGAGAGAAATCAAGTCGCTTCCTATCTCTACCTAGAGACCGTCTTTAGCAAACAGCTCCAACGCATATTAGGACCAGCCGGCTGGCAGGAAGTGTATGAATTAAAAATCTAAAGCTATCCCCAGTTTGAAAAGAGCTGGGGATTTTTAGTATATTAGCTAAAAAATAGCATAATAAATTAGATTTTGATTGCTTGTTTTAAGAGATATCAGTTAATCGATTTTAGCTTCCAAAAATTCTGCTAAATTATCCAAACATGAGTTTGAAATCTGAGAATTAAAATCTAGGTATATCATACTTCAAATAAGCCAACGAATAGCTTGATACTAATATTGCTCAAAGTTCCTAATTGTGTTAAAATTAAAATACGATTTGATTAAAGAGCCATTGCAATACAATTGATATTGTACTTGAGTGGATAGTTTGTTTTATATGTGAATTTCATTAGCTTCTATTCTAGCAAGAGAGTTATCTCGATTTAGTGCAGTTATTGCAGTTTGGAAAAATCAAATTAAAAAACTGAAGATAAAGTAGTTAGATATGTGATTGCTTAGCTTAAAGAAGTAATTACTAGTAAAATAATTTTTATCTTAAGCAAGTTTTATTTTGTTATAAACTAGGAAGGTTTGGTTTAATACATATGGCAGGATTTACAGTTGGTGACACAACAGTTGGCTCACCATTAATCACCCCTGAAATTGAAAAACAATTTAAGGAGGAAGAAAAACTAATCTCTGAAGTTACAGAAGAAACTTTTGAGCCTATTGAAAGAACTGATGAACAAAATGCGGCTGTAGAACAAGTAAAAAATGCCATTGTACTAAGTGATGAAGATCTTATTCTATCATACGGAACACAAGAGTCTAATAGTTTGATGACACTGACAAACAAGACTTTATCGCATGTCAAGGCTTCAGATGTTGGTGACATTGGAGGACTTTTATCTAGCTTAGCTACACAATTAACTGTTTCTGAAGAGGATGGTCCAAAAGGTATTTTTGGGATCTTTAAGAAAGCTAAGGATCATATCAAAACTTTGCAGATTCGATATGAATCTGCTAAAGAAAATATTGACCGAGTAGTTGCAACCCTTGAAAATAACCAGCTGACTTTAATTAAAAACAATAAAGACTTAGAACAGATGAAAGAAGGTAATAGAGAAAATTTCCAAAGATTATCTGTCTATGTGGATGCTGGTAAATTAAAGATTCAAGAAGCTTATCAGTCTGAGTTGCCAGCCTTAGAAGAAGAGGCGAAAAGCGGTGACCAAACAAAGATTAATGAATTGACTGAATATAAAAATTCCTTAAATCTGTTTGAAAAACAAATCCATGACTTAGATGCGCAAATGTCTCTGTCACAAGCAATGGCTATCCAGTTAGAAACATTGACCAATACTAATCGAGGTCTAATCCAAAAGATTAATCGTAGTAAAACGATTATGATTCCAGCTTGGAATATGTACATGATGGCTGCGTTTTATAATACCCAAACGGAAAAAGCTTTGCAAGCAGATCAGTATGTAACCGATGCTACGAACCAATTATTAAAAGATGTCACAAGGAGTCTGCACCAGACAAGTAAGCGTAGTGCAGAACAAAGCGAGCGGGCAGCAATTGATATTACAACCTTAGAGTCTATGACATCTGATATTGTTAATTCATTGAAAGATATTGATGCGGCACAAGCCAAAGGACGAGAATATCGTGAAAGAGCATCGCTTCGTATTGGTGAATTGCGTGAGGAATTAAAAACACAGCTTGTAACAACAATCAATCATACTGATGTGAACGGGTAAAAGTTATGATAAATAAATTTATTATAAGGCATGGTTTAGTATCTGGTGGATTAAGCATATTAACCATCATTCTGTTTAAATTAGTAATATTTAATAAGGATGATATTATTGTTGATTCAGGTATTGGAACTTTTAAAATGATAAATGTTGGTGCATACATCGCCTTGGGGCTGACCATTTTGTATGCAGGCTTTGTGATCAAGAGTTATGTTGCAAGCAAAAACAAAGAATTGCAACTCGTTGCTTTTGAAGAAGAACAACGAAAAGATCCATTGTACGATGAAGCGTCAATGATTGAAAAATTAACGGATATTCAAGAAACAATAGAAAATCCTGAATACATTGACTATGCAAAACGTATTTTAAAACAACTACTTGATGCCAAAGCATTATCTGATGATTTCGCTGAGATTGTTGAGAATAACGACCAACCGATTATTCAAAATATTGCTAAGGAATTAATTTCTATTCGCGTTCGTATTCTACAAGATGCCAAAAGCATTTATCGTCGATTAATTATTGCGAAAGATGCTGAAAATATTGAAGCTAAATTAATTCATAATAATAAGTTGCTTGATGATGCAGATAGTTTAATTGTTGAAGCGATTAACTATATTGATGTGAAAACATCAACAAGTGAAATTGATCTGAAAAACTTGACAGAATCACTTAAAGAGCTTATTAAACTTATTTAGAAGGAGTTTATTTATGAAACTTAAAAAAACCTCTCTGTTTCTTGCGCTTGGTGCTAGTTTATTTTTAACTGCTTGTTCTGGTGATGGACCTATCAATTCCAAACTATCAGAAAAAGATGCTAAAACGGAAGTCGAAGCTTACTATAAGAAAATCGATCCCAAGATTGCAGAGTTGAAAAAAGATATTTCAAATACTTCCTTGCAGGAAAATGAAGAATTGCCAGATATTGATGCAACTTATCCTTATACCGTGAAAGGTGGTGGAGAAATCAATGCTGAAATCTTTGTTAGTTCCGAAAAAGCAGGTAGCGGCAAAGATGGTATTTTGAATGAAATTGCTGAAAGTTTTAATAACCAGCACCAAACGATTGATGGGAAAACAGTCAGCGTATCGATTCGTTCTATCCCTTCAGGAACATCAGTCGATTATATTGCAAGTAAAAATCATGTGCCAGATGGCTATACTCCATCAAATCAACAATGGAATTATATTTTAAATGCACGTGGAACAGCTACCACTCAGATTTCAGAACGGTTATTCGGTAACACCAGTGGACTCTTAATGAAAAAAAATGTCTATGATGAGATTAAGAAAGCCTATGGTGACGTGACTGTTGAAAACTTAGCCAAAGCTGTGAAAGACGGGAAATTGCTAGGCTATACAAATCCTTACACCTCATCAACAGGTTTGAGTTTGTTATCGCAATTACTGTTTACCTTTGATAAAGAAAATCCAATTAGTGACAAAGCTAAAACAGAGTTCCAACAATTTCAAAATAACATTCCATCTACATTTGTAACGACAACTCAGTTGCGCGAAGCAGCAAAAAATGGTAGCGCTGATATTCTGTCTATTTCATATCAAACTTATATCAATACTCCGGAATTCAGTGATTATGAATATGTTCCTTTTGGTATTCGTCAGGATTCACCGCTTTATGCAACAACAAATGATGCTACTAAACAAGAAGTATTGAAGAAATTCTCTAGCTATATTCTTGAAGGAAATAATCAATCAAAAGCGACATCATATGGTTTTAATAAACTGGATGATTATAGTTTTGAAGAACAAACGACTGACGGAAATCTGCTGATGTCCATGCAGAACCTTTGGAAAAAGAATAAGAATAATAGCCAACCTATTGTCGGTGTATTTGTAACAGATGTATCTGGCTCTATGGATGGTGAGCCGATGAACAATTTGAAGAAGTCATTGCTAAATTCCCTGCAATATATCAATGAAGAAAATCAAATAGGTCTAGTTTCATATAGTGATGATGTGACTATTAATGTTCCGATTGACACTATGAATAGCACGCAAAAATCATACTTCACATCTGCCATTAAAGGATTGACGCCATCTGGTGGAACAGCCACTTATGATGGAACGCTTGTAGCGGTGAAGATGATTTTGGATAAAATGAAAGAAAATCCAGGTGCTAGACCTGTTATCTTTGTTCTATCAGACGGTCAGACTAATGGCGGCTATGAATTTGAACGAGTTGAACCCATTATTAAAGCTTTAGGTATTACGGTTAATACCATTGGTTACAATGCAGATTTGAAAGAATTAACCAAGCTGTCTAAAATTAATGAATCTGTTTCTATTGATGCATCAAATGATGATGTTATATATAAATTAAAAGAATTGTTTAATGCTGAATTTTAATAAATTCAGCTTTAAATTTGAGTGTTAGATTATTATTAAATAAAGGATTAGTGTAAAAAAATAATGACAAGTAATAAAAAAATTCCAGTTGTAACCAGCCCCTTGCGTGATTCTATTATTGCAATGCCATCTTGTATCAAGGAGGCGTCAGGGATCATAATCTATGGGAAACGTATTAAATCAATTGTCTATTCCCTAGATGTTTCTCTTATTGCCAATACGAATGCAGATGCTATTCTATGTGTGTACCCCTTTACACCAAATACCCAGATTTTAAATGCAGTTTCACTAGTTGCGAAGGCTCCGATTTTAGTTGGTGTTGGAGGTGGTTTGACTAGTGGTGATCGTTCAGCTCGACTAGCCTCTCACGCAGAAGAAAACAATGCTGGGGGAATTGTACTCAATGGACCAGTTGACATTGAAACAACAAAAGCTGTCCGGACCTATGTCGATATCCCCCTGATTTATACAGTAATTGATAAATCTCGACCGCTGGGACCTTACCTTGAGGCTGGTGTGAATATTTTCAATGTCAGCGGCGGAAAAGATACGGTTGAATTAGTAAAATGGGTAAGAGAACAATACCCAGATGTTCCTATTATTGCTTCTGGTGGTAAAACAGAAGAAAATATCTTAGACACCATTGCAGCTGGTGCCAATGCAATTACCTATACTGCTTATGGAATGATGGAACGGTACTTCCATAAGAAAATGGAAATTTATCGTAGTGATAGTGAATAACATTTCAGGATTAATAAGCCCTAAAATTACTAGTCATTGGTCGGTTTAGTTTCAATGAGTTTTAGGTACTATTTACAATATAAAATAAATCTCTCGGTCATAAATGAATCGAGAGTTTTTCTTATTTCCGGATTTTAACATGTATTTGTTCTGTATTTCAAATAAATAGATGATTGAAACTTTATCATATAGCTTTTCTTGACTATAACGTTCGTCATTATTACGTTTTTGTTACATTTGTTATATGTGTATGAATTGTCAGAAAATTTTTATTATAATATGGTTTATAAATAAAGATAAGGAGACTTCTATGCAAAGACAACGTTTTTCACTCCGTAAATACAAGTTCGGTTTGGCTTCTGTTCTGTTGGGAACTGCTCTGGTTTTTGGTGCGGGACAGGCTCAGGCGGATGAGCAGACGACAGCTAGTTCGTCAGGGCAAGGTCAGCCGACTGCTGCTGTGGTATCAGCGACTGAGTCTGCTTCTCAAACAGCAACACTTGAGAGTCAGCAGGCAACTCAAGCCACTGTGGAGAAAGCAACGCCAGCTTCTTCTGAATCGGCTGCTTCAGGTACAGAGCAGGCGAGCCAGCCTTCTACGGCAGAGGCTAAGGAAGCAGCTGCAGCTCCTGTAGAGAAAGGAGCTAATTCTTCATCGGAACAGGCTTCTTCAAGTGCTGAGAAGGTAACTCAACCATCTACCACAGAATCCAAGCCAACTGAATCAGCTAGTCCGACTGTAGAGTCTCCGGCAGCCGTAAACTCAGACAAGCCTGCTGCTAATCCTGATGTAGTAGCAGAGTCACCAACTTCTCGGGATGCTAAACCAAGCAGCATCAGTACCAATGAGATTATCAAGGTTCCTCAGACCTGGTCTCAAGGCTATAAAGGTCAAGGCCGAGTGGTAGCCATTATCGATTCAGGTCTGGATGTCCACCATGAGGTTTTGAAGATTTCTGACCCGTCAAAGGCCAAGTATCAGACAGAGGCAGCTCTGGAAGAGGCTAAGAAAAAGGCTGGTATTGACTACGGGAAATGGTACAACAGCAAGGTTGTCTATGCCTATAACTATATCGACGGTGATGACAATATCAAGGAAAAGAACAGTTACTCACATGGTATGCACGTAACAGGGATTACAGCGGGAAATCCCAACAAGAAAGCTCCTAATGATGAGTATGTCTATGGTGTTGCGCCAGAAGCACAAGTTATGTTTATGAGGGTTTTCTCGGACCGTCAACGCACAACAAGCGACGCTATCTATATCAAAGCCATTGATGATGCGGTAGCTTTGGGGGCTGATACCATCAATATGAGTCTAGGTTCAGCAACAGGATCAACGGTTGATGTCAGCCCTAGTTTGC
>JABZYU010000043.1:0-16928 GCA_015264985.1 Streptococcus sanguinis | reverse complement strand
TCAATACGGGAGCTTATATGAGCGAGATTGTCCGCGGTGGTATCTTTGCTGTTGATAAAGGGCAATTCGAGGCCGCAACAGCACTGGGTATGACCCACGGCCAGACCATGCGCAAGATTGTACTGCCTCAGGTCGTCCGCAATATTCTGCCCGCAACTGGTAATGAATTTGTCATCAACATCAAGGATACATCCGTGTTGAATGTTATCTCGGTAGTTGAGCTTTATTTCTCTGGAAATACCATTGCTACCCAGACTTACCAGTACTTCCAAACCTTTACTATCATCGCTGTAATCTACTTTGTCCTGACATTCAGCGTGACACGCATCCTGCGCTATGTTGAAAAACGCTTTGACACAGACAACTACACGACAGGTGCCAATCAAATGCAGACAGGAGAAGTAAAATCATGACAGAAACCATTTTAGAAATTAAAAACCTCAAAAAGTCCTACGGTGAAAACCAAGTCCTCAAGGACATCTCCCTCACCGTTCATAAAGGAGAAGTGATTTCCATCATCGGCAGTTCCGGTAGCGGAAAGTCAACCTTCCTGCGCTCCATTAACCTTCTGGAAACACCAACTGGCGGACAGATTTTCTATCGCGGCAAGAATGTCCTGGACGAGAATTACGACTTGACCCATTACCGTGAAAAGCTGGGCATGGTCTTTCAGTCTTTCAATCTCTTTGAAAATCTTAATGTCTTGGAAAATACCATCGTCGCTCAGACAACAGTTCTGAAAAAAGAACGGTCAGAAGCCGAGAAAATTGCCAAAGAAAACCTCAACAAGGTTGGAATGGGCGAGCAATACTGGCAGGCCAAGCCTAAGCAACTCTCAGGCGGTCAGAAGCAGCGAGTCGCTATTGCCCGCGCCCTCTCTATGAATCCTGATGCCATCCTCTTTGACGAGCCGACTTCAGCCCTCGACCCTGAAATGGTTGGTGAAGTTCTGAAAATCATGAAAGAACTGGCTCAGGAAGGACTGACTATGATTGTCGTAACCCACGAGATGGAATTTGCCCGTGATGTTTCCAGCCGTGTTATCTTTATGGACAAGGGCGTCATTGCTGAAGCTGGCAGCCCGCAGGATATCTTCACCAATCCCAAAGAAGAAAGAACCAAAGAATTCCTGCAACGCTTCCTCAGCTAAATTACTTCTATTTTCAAAAGCAAAAAGGAATCTGGAACTAAGTCCAGATTCCTTTTTTGATTTAATGAGCAATATCAGTTGCACAATTTTGAAGTTTAGTCTTCAAATTTTTCATGGTTTTTGTCGTAGAAATCAATCAAGCCAAGAGCTGTTTCAAAAGAGATATTTTTCACTTTTGCACGTCCTTGAGCAAGAGCAATGATAGACATTTCACGTGCATTTGTTTCTTTACTAATACGGTAACCGGTGATCTTCTTATCACGTACCCAACTAACAACAGATTCTACTTTCTCGAAATTAGATTTAGCCATTTCTTACTCCTCTCTATTCTAGCTACATCAACTACTATAATTGTTTTTATACAGTTTGTCAACTTAAACAAACCAAATTCGAACAAATTAAATAATTCTGAATTTTCTTTACTTAGCTTTGAGGGCTGAAAGTATCTGAGTCCGAATACTTTCGACACCTTCTGGATTTGCTGGAAGGAAGATGGTATTATTACCCGAACTATCTGCAAAATTATTCAGCGTATCCAGGTACTGGTTGGTCAAAAGAATAGACATAATCTGCTCTTCTGTCAACTCAATATTGGCACCCTTCAATTCTTTGATGGAGTCAGCCAAACCATCCACAATGGCCTTCCGCTGCTCAGCAATACCAACCCCATGAAGACGGTCTTTCTCAGCTTCTGCAGAGGCAGCTGTCACAATCTTAATCTTATCCGCTTCAGCCAATTCCTGAGCAGCCACGCGCTTACGCTGCGCCGCATTGATTTCGTTCATAGACTGTTTAACTTCAGCATCAGGCTCAACCTTGGTAATCAAGGTTTTGACAATAATGTAACCATAGGTAGACATTTCTTCAGCTACCTGCTTTTGGACCTCTAGGGCGATTTCGTCCTTCTTTTCAAAGAGCTCATCCAAGGTCAGTTTTGGAACGGAGGAACGAAGAGCATCTTCAATATAGGACTTAATTTGAGCTTCTGGCCGCATAAGCTTGTAATAAGCGTCAATCACGTTGTTTTCATTTACACGATACTGGGTCGCAACATTCATAGTTACGAAAACATTATCCTGTGTCTTGGTCTCAACGACAATCTCGCTCTGCAGCAAACGCAGCTGAACACGAGCCGCTATCTTGTCAATCCCTAAAGGAAGACGGAAATTGATACCGCTGCTGCTGGTTTTGTGGTAGCGTCCAAAACGCTCAATGATTGCCACGGATTGCTGACGAACCACATAGACTGCACTAAGCAGCAAGAATATAAAGATTATGATCAATATGATAAAGAAAAATGGAATAAAAAACATGTTCAAGCCTCCTTGATTCACTATAGTATATTCTAACATATTTAATTTGCAGTTTCAAATAAAAGCATACAAATTAGGCTAAAATATATTTACAATTAGACAAGCATATTGTAGAGTGTTTCATTCCCGTTCAGATTGATAAAGGACGGGTCAAACTGCTCAATACGGTTAATCAAAGAAGCATAATCATGCTTATCAGCCAGAGAAATACCAATCAAAACCGGTCCCGTTCCCTTGCTTGCCCGCTTGATATATTCAAAGCGAGTGATATCGTCATTGGGTCCTAAAATATCATTTACGAATTCACGCAAGGCACCTGGACGCTGCGGGAAGTTAACCACGAAATAGTGCTTGATACCATCATAAATAAGAGCCCGCTCTTCCATCTCTGGCATCCGGTTGATGTCATTATTACCACCTGAGATAATGCAACAGATAGTTTTCCCCTTGATATACTCGCTCAGGACTTCCAAAGCAGCAACACTTGCAGCACCAGCTGGCTCTGCGACAATCCCTTGCTTGGAATATAGATCAATGATGGTCTCTGAAATAAGCCCTTCATCTACACCGATAAGATTTTGAACATTCTTTTGTGTGACCTCATAGGTTGATGCACCGACTTTCTGGACTGCGATACCGTCCGCAAATTTGTCGATTTCTTTGAGCTTGACTGGACCACCTGCTTCAAAAGCTGCTTTCATACTGCGGGCACCGTTGGCTTCCACACCAATGACTTCAATAGTTGGCTGACTTTCTTTTATATAGGTTGAGACTCCTGATATCAGGCCGCCGCCGCCAACTGGTACCAAAACTGCATCAAAAGTAATAGCTTCTCTCTTGGCCTCGTCTAAGATTTCATAGGCTACAGTCCCTTGACCCGCTTGGACATCTTCATTGTCAAAAGGATCGATAAAGGTGCGATTTTCAGCCTTAGTATAGTCAAGCGCTGCCTTAGCCGAAGCATCGAAGGTGTCTCCAACCAGCTTGATATCCACAAATTCACCACCAAAGAAGCGGACTTGGCCAATCTTCTGCTGAGGAGTCGTGATGGGCATAAAAATAGTGGCTGGAATTTTCATTTCCTTACAAGTATAGGCCACTCCTTGGGCGTGATTTCCCGCAGAAGCACAGACAACTCCACGCTGACGTTCTTCTTCGTTAAGTTGAGAAATGGCATAATAAGCCCCGCGAAGTTTAAAAGAGCGTACCCGCTGCATATTTTCCTTCTTCAGGTAAATCTTGGCATGGTACTTCTCCGACAAATAGTGGTCGTAGTCAAGCGGAGTATTGACTACCACATCTTTTAACACTTTATGAGCATGCGTGATATCTTTTGCTCTGAGCATGTTTCTTCCTTCCCTGTTTTTTCAGTTTATTCTCTATCAAGCAAAACAAGGGGCTGGGAATTCGCATTCCAACCCCTAATGTCTTATCTGCTCTTTATCTTAATTATAAATCTTGAAAGCATCGTCGTCGTTTTTACCAACGAATGGCATTGCTTTACGCAATTCTGCACCGACCTTTTCAATCTCCAGATTAGCAGCTTGCTCGCGGTAAGCAGTGAGTTTTGGACGACCAGCCTTGTAATCATCAACGAAGTCGTTCGCAAATTTACCGTTTTGGATATCAGCCAAGACTGCCTTCATGTTTTCTTTGACTTGCTCAGTAATGACGCGCGGACCAGATACATAGTCACCATATTCAGCTGTATTTGAGATAGATTGGCGCATCTTCTTGAAGCCACCTTCATAGATCAAGTCTACAATCAGTTTCATTTCGTGCAGCACTTCAAAGTAAGCCAATTCTGGCGCATAACCTGCTTCAGTCAGAACTTCAAATCCTGCTTCAATCAGGGCAGTCAAGCCACCACAAAGCACAGCTTGTTCACCAAAGAGATCTTCTTCAGTTTCTTCTTTGTAAGTTGTTTCAAGCAAACCAACACGAGCCGCACCAACACCTTTACACCAGTCCATTGCGATGTCTTTGGCATTTCCAGTAGCGTCTTGGTAGACTGCATACAGAGCTGGTACACCAAAACCTTCTTCGAAAGTACGGCGAACCAAGTGACCAGGACCTTTAGGTGCACACATGAAGACATCTACATCAGCAGGAACTTTGATAAATTCAAAATGGATGTTGAAACCATGAGCAAATCCAACTGCGTTTCCAGCTTCCAAGTTTGGAGCGATTTCTGCTTCATAGAGATCTTGTTGGATTTCATCTGGAGCCAAAATCATGATAACATCAGCCAATTTAGCTGCTTCTGCTACTGTATAAGTATCAAAGCCATCTTCTTTAGCCTTATCAAATGACTTACCAGGACGAACACCGATAATCACATCGTGGCCTGTATCGCGCAAGTTTTGCGCATGAGCATGACCTTGTGATCCATAGCCAATTACGGCAATTTTCTTACCGTCAAGTGCTGCTACTTTTACATCTTTTTCGTATTCCATTGTTACTGCCATAAGTTTTACTCTCTTTTCTATTTTTATTGCCTGTTAGGCGGTTTTAACAAATTAAAGGTTTGGTTTAATCTCGGGTAAAGCCTGTCGCTCCAGTCCGAGCAATATTTTTGATACCATATGGGCGAATGACTCGAAGAAGGCTTCGCTCTTCTCCGCATCACCGGTCATCTGAATGGTAATAGAGCTAGGTGCTACATCCACAACTGTCGCCCGGAATGGCTGGATAATAGACAGAATCTCAGCGCGCTTCTCAGCTGGCGCTGACATCTTAACCAAAATCACCTCGCGCTCCAAATGAGGCTTGTCTGTGATATCTCGAACCCGAATCACATCAATCTGACGATTGAGCTGCTTGATAATCTGCTCGACTTCTGCCAATGAAGCCACATCAATGATGATGGTGATACGGGAGACCTCCGGATTTTCCGTCGTTCCGACTGAGATACTCTCGATATTAACCTGCCGTCTGGAAAGAACACCTGTGAAGCGGTTCAGAACACCCGAACGGTTTTGGAGTTTAGCTGTCAACATTCTACGCATGGAACTTCACCCCCAACATCTCATGATTGCTCTTGCCAGCCGGCACCATTGGAAGAACATGCTCCTTGCGAGAGATATCCACCTCGATAAACATTGGTATATCTTCCTTCAGCACTTCCAAATTTTGGACAATAGTCTCCGGATCGTCAAATTTATAGGATTTAACACCATAAGCCTGAGCCATGAGCTGGAAATCTGGCAATGTTTCAAAGACAGACTCAGAGGTACGACCATCATAGAAAGCTTCCTGCCACTGGCGCACCATGCCTAGCGAATGATTGTTAAGCATGATGACCTTAATCGGAATCTTATAGATATTGAGAATAGCCATCTCTTGGTTTGTCATCTGATAGCCACCATCTCCGACAAAGAGCACCACTTCCTTATCCGGGTTGGCAATCTTAGCCCCAATCGCTGCTGGTACACCGAAGCCCATGGTTCCTAGACCACCAGACGTTACCAGTTGGCGCTCATTTTTATATGGATAATATTGGGCGGCCCACATTTGGTGTTGACCCACGTCTGTTACGACGATAGCATCACCCTTGGTCAGCTCACCCACGCGCTCAATGACAGCTTGAGGCTGGACGACACGTTCTTTCTTATCATATGAGCGAACCCGCTCCTTGTCCTGCGTTACTTTTTCAATCCACTTGCTGGTATTATTATGCACCTGCTCTTCATTCAGCAGCATCTGCAGGGCTTTCTTAGCATCCCCTACAATGGGAATATCTACGCTGATAATTTTTCCAATTTCTGCTGGATCAATATCAATATGTGCTACTTTAGCGTTCTTGGCAAAGGTTTTCGGATTACCAGTCAGACGGTCATCAAAGCGGCAGCCGATACTAATCATAAAGTCGGCCTCAGTCATGGCAATATTGGCCGCAAAAGAACCGTGCATTCCACCCATACCTAAGAACAAAGGATGGTCTGTCGCAATAGTTCCCTGCCCCAACAAGCTAGTGACTACTGGAATCTGATACCGCTCCGCAAACGCAACCAATTCCGCTGCTGCCCCAGCATAACTAATACCCCCTCCTGAAAGAAGGACCGGCTTTTTAGCCTTAGAAATCTGCTTGATAATCTTCTTAATCTGCAATTCATTGGGCTCAATAGTCGGCTGATAACTCGGCAGATGCAACTTGCTGTCGTAGATAAAGTCCGTTTCCAGAGCCGAGACATCCTTAGGCAAATCAATAACGACTGGCCCAGGACGACCTGTCGTCGCAATGTGAATAGCTTCTGTAATAATACGCGGAATGTCTGCCGTCTCCCGAACCTGATAATTGTACTTGGTAATAGGAGTCGTAATCCCAACAATATCCGCTTCCTGAAAAGCATCTTTACCGATCCCAGCCTTGGCTACCTGACCAGTAAAGACTAAAAGGGGGACGCTATCACTCATGGCATCGGCAATGCCGGTAATGGCATTAGTCGCTCCCGGACCGCTGGTCACAACTGCAACTCCGATTTTCCCAGTAGACTTAGCATAGCCTTCTGCTTCGTGAACACAGCCTTGCTCATGGCGGCCTAGAATATGACGGATGCCTTCAAAACTATAGATAGCATCATAAAGCGGCAGTACAGCGCCGCCGGGATAGCCAAAAATCGTATCAACACCAAGACTTTTCAAGGTTTCCAAAACAAGCTCTGAGCCTGTCTTAGAAGTTTCTAATTTGATTTTCTCCATTCTTCCCCTTTCATTTATTTACAATTTTCTAAAAATTCAAAAAGCTTTCTACTATGATAACATTTTTGAAAAAAATTGCAAGTCATGCAGAATGTTTTTCTTGATTTTTTATCTAAATCCGAATGTTTTTCAAACAAAAGATAAAAAGCCAGAACTATATTTATAGTCCCGACACTCCGTTGGAATATACCTCACACAAATATTCACTTTAGCTAAAAACTATCTTATCTCACCTTTTCTCCAAAGCTGAATCTTCTAGCTATAGCCAGCCTTTCTCTTGTCCGATTCGGACTGCTTCTGTTCGATTTTCAGCGTCTAGCTTGCTCAAAATAGCAGACATATAGTTACGAACCGTTCCATTTGACAGGTAGAGTTTTTCAGCAATTTCTTTATTGGACAGGCCAGTCGCCGCAGCTTGCAGGACTAGCCTCTCCTGCTGAGAGAGAGGGTTCCTACTGGTCATTAGCACCTCCATCAATTCCGGCGAATATTCCTTTTGCCCATCTAGAACGGTTTGGATGGTTTTCATCAAATCCGCAATGCTGCGCTCTTTGAGCACATAAGCATCTACATCCGCCTTAACAGCTCGCTCAAAGTAGCCCGGTCGCTTGAAGGTTGTGACGATGATGACCTTGACGCCTGGTCGATTTGCCTTGATCCATTCGAGGACGTCTAGACCCGTCTGGGTAGGCATTTCCACATCCAAAATAGCCACATCAACAGTTTCTGACTTGAGGCAGTCAATAGCCTTCTGTCCATCCGCAGCTTGATAAACTTCTTTGACATCTGGCTGCAGCTGCAAGAGCTGAGCTAAGGCATCTCTCAGCATACTTTGATCTTCTGCTAACAAAAGTTTCATGATTCCTTCCCTCCGTATAGCAATTCAATTCGAATCCATGTTGGATCTTGGCTGCTAAGAATCTCAAGCCTTCCTGACAAGGCAGACAGTCGCTCTCGAATACTATGCAACTCCCGACCAGTCAGCTTTTGAAAACCACAACCATCATCCTGAATGTCTAAAATAAGCTTTTCGTTTTTCTTTACCAAAGAAAAATTACTCTTTTTAGCCTTGGCATGCTTGATAATATTGGTAGCAGCCTCCAGCAAAATCATACTGATTGTTGACTGATGACTAGGTGAGATACTGGCAACATTGAGCTGATTCTCTATCTCAACCTGAACACCACTCATCTCCAGCATGGCACGAATGGTCACTAGTTCCTCGTCCAGAGTCCGATTCTTTAAATCGTTAATAATCCGCCGAACATCAGCCATGGACTTCTTACTAATCTCTTGCACTTCCTGCAGTTCTTTTGCTGCCTTGTCATAGGCTTCCATCTGCAAAAACTGCTGAGCCAGCTCCGCTTTAACACTGAGCATAGCAAAGGTGTGTCCTAGACTATCATGTAAGTCACGACCAATCCGATTGCGCTCATTTTCTGCTAGAAATAGATTCAGCTGAGCATTTTGCTTGGCCTTTTCTTCCTTGATTCGCTCGGTCGTCTGAATTCGATGGAGACCAAAGGTCAAACCATCCGAGAATAGAAAGGTCACAATAAAGAAGAGTAGCTCTGCTGGACCAACATGACCTACTAAATAATTAGTCATCACAATAGCAGGCTGCAAATCAATAAAGGTCCAAAAACGCCAGGATTTAAACGAGACATCATCTAGCTCATAAATCAGCAGATTAGATAGATAAAAAATATACCAGGTAAATCCTGTATTTAACCAGACAGAACCATAGTATATGTAAGCAACCAAAAAACACCAAGAAAAAAACTGGATAAGGCGATGGTTACTCAATAAGACCGCATAGTAAGCCGCAACAAAAATAGCTGTCAAGAACAAGAGGAAAAGCGGGTATTCCCCGCTAATCACTCCCGCCACTGGAAAGATGATAAAGACCAGCGCAATATGAAACATATAGTGGACTTGTTTAAGTTTTTCCCACATGCTTTTATTTTACCTCAATTCGCTTTTTGAGCTGCAGCACAAGAATGCTGACCAAAACCGTATAAATCAGAACAATCAAAGCTGCCTTGCCATTGAACTGATGGTGTTCTAGATAAGAAGACACGACTTGCATCAGTTGATAACTTGGCGTCAACTTACCGATTGGCTGGAGCCATTTTGGAAACATAGTCAGAGGGAACCATAGACCGCCCAGAACAGCCAGTGCCATATAGACAATATTGCCCACTACAGACATGAGTTGAGCACTTGGCAAGAGGCTGACCAATACACCCATGGCAATAAAGACCACACTTCCTACCAGAAGGATCAAGGCAATAAGAAACCAGTCCACCATTGGCAGATTAACCCCGCGAACAAAATGCCCAATCGAGAAGACTACGATGATAGAAAGCATAAAAGTCAACAGCGTACTGCAAAGCTTTGATATATAATATTTTACCATAGAAATCGGCGAGTGCTGAATCATTTTTTGCCAATTATTATTTTTATCAGACTGCAAAGTGCTTGGAATGCTAAAGAAGGCACTAGACATGATACTAAAAAGAGTCATAGAGAAGAGGTAGCCTCGAAGCACAAGTTCAGACGTATCACTTCCAGACATCATTCCTGAGAAAATCAGGTAAAAGACGCTGGGCAGACCAATAGACAAGAGATAATAAGCAGCCTGCCGCTTCATTAAAATCAACTCAATCTTCATAAGACTTGCCATATTTTTCATGATTACTCTCCTATTCTTGTGTCGTTTCAAAAATACTATCCAAGAGGGTACGGTTACGTACTTCAATCTCTTCGATTGTACAGCCGTGTTCCTGCAGGACTTGCCAGACTTGACCAGCTTCTCTAGTAGCAAAAGATAAAGCCTTTTGCTTGATTTCTATATCAGTCACATTATCCAGCTTTTCCAGCACAGACTGATAAGTCAGCGGCAAGGTAAAGTGTTTTTCCTGCTCCTCACTGCGCATGGCATAAGGCGTCGTGTCCCGAATCAACTCGCCCTTGTGCAGCACCAAAATCCGATCTGCCGTATGCTCGACTTCTTCGATATAGTGCGAAGAATAAACGATGGTCACTCCCTGCTGCTTGAGCTGATTAACAATTTCCCAGAAATGCTGACGAGTAGAGGTGTCCATAGCAGAAGTCGGTTCGTCCAAGAACAGAATCTTAGGACGGCCAATCAGACTTAATACAAAAGAGAAGAGACGTTTTTGCCCACCAGACAGCTTGCTGGCCAACTGATTCTTTTGCTTGTCTGTAAATTGCAGCAAGTCATCAATTTCTTGATCAGACAGACTATTTGGATAAATAGCTTGGAAGAACGTCAAGAGTTCCTTGACCTTCAAATCCTCCACCACTGTATTTTCCTGTGGTAAAATCGCTACCGACTGCTTGAGATGATTGTCAGTTGGTTTGAGCCCCTGAATCCTTGCTTCACCTGCTGTCAGAAACTTATCGCCCAGCAAACAATCCATGAGAGTCGTTTTACCTGCTCCGTTGGGACCAATCAAGGCCACACAGTCACCTTGGGAGATTTCAAACGAAATATCCTTTAAAATCTCCTTACCATGAATGCTTTTTGAAAGCTTCTTTACTTCAATCAGTTCCATTTTACTCCTCCTTTGATTTGATAAACCGTATGTGCATCTTTCCTTTATTTTTCCAAAGGCGAAAGAAGAACGAAAGCCAAATGCTTTTTTAATTCTTACAGCAACCTTTTATCATGTTGTTAACTATATTATAAGGCAAAGAAATTTTTCCTACTAGTTGATTTTGTCACCAGCTGACATGACAAATGTCACTATTCTGCTTTTAGAACACAAAACTATCAAATACTAGAATTATATAACCGGCCCCTTTCTGCATGAAGACACAAAAAAGCCGGTCCCCCTCGTTGAGAGGAGCCGACTAGTTGTATGTCTGTTGCAATTTAGATAGAAGCTGGAATTAAAGCAGCCTAATCTAAAAAATTTTTCAATAAACTAGCTACTCAATTTGTAAGATGAGGCGACCAACGCTTTTTAAACTTTAGCTCTGCACCTCTTCTTTGAGACCATTGAGCTTCAGACTCAGAATGAACATCTCAGGTGTAATATCCTTAATGTCCTTCAGTCCAAAACCTTGGAAGAAACTGTTCTTTTCCACCTCTTCGACATTGACTTTTTGCAAATCGATTTCAATCAAGGTCTGCAATTTCTTCTCTGCTGTAACTGAATAATCAATATTAACACCCTCCAGACTCTTAGCTGCTACATAGTTTGAATCAGACTGCATTCCTTCACGAATGATAGTCGTCATCTCCTCTGGAGTCAAAGTAGCTGATGCCGCACTAGCTTCTTCTGGCAAGGAAGTAAGCAATTCCATACGAAGATTCAAGATTTTCTTGCCCTGATAGGTAATTGTATCACGATGATGGATTCCTTCAATGTCTCCAACCAAGGTTTTAGAGATAATCTCTGTACTTTCAGAAGAAGAACTAGATGACTTGCTGGAGCTATAGCTAGAGCTAGATTTAGTCCGCCTAGAAGAGGCTGCTGATTCAGAAGAATGTCTAGGACGATGCTTGCTGAAGCTAGGAAGCACACAGCCCGTCAAGAGTACCGAAGCAGAAATAACAAGAATGAAAAATTTTTTCATAGTTCACCTTTTTTACTTTTTATTTGTTACAGTATAACATAATACCAGTTTCTTGTCTAAGTATTTTCTATAAAATAATAAAAGACAACCTTTCGATTGCCTTTTTAAGCTATTCAACACTAAAAATATATGGATAAACCGGCTGACTGCCCTGATGAATTTCTACTTCGACATCCTCGAATTGTTCCATCAAATCTTGAGCAAGACTGCTAGCCAACTCTTCGCTGCCGTCTTCACCGATATAGATAGAGACAATCTCGCTGTCTTCATTGAGCATCTTGCTGAACGTTTCTTTCAAAGTTGCCAGCATATCTGGATTAGAAACAACAATCTTACCATCCACCATACCGAGGTTGTCATTTTCATGAATTTCCAAGCCATCAATCGTCGTATCGCGAACCGCAGTCGTCACACTGCCGCTGACTACTTCTGACAAGGCCGCAGTCATACGCTCTTGGTTTTCCTCAATAGTCTTGCCGCCATCAAAAGCTAGGAGACTGGTCAAGCCTTGAGGGATTGTGCGAGTCTCAATAACAGCTGCTGGCTGTTCAATCACTTCTGCTGCTGATTGGGCTGCCATGAAGATGTTTTTATTATTTGGCAAGATAATAATATTACGAGCATTGACTTGCTCCACAGCTTTGATAAAGTCTTCCGTTGATGGGTTCATAGTTTGCCCGCCAGAGATGATGTAGTCAACTCCCTGAGCCTTAAAGATTTCAGCCAGACCATCACCAGCCACTACAGCGATAATCGCAAATTCTTTTTCTTGAGCCGGCTTAGCTGAGCGCTCTTCCTTTTCAACCTGTGCTTCGTGCTGGTTGCGCATATTGTCAACCTTGACCTTGACCAAACTACCATACTTGAGACCTTCCTGCATAACCAGTCCTGGATCTTCGGTATGGACATGGACTTTGACGATTTCATCATCGTTGACTACCAACAGGGAATCTCCCAAATCATTGAGGTAGTTGCGAAATTCATCATAATCAAAGTCTTTTACATAGGTTGGACCTGTCTTGAGAGCCACCATGATTTCTGTACAGTAGCCGTAAGTGATGTCCTCTGTTGCCACATGGCCAGCTACAGACTTATGATGCTCAGCATTGATCATCTCAGACATGGTCGCAGGTGTCGCCACAAAGTCCTCAGATGCGATATATTCGCCTGTAAGTGCAGACAAGAAGCCTTCGTAGATAAAGACCAACCCTTGACCGCCAGAGTCCACAACGCCGACTTCTTTCAGAACCGGCAGCATATCCGGTGTCTTAGCCAAAGCAGCCTTTGCTCCTTCAAGAGCTGCTTTCATAACTTCTACAGCATCATTAGTGACTTCAGCTTTCTTCTTGGCTCCGATAGCCGCACCGCGGGAAACAGTCAAAATCGTTCCCTCAACCGGCTTCATAACTGCCTTGTAAGCCACTTCTACACCAGACTGAAAGGCCAGAGCTAGATCTTCACCAGTCAGCTCTTCATGCTCTTTCACACTTTGAGAAAAACCGCGGAAAAGCTGGGAAGTGATAACTCCTGAGTTACCACGCGCGCCCATCAAAAGGCCTTTCGCAAAGATACCCGCCGCTTCGCCAACTGTTGAAGCAGACTTATCTGACACTTCCTTGGCACCATTTTCAATGGTCATGCCCATGTTGGTCCCTGTATCGCCATCTGGAACCGGGAAGACATTCAAAGAGTTTACATATTCAGCCTGTTTATTTAAGCGAGTAGATGCCGCCTGCACCATTTCTTGAAATAAACTAGTAGTAATATTTGCCACGATTATTCTCCTACGACTTTAATATTTTGGATATAAACATTCACTGCATGGGCAGTAATTCCGAGCTTGTTTTCCAAACTGAATTTAACACGCTCTTGGATGTTTTTGGAAACTTCGCTGATTTTGACTCCATAGCTTAACACAGTGTAGACATCAACTGCGATATCACCTTCATCAGTCGCTTTCACAACCACGCCCTTAGCATAGTTTTCTTTTCCTAAAAGGGCTTGAAAATTATCCTTGATTGCATTTTTGCTGGCCATGCCAACTACACCAAAAATTTCAGTCGCTGCACCGCCGACGATTGTCGCAATCACATCATCAGTCAGCTCAATTTGACCATCTTTTGTATTAATTTTCACAGTCATAATTTGTACCTCAAAAGTATTTTATAGTTTATTCTACCATATTTTATACAGGGTGTAAAAGAGGAAGGGTCTAAATCAACTGTCTAGGCGGAAATTTACAAGCAAAAAAGGACGGAAAATTTCCATCCTTTTAAATAAAAATTAAACGCGTTCAACTTTACCTGATTTAAGGGCACGAGCTGAAGCCCAAACTTTTTTAGGTTTACCGTCAATCAAAACAGTAACTTTTTGAAGATTTGGTTTAACAGCGCGTTTTGTTTGGTTCATCGCGTGAGAGCGGTTGTTTCCTGATACAGTCTTACGACCAGTAAAGTAACATACTTTAGCCATTATCGTGTTTCCTCCTATTAGATCTAATATTACGGATGTGCTAGCACCACATACCTTCCTATATTACCAAAAAACTTGACGTTTGACAAGTACATTTGTCCAAAGTTTCGAAATTAATCCGTTTTCCTAAACATAGCTAATCTTCAAAGAACCGAAAGCTACGTTGCCTTTGACATAGAGAGTTTTTCTCTTTTCATTGACATTGCGGGGATTGTAGACAGAGCCAAAGGCATTATCTACATCCAGCTCTACACGCCAGTCGCTGGGCACATAAAGCATCACACTGCCAAAAGACAGATCCACTTCAAAAGTTGCTGAGTCCCCTTCGATAGTCGCATTATCAAAATAAACCGATGCACTGCCAAAAGCACAGTCTAACTTTTCATAGGTGAAGTTATCTGAGTTGATATAGCGCGTGCCGCTGCCAAAAGCAATATCATCTTTTGAGGAAGAAGAGGCAGTTGAGAAGATACGCCCCTTAAAAATGCGCCGGGGCTTGAAAATCATATTGAGACCGATGCAAGCCAGAATACCACCCAAAACCAAGGTTCCTGTTGAAATAGCTAAAAAGTGGTAAACGGCATTGGCAATAATCAGCGCAATAACTGCCATGATCAGCCCAGTGCCAAAGTCTCTTTCTAAGAAATTTTCCAAGGCGAAATAGGCAAACATTGCAACTACTAGCATGGGCCAAATATTAAAATTGAAGGCAGGAATCCCAAAATTCCCCTGCAGCAGAACCCAAGCTGCCAAGACTAAAAAGCCGATTCCAAAAATTGTTTTTTTCATGAAAATTACCTCGTTTCGTTTAACTTTTCTTTTAAAATTTGATAGTAGTGTCGGGAAACGTGCACTTGTTTATGTGTGTCATAAAATTGGATAGTACTGGTTCCCGAAAATGATTTATCCAAAGCGTAAATAGCCTTGGCATTGGCAATAGTAGACTTTGAAATGCGACAGAAATATGCCGGAAGTCTCTCTTCTAATTCGTATAGCTTCAATTTGACTTCATAAGCATCATCCCTGCTATGAGCATAAATTTTGGTAGCATCCGTTTCAAAAAATAAAATATTCTTCAAATCGACAAAATATTCACTTGTATCCTTATAGAAAGCTATCGGTTGACGGTTGGCTTGTTCAAGAGCTGCTTGAATCCGAGCCACCTCTTCACCATATTGAGCCGTTCGGATAACGACTTCAGTTTCTGCCATATCTGTATCAAGCTCAATCCTAATCTTCATAGCCACTCCTTTCCTTGCTTCTGACTTCATTATAACAATTTTCAAAAAAGAAACAAGGCATTTTCAGTAAGTGGTTATTTTTGATAACTAAGTGGTAGCTTACCCTTCTCAAAAAATGTTAAGCAAATTTGATTTCTCATCCTAGACTCTCCAATAGATTCGTTTAGTATAAAAGCACGACTTACACATATTGAATATCTGTCTTATTTTATGATCAAACAAATTTGAAAACTTTTTTCCTTCTGATATAATAGTACCTCAGGAGGTACTATATGTCTAAACAAAAAATTAATCGCTTTGTCGGATCTATTGGAGCTTTTATTGGGATTCTTGTCTTTATTGCATATATTCCACAAATTATCGCTAACCTACAAGGAGAAAAAGCTCAACCATTCCAACCACTATTCGCAGCAGTTTCTTGTTTAATTTGGGTAATCTATGGTTGGACCAAAGAACCTAAAAAAGACTGGATCCTTATCATTCCCAATGCGGCAGGAGTGATATTAGGCGGTCTAACTTTTCTTACTTCTTTATAAGAATTAGATAAACAAAACCAGCAACCCATGAAAAAGTTGCTGGTTTTCTTTCTGCCGATTGCAGGGATCGAACCTGTGACCTACGCGTTACGAGTGCGTTGCTCTACCAACTGAGCTAAATCGGCGTCTTTTCCCCTTTATTTTAGCATCTTGAGTTTTTTTGTCAAGTTAGAATTTCACAATTTCTTAACCCAAATCAAACAAGGGTTGCTTTTATCCCAAAGTTCAGGAAAAATTTCTAACTTTTTAAAGCCCTGAGCCTGATAAAAAGCGTTAGTCCTGTCGTAAGTAGGATAATAACCTGGTGCTACCGTTTTTACTTGCAGATAGGATGCTTTTTGACGAGCAGATTTTTCTAAAACTTCTAGAAGTTGACTACCAATTCCCGCTCTATGATAGAATTTCTTAACAGCTAAGCAGTCAATCTCTGCACAATCTTCACTAGAATAAGATAAGCTTACAAAGCCAGCCAATTTACTCTCCTGATAAGCAGCCCAAACTTGCAAATCCTTGGCTCCTTCAATGTAAGCTTGTGTACTTTCAGGTATTCCAAACCATTCTGGTAGATCCTTTAAAACTTCACTGACTGCTATCATCTTTTGTTTTTCTTCCTTCACTTCTTCAATCGCTACCATCTTTAAATCCTTTCATGTTTTAAGCTTTAGGACTAAACATATTTTCCATCTTACGAACCCGCACTTTCGTAGGCATCCAATCCCCTATCCCAGAGTTTGAGCGAAATGAAAAAGAAAACAAGGGAAATCAGAATCAAACCACCAATGTTAAAGAGCACATTTTTGTCCTGCAAGAAATAGCTAGCAGGATAGTAGGCTGTAAAAGCAAAAGGAACGATAAAACTAATCAACCAACGAAGGAGCGAATTGTAAATGGAAATCGGGTACTTGGC
>JABZYU010000042.1:0-17100 GCA_015264985.1 Streptococcus sanguinis | reverse complement strand
GAAGTAAAGAGGCTCCGCGCCTGCAGCAATGATGTCGTTGACACACATGGCCACACAGTCCTGACCAATGGTATCGTGCTTGTCATACTTGATAGCCAACATGAGCTTGGTTCCGACACCGTCAGTCCCTGAGATCAAGACAGGCTCCTTGACTCCAGTCTGAGACAGGTCGAACATGCCGCCAAAGCCACCCAGCGCCCCCATGACACCAACCCGCTCTGTACGTGCCACATGCTTTTTGATTCGCTCAACTACTTCATAACCTGCTTCAACATCCACACCGGATTGAGCGTATGCATTTTTATTTGTCATAATTTTCTTCCTTACTCTTATTTTTGAAAAAGATTGCGACAACTACCGCTGACCTCGTTTTAATAAAAACTTGTCTTCTCCTTCAGGCTTTCCAGATAGCGCTCTTCATAGTCATAGAGCGGAGTTGGGTACTGACCATCAAAGTAAGCCACACAAAGCCCGCCATTCGGAGCGTCCGTCTCAATACCAACTGATTCAATGAGGCCTTCCAGCGACAGGTAGGTCAGGCTGTCAGCTCCGATAATCTCACAGACCTCATCAACCGTATGATTGGCCGAGATGAGCTCGCGCCGATTCTGGATATCAATTCCGTAAAAACATGGATATTTAAGTTCTGGACTGCCGATAGCCACATGGACTTCAGCTGCACCTGCATCTCGTAGGAGCTGGACGATGCGTCGGCTGGTTGTTCCCCGTACGATAGAGTCATCCACCATGACCACGCGCTTGCCCTTGACAATGCTGGAAACGGCAGATAATTTCATACGAACTCCTTGCTCTCGCAACTCCTGCGTTGGTTGGATAAAAGTCCGTTGGATGTATTGATTTTTAATCAGGCCCATTTCATTTGGCAGGCCAGACTCTTCGGAAAAGCCAGAGGCTGCTGACAAGGAAGAATTAGGTACACCTACAACGATATCTGCCTCATGTTGGAATTCCTGAGCCAGTCTGCGGCCCATCCGCTTGCGGGCTGCATGGACATTGACCCCGTGAATGACGCTGTCCGGCCGAGCAAAATAGACATATTCCATTGAGCAAATAGCCAGCTGGGTATCTGTCGTATAGCTGTCGTAGGTCACGCCTTCATCATCGATAATCACGATTTCCCCCGGCTCAAGGTCGCGCACCCATTCGGCACCCACCACTTCAAAAGCACAGGTTTCACTAGAAACGACCCAGGCCCCATTTTTCATGCGGCCGATGGACAAAGGACGAAAGCCATTAGGATCCAACGCGGCGTAGAGCTTGTCCTCTCTCATGATGAGATAGGCAAATCCGCCCTGAACTCGTCTCAAGGATTCCTTGAGTTTGTCTAAGAAATTTTCCTGCTCGCTATGGCGAATCAAGTGCATGAGAATTTCCGTATCAGACGAACTGGCAAAGATGGAACCCTTCTTTTCCAACTCCCGTCTCAGTGAATGGGCATTGGTCAGATTGCCATTATGCGCCAAGCCCATCTGCATATCATAGAAACTGAAGAAGAAGGGTTGAACATTATTGATGGAGGCCCCACCAGACGTTGCATAGCGGACGTGGCCAATGGCTGCTTCTCCTGTCAGATTATCCAAGTCTGCTGGGTTTTTAAAGACCTCTGCAAGCAATCCCAAATCGCGGTGGCGTTTGAGCTTTCCGTGGTCGTTTGACAGGATACCAGCTCCTTCCTGACCGCGGTGCTGCAGACTGTGGAGTCCGAAATAGGTGACCTGAGCCGCCTGTGGATGTCCCCAGATTCCAAAAATACCGCACTCTTCATTCAGTGACTTTACTTCGTATGTCATTGTTTCTCCTATACGATTTCAAATTGAATATATAATAATCTAGAACTTATCTAAGATTTGTTATAAGGGAATTACTCCAAAACTTCTTGTTAATATAAGAGTATTTGCAATACTATTCTAAAACAAATTTAACCCATTATACTAAAGCCCACTCTTTTAAAAGAAAGTTAGGTATTTCATTTGGCTTTACTTGTTTATAATTTTGAAAATTACCAACTATATCCTGTCCTAAATTAGGCTTCCCAAATAGTTCTTGACTAAGTAGTACCAAATTTTTATCTGTTCTTATTTTTTCTTTAATTGAAGGAGAAAAATAATAATTTTCGGTATAAGCAAATATTAGATAATTTATGAACTCTAATTTTTCTAAGCAAGAACTACTGTTAAATTGACTTTTCAATGACTTGTATTTTCTATCTTTTTTGTGGTAAAAAGCTAATACTATCGTTATGTCTTTCAACGGGAAAATTCCTAAGTGCAATTTTTGAATTCGATTCTCTTTTGCATAATTGTGCACATTATTAATGGGATAGCCATACATATCCTTAATCAAAGTCAACGAACCTTGGAAAGCAATCGGCGTTCTATATGGAAGTATCTCATGAAAAACAACTTGGTATGCTCCACTCATATTATTTTCTATAACTTCCTTATGAATTAATATTTCATTTTGGAAATCTTCAATATCATAATCGTAGGAATTATGGATATCTTTTATCTCTTTAAAAGCATCATCTAATGCTTTTTTTGAAAATTCTTTTATACGCAATCTTAAAACTTTTTTAATATTATCATTTGTATAAAAGTTATCATGTTGATGCTTCTCTTCCCTTCTTCTAACTATCTCTAATAGAAAATTTTTTAAAGCAATCTGAGCTAACATTTTATCACTTGGATAACTTTTAAGATTTTTCTCATTTTCGTACTCTTTAAAATAGATAGAATCACAATTATTACAAATAATTTGTATGGTTCCTGAAGCTTTCAAACCAATCTTATCATCTTGTAAATCATTACCTACCAGATAACTTGAAGAAATTAACATCCCAGAATCTGTAATATTTTTTAGTAATAGCTGGGGAATAGTATGGGAATTACAAAAACCTCTCCTACTTCCACCACACAATATACATTCGGTTGGCTTTATATCTTTCTCCATTTTTTTCCTATCTTTTGATACTGATTTTCTAAATTCGATTCTCTCGTTCAAATCTGGTAAATCAATCAATTTCTTAAAAGGTTGACTTGATTTTTCACACATAAAATAGCGATTCCTTTAATTAACTATTTTGTAGTAAAGTATTTTACAGCTGATACAAACAATTTCTGGTCTTTCTGACCTGGAATATTTTGGAAAAGGCCGTCTTCATAACGTTCTGAGTGGCCCATCTTCCCGACGATTTGGCCGTTCTTACTCATAATTCCTTCGATAGCGTAGAGAGATCCGTTTGGATTATACTTACTGTCCATGCTTGGCTGACCGTCAAAGTCCACGTACTGACTCCAAATCTGACCATTATCGCGCAGCTCAGCAAACTCCTCAGCCGTCACAACAAATTTCCCTTCACCATGAGAAACCGGAATGGCATGGATATCTCCCACTTGCACACCAGCCAGCCAAGGCGAGTTGGTATTGGCAATGCGGGTTTCAACCATCTTAGCCACGTGCTGGTTGGCATCATTGTAAAAGAGAGTAGGACTGCTAGCACCTGCTTCTTCAAAGTTTCCGTATGGAAGAAGACCGGATTTTACTAACGCTTGGAATCCATTACAGATACCAATGATGAGACCGCCGCGAGCGATGAAAGCATCGATGGCTTTCTTGACCTTCTCGTTGAGAAGGATGTTGACGATAAACTTAGCTGAGCCATCTGGCTCATCTGCAGCAGAGAAGCCGCCTGCAAAGAAGATGATATTGGCCTTGTCAATGTTGTCAACCATGCTGTCAACGGACTGAACAATGGCTGCTTCATCCAAAGTAACGAATGGAACTAGATTGACCTTGGCTCCAGCTGCTTCAAAGGCTTTGGCTGAGTCGTATTCTGAGTTGGTTCCAGGGAAGACTGGAATGTAAACTAACGGCTCCGCTACTGTCTCTTTGGCTTTGATAACTGTATCAGAGACAAGAGCCGGCACTTCTTCAATAACTGTTTCCTGTTTAAATTCTGTCGGGTAGATAGACTCTAGTCGGCCTTCAAAGCTTGCCAAAAGCTCTGCTCCCTCAAGCTGGACACCATTGACAATCAGGGTAAAGTCTGGCTTGGTCTGACCGATCTTCACTGCGCCTGGAATATCCTGCTCCGGACTGGTAAAGACAAATCCGCCCAGTTGCGCCTGCAAAACAGAAGGCAGTTCAGCAACATCCACTTGAGCACCAATACGATTACCAAAGCTCATCAAGGCCAGACTCTCTGCCAGACCACCGTATTTAACAGCGGCAGCGGCTGTAATCTCATACTTGGCCTGAACATCCGCAAAATTTTCAAAGTTATTCTTGATTAAGTCAAAGTCAATATCCTGAGACAGGATCTGACCTGGCAGATAGTAGATGGACTCTCCTGCCGCCTTAAACTCTGGAGACAGGATGCGTCCAGCAGTAGAAGTTGTCACTCCAAAAGCTACCAAGGTCGGCGGTACGGTCAATTCTTCAAAAGTTCCGCTCATGGAATCCTTGCCACCAATAGACGGCAAACCGAGCTGAATCTGAGCTTCAATTGAACCAAGCAGAGCAGAGACCGGCTGTCCAAAACGCTCAGCCTGCTTGTCCATCCGCTCAAAGTACTCCTGATAAGAGAAGCGAGCCTTGGACCAGTCCGAACCAGCAGCAACCAAGCGAGCTGTCGCTTCAATCACTGCATAAGCTGCTCCATGATAAGGTGACCAAGCTGCCACATAAGGATTGTAGCCCTGCGCCATCACAGAGACCGTCTCAGTCTTACCATGTTCAACTGGCAGTTTCTGCACAGAAGCCTCAGTCGGCGTAATTTGGTAGCGCCCACCAATTGGATGATTAACAGTAGAACGGCCAACAGAGCTATCAAAGATAGTCTGCAGACCCTTTTGACTGGTATGATTGAGGTCGCTGAGCAAGCTCTTGAGGTCCTGCTCCAAAGTCGCTTTAGAAGTTACAGCCTGCCCTGGTAATGCTGCTTGGGCATCCACAACCTTAGCATCCACAACCACGCGCACACCATTAGTGTCCAGAAAACTCCGCTCAATATCAACGATGGTTTCCCCGTTCCAGTGCATAACCAGATTTGGCTTTTCTGTCACTTTAGCCACAACGACTGCCAGCAGATTTTCCTTAGCTGCCGCAGCGATAAATTGTTCCACATCTTCTGGGCGGACCACCACAGCCATTCGCTCCTGCGATTCAGAAATCGCGATTTCTGTACCATTAAGTCCTTGGTATTTGAGCGGTACCTTGTCAAGGTCAATTTCCAGCCCGTCTGCCAATTCACCAATAGCTACGCAGACTCCGCCAGCCCCAAAGTCATTGGATTTCTTGATGAGACGAGTCACATTGCCATCGCGGAAGAGGCGCTGAATCTTACGCTCCTCTATAGCATTTCCTTTTTGGACTTCCGCACCAGCCGTCTCCACAGACGCAGCTGTCTGCACCTTGGACGAGCCAGTGGCTCCGCCGACACCATCACGACCCGTCTTGCCTCCCAGCAAAATGACCACATCACCTGCTGCTGGTTTTTCACGGACAACATTTTCCTTAGGAGCTGCACCGACAACCGCTCCCAGCTCCATCCGCTTGGCTACAAAGCCTGGATGGAAATACTCACGGACATAGGTCGTTGCTAGACCAATTTGATTCCCGTAAGAAGAATAGCCATGTGCAGCTGTTTTAGAAATGACCTGCTGAGGGAGCTTGCCAGTCCGCGTTTCAGCAATCGGTTGGGTAATATCGCCCGCACCTGAAATCCGCATAGCCTGATAAACATAAGAACGACCAGAAAGCGGATCACGAATGGCTCCTCCGATACAGGTCGCAGCCCCACCAAAAGGTTCAATTTCTGTTGGGTGGTTATGGGTTTCATTTTTGAACATCAGCAGCCAAGGCTCCTTGACACCATCCACATCCACTTCAATCTCTACGGAGCAGGCATTGATCTCATCAGACACTTCCATGTCATCCAGACGGCCATTGGCTCGCTCGTAGCGACCAAAAATAGTCGCCATATCCATAAGAGTCTGCGGCTTTTCCCCACGTCCCAGCTCATCACGCATAGCCAAGTATTTATCATAAGTATCCTGCAGCTGCTTTTCAAACTTAGAAGCTGAAAAATCAATCTTCTTCAACTCCGTCTCAAAGGTCGTATGTCGACAGTGGTCAGACCAGTAAGTATCTAAAACCTTGAGCTCGGTCTCCGTCGGGAAACGGCCAATCGACTTGAAATAGTCCTGAATAAAGAGCAAATCTGCTACTTCCATAGCCAGACCATGCTCCTGCTTGTAGGCTTTAAAGTCCGCTTCCGTATAGTCCTTAAAGAAGTCCAGAACCGGAATGGTCTTATCTGACTCTGAGAACTGCTCCAGCTGAATCGGCTGCTCAATATCTTTAAAGCGTGAATCAACTGGATTCAGCAAGTATTTCTTGATTGCTTCCAACTCGCTGTCTGAGATGTCTTTATTGACCAAATAAAGCTGCGCGGTCCTCACCAGAACATCAGTTCCAGCACCAAGCAAAAAGAGAGCCTCCTGAGAGCTAGCTGCCCGCTGGTCAAACTGACCCGGCAGCGCTTCGATGGCAAAAAACGCCGTCTCTGCAAGTGCAGTCTCTACTTCCTCTTCCGCCAGCAATCTATCAGTCACCTGCTCGGAGAAAATATGCTTTTCAGCACGAGCGACCAAGTCTTCTGCCAGATGAAAGACATCATAAACTTGAATCATCCGAAGATCTGACAATGTTTTCAACTGAAGATTGTGCGTCAGCTCTCTCACCAAGCTCTGTGACTTCACACCGAAGTTACTCTTCTTCTCTACAAAAATACGCTTGTCCATGATTTTTCACACCCTGCCCTTACTTAATCGCCTGCAATTTTTCCCAAACAATCTGATAGACATCTGTCAGTTCACCAAGGCCACGCCGGAAAACATCCTTGTCCATGTGATGGCCTTCCGCATCCCAGAGGCGGCAATTGTCTGGTGAAAATTCATCTGCCAGAATAATCTTGCCATCTTTGTCAAAGCCGAATTCTAACTTGAAATCAATCAATTTCAGTCCGATTTGGCGGAACCAGTCTGACAAGAGCTCATTGATCCGACGAGTCTCCTCTTTCAAAAAGGCAATTTCTTCGTCGCTAGCAATCTTCAAGAATTTCACATGTTCGTCATTGATGAAAGGATCATCCAAATCATCATTTTTGTAGTAAAATTCCACAATCGGAGTTTCAAGCGCGATGCCCTCTTCTACTCCAAAACGTTTGGAAAAAGAACCTGCTGTGTAGTTGCGCAGCACCACTTCCAAAGGAATAATCTCTACTTTTTTGTTGAGCTGGTCCGTATCCGAAACCTTCTCAATAAAATGCGTCGCCACACCAGCTGCATTGAGTTTCTCAAAAATAAAAGATGAAATCTGGTTGTTGAGCACTCCTTTACCAGCAATCTGCTCCTTCTTGACTCCATTAAAAGCCGTTGCCTGGTCCTTGTAGCGTGCCAGAATGACTTGCTCATCATCTGTAGAGAAAATATCCTTAGCTTTTCCCGAATATAACAACTTATTAGACATTTTAATATTCGCCTTTCGTGGTTTTATACCCTCATTCTATCATCTTTAAATACATTTTACAAGAAATTCCGTATAAACTTTCTGTATCCAGTTAAAGAAATCGTTTCCTTTCCAAGATACGAAAAAAGACCGGAAGATACCGATCTTTGATTTTTAATGTTGCTTCTTCAGTTTCTCATGGATATAAGCCACCACATCGGAAATTGTTTTGAAGTTATCCATATCCTCATCAGGAATCTCAATATCAAAAGCTTCTTCCAGATTGATGATAAATTCCATCAAATCAACAGAGTCCACTCCCAGCTCCTCTTTCAAGCTCAGTTCTGGAGTGATATGCAGCTTCCTGCTGTCATGTTCTTGAATGATTTCGACAATTTTTGCATAAATTTCTTTTTCGCTCATGGTTACTCCTTTACATCTGAAAATTCAACGACCGATTTACCAACAACATCTGTTTCCAACATGGTCCGAATCTGACGAATCGTGCTATAAACAGCCTTAGCATCGCTAGAGCCATGCGTTTTGACAACAGGCGCTTTCAAACCGAATAGAACTGCACCGCCTGCACTAGAATAGTCCAGACTATTTTTGAGCCCTCGCAGGCTGTCCTTGAGCAGCCAAGCTCCCAATTTAGCTTTGAAACCACCGCCTAAAATAGACTTCTTCAGCTGACCCATGATACTGATAGCAGTTCCTTCGATTGATTTCAGAACGGCATTACCAGTAAAGCCATCTGCAACGACAACATCCGCCACATCATCCATCAAATCACGCGCTTCTACATTGCCGATAAAGTTAAGTGTCGAATCCCCAGCTAAAAGCTCATAGGCTTCCTTGCGTAGAGGATCGCCCTTACTGCTTTCCGTTCCGTTATTCAAGAGACCCACCCGCGGCTTCTTGATCCCTCGGACATTTTCAGCATAGAAAGAACCCAAAGTCGCATACTGGTGTAAATGATGGGCTGTGTTTTCAGCATTAGCTCCCAAATCCAGCATATCAAATCCCTGACCGCCAACCGTTGGCATAGTAGATAGGAGACCTGGTCGGTCAATATTCTTGATACGCCCCACGATAAAGAAACCTGCCGCTAAAAGCGCTCCAGTATTTCCAGCAGACAGCATAGCATCTGCTTCCCCTGCTTTCACAGCCTTAGCTGCCAGCACCATACTAGCCTCTTTCTTCTGACGGATGGCCTTGGTCGGCTCGTCGTCCGAGTCAATCTTCTCCTCCGTGTGGATGATGCGGACCCGCTCACCAGCAGTCAGATAAGGCTTGATTTTCGCTTCATCGCCATAAAGGAGAATTTCAATATCCGAAAACTCCTGTACCGCTCGATTAGCTCCTTCCACCAGAGCCTGAGGGGCATTGTCCCCTCCCATAGCATCAACAGCTATTTTTTTCATTCGATTTATTCCTCGTTCTTATCTTTTAAAATGCTTCCCCAGTCACCTAGGGAATCTATAAATTTTTTGGATTTGAGATGGATGCCGACATATTCATCATAGAGCAGATCGATAAAATCCCGCAGCTGCTTTTTAATATCTGACTTCAAAGAAATGGTCTCCAATTCGCTAAAGCGGACTGCCTGAAATTGGTCCAGCAGAAAAGGAAGATTGGGATTCAGATGACAGCGCCGTTCATCCTGATGGTAATGATCAGGGCAAAGAACTCCGCTATATTTGAAAGAGAAGTCAAAAGGCAGACCCGTCCGATGACAAAAGGCACAGTCATGGAAGTTCAGCGAAACCCCAAAACGTGACAAAATCTGAATCTCAAAGATATTGGTCAGCACCTCATAGTCCAGACCATTATTCATCAGCTCCAGGGTTTTCTGCAGAAAAGCAAAGAGAGCCGGATCCGGCTGATTGTCCTGAAGACTGGCATCTGCCAAGGCTGACACATAGCTGGCATAGGCCATGATGAATAAATCCTCATTGATGCGATGGTAGGTGACCACATCTTGATAGTCCTCGATATAGCTAAGACCATCATCATTGATTTTCATCAGCAAGTTCGCCGCAGTCAAAGGCTGAATGACGGGTGCTAGCTTGGATTTACCAGCATGCTTGACGAAAAACATACGCTTACCAGCCTGTTCCGTAAAAATCTTGACCAGCTTATCATCCTCACGGAAATTGCGGTTATAGAGAACCAGACCTTGACTTGTTAGAGATTTAAGCATAGTCCTCCATGTAGTCCTTGAGGCGTTTCAGGGCTTCTCGAATCGTCTCCATACTAGCCGCATAGGACAGACGGATATAGCCTTCCCCGTATTGACCAAAAGCCGCCCCCGGGATAAAGGCCACGGCCTTCTTCTCCGCAAAATCCTGCAGAAAGGCGAAAGAATCTTGATTATAACCGTCTGGTATCTTAGCAAAAATATAAAAAGCCCCATCTGGTTTGATAATCTTAAAGCCTAGCTCAGCCATTTTCTCTATGATATAATCGCGACGCTGAATATACTCAGCCTTCATTGGCTCCGCATCATCTTTCCCAACTGTCAGGGCTTCAATGCCTGCAAACTGAGCCATAGTATTGGCCGCTGTTACGAGATACTGATGGCTCTTAATCAGCTGGGCAGTGAAAACTGCTGGAGCAAAGATAAAGCCCAACCGCCAGCCAGTCATGGCATGAGACTTAGACAGGCCGTTGATAACGATGGTTTGGTCTGGCAGATACTCCGCGATGGAAACATGTCCCTGCTCTGTATAGGTCAGCTCAGAATAGACCTCATCGCAGACCACAAAGACTTGGTATTTTCCTAGGACATCCGCCAGAGCTTTGATCTGCTCCCGCGAATAAGTCACGCCGGTCGGATTGGCTGGATAATTGAGAATGACCGCTTTTAGCTGCTCACCCTGTTCTAAAATAGCTGCTTCCAGCATCTCTGGAGTGAGGACAAAGTTATTGGCCGTTGTATCAATCTCGACAATCTCCGCCCCTACTAGATTGACAATGGGCTCATAGCCCGGATAAGCAGGAGCTGGCAGCAAGACCTTGTCTCCTTCTTCTAGAATGGCTGTCAGTGTAGCCGACAAGGCCTCTGTTGCGCCAATAGTGACCAAGACCTCATCTTCTGGGCGATAGTTTAGATTGTACTTTTCTTTTACAAAGCTGCTGGCCGCCTGACGCAGCTCTAAGAGACCGCTCATACCAGTGTAGTGACTTTGATTAGCATCAATCGCCGCTTTGGCTGCTTCTTTGATATGATCCGGTGTTGTAAAGTCCGGCTCCCCTAAGGTTAGCCGAAGAACTCCCGGAATAGCAGAAATTGATTGGTCAAACTGACGAATCAGCGAAATTTCTATTTTTTCTAAGTTTTTATTAAATTTCTTACTTAAATCCATACATACCTCCAGCCGCTCAATAGAACTATTATACTATAAATGCAGAAGCATAGCAAAAGCTATTACATAATTTCCGATGCCGAAAAAAGGACTAAGCTTGCACTCAGTTCCTTTTTCCTTGCCTTAAAATTCTTTACTGCCAAATAATGGATATAGCCACATCTCACGTGACTGGCCAATCAACGAGTCGGAGTATAGGTCAATTCCTTGCCATGCTTGGCCAGAAAATCTGGCAGTTCTGAATCAGGAATCTGCCGCAAATAAAGGTTAGAACGAATCGTATCATCTTCCTCACGACAGGTTGAGAGAACTAAATACCGGTCACTCGCCTTAATCTGGATCTTAGGATCCTTTGTCCGAGCAGCCTCATAGATATTTCTAAGTTGAGTTGTAAAGTCCTCGTCATCCTTAAACTCCGTCCGATAAAAAGCAGTCTCTTCCGGCACGATGACCAGTCCCATAGCTTGATAATAATACTTACGCTCAGGAGTCTCAATCACGACATATCTATGTTTGTCAAAATAATCCTGACGATCATAGTAGTTGACATCATTAAACATGCGATGATCTCCTGCCTTGCTGCCTCGAGCATGCCCGAAAAGCCAAGTCAGACGATCGCTGAAATCTTTATGATTGTCCTTATCCATAAAGACCGCTCCCATATAGGGCTCTTGCTTTCCTTCAAAAGTCTTCAGCAGATAAGTCGCATTATCTTTCGTTTGCACCACTGGCTCATCCAACTGTGTACCAGGAGCATAGACATAGCCTATCGTTTCTGAATTCACAGCTTTCAGTTTAGCAAAACGCTCTGCTAAATATTCCTTTTCTGTCTGACTTGAAGATGCAGATGAGCTTGACGTTTCAATCCTGCTAGGATGCGAAACTCGAAGCTTGCTGCCTGATGCTGATGAACGGAAAGAATAAAAAACAGAAACAATAACCAGAACAATCAGCAGGAGGCAGATACCAACAACAAGGAGCTGTTTCTTATTCGAAGTTTGACTCCTATCTTTTTCTTGCATAATCTAAAAATCCTTTATTTTTCATTTTTTACAAAAAATATCACCGAACAAAGGCTCAGTGATATTTAGGCGTTAGCACAAATTAAAGACAAAATTATTTGACTGCACTTGTCTTAGGAAGTGACTTTTCTTCAGAATTCTCCTCATTTTCCTTGTTCTCTTCTTTTGCTTCCGGAGCTTTTTTTGCTTTATTTTCTGATTTTTTAGCCTTCTTTTTACCTGTTGCTGAAGAGGACGCCGCCGAAGATTGAGACGGTGCTGGAAAAGTCGGAACTGATGAAGAGGCTGTGGAGTAAGGTGCTGCCGAATAAGCCGGTGTAGATGGATCTGTAGTAGATGGTGCCGCTGAAGGCTGATCAGCATTGGCCGACTCTCCCTCACCAATAACAAGAACTTTGTTACCAGCTTGATCCTCCATCACAGCACTTTTGCCAACCGGAGCTTTCTTAGCTTCAGCAACTTGCTGATCCAGAGCTGATTGTGCATCTCTATAGGCCTGTAATTCATCCATAACTTTATTAGATTCTGAGTCCGTACTGCCTTGGGGAACTTCATTATTATCAATGTCATTAACCCAAAGACTGGCTGTACCCTCAGCAAATACTGGTGCAGCAGCCGCGAAAAGTGAAAGGGCCACAGCACTTGAAAGCAAAACCTTTTTCATTATCTCATCTCCTCGTTACTTTTCAAAAATAATTGTAACTCCCCGTTACCTAATATTACCTACTACTAAGTATAGTTCGAACTCTTAAAAAAGTCAAGAATTTTACTACATAAAAATTTTTAAAACCAAATAATACCAAGGGATGAGACAAATTGTCAATTTACCAACTATTTAAATGGTCATTTATTTATATTTGAAACATCAAGTAATTTGAGTTTTCTTTTAAAGTGAATGTTGGACTTTTTTTAAAAAAGATAGTAGGAATAGAATAAAAAAGAGGCCAGAAATTATGTATCCCAGCCATATATCTCAGATTATTTTTTACCTATTTCAAACAAGGGTGACAGCGGCCGTTTTTCATGAATACGGACAATGGCTTCCCCTAAAAGATGCGCAATTGAAATCTGCTCAATCTTATCAATCAAGCGCTCTTGAGGCAGATAAATTGTATCCAGCACAACCAATTTTTTAATCGCCGATTTTTGAATATTATCCATAGCAGGACCAGACAAGACTGGATGAGTGCAGCTAGCATAGACTTCTACAGCCCCTGCTTCAGCGAGAGCGTCAGCTGCATGGCAGATAGTTCCCGCTGTATCAATCATATCATCAATTAAGATACAAGTTTTTCCTTCCACCTTACCAATGATGTTCATAACTTCACTGCTATTCATCTTGTCCACACTGCGACGCTTATCAATAATCGCAATCGGGGTTTTCAGAAACTCTGCTAACTTACGGGCCCGACTCACACCACCATGGTCAGGACTGACTACCACATAGTCTCCTCCTGTCATATTACGGCGCTCAAAGTAATCAGCAATCAAAGGTGCACCCATCAAGTGATCCACTGGAATATCAAAGAAGCCCTGGATTTGCGCTGCGTGCAAGTCAATAGTTAGCATCCGATCCACACCAGCAATTTCCAACATATTAGCAACTAATTTAGATGTAATTGGCTCACGAGCTCTAGCCTTGCGATCCTGCCGAGCATAGCCATAGTAAGGCATGACAACATTAATGGATTCAGCACTAGCCCGTTTCAAAGCATCTACCATAATCAAGATTTCCATCAAATTATCATTGACTGGCGAGCTGGTAGACTGCAAAATAAAGACGTGTTTCCCGCGAATAGATTCTTCAATATTCACTTGAATCTCTCCATCAGAAAACTGACGGACAGTTGATTTCCCAAGTGGCAATCCAATCTCTTGAGCAACACGCTGCGCTAATTCTTGATTAGAAGAAAGAGCAAAGAGTTTTAAATCAGAAAAAGACATGATTCCCTCCAGATTCTAAATCGTCTTTCATTGTCCAATTACAACTTTTCCCAACTACCATTGTAACTTTTTTCAGTTGATTTTTCAATTAAAAATAAAAAACGCCAGAGGCGCTTTTTACTGATTAGTTCGGATAAATATATGAAACTGTACCTTGTGCAGTTGTTGGATTAAACCATCCACGGTAGTTACCGATTGATTGTTGTCCAAGGTAGTTTGCTTCTGATACTTGAATGCTTGTAGTAGATTGAACAGCTGTTACTACTGCAACGTGTCCGTATCCACCGTCAGTCCAACATGCAATCGCTCCAACTTCTGGCTGTGAACCAACACGGAAGCCTGCTGCTGCTGCACTTGCAGACCATTGTCCACCATTACCCCAGTAATCGCCAGCCCAAGGAGCTAATGTCTTAGCACCCCAAGTACATTGACCTACTGGATAAGAAGATGCAGATGAGCTATAAACTGGTCTATTCGCACGGGCAACAGATTGAGTTACTGCAGGTGCTGCTGGAGCCGCTGCTTCTGCTGCTGGAGCTGAATTAACAACTGCTTGAACCTGAGCTTGCAGGGTAGTATTTCCTGAAGCTTCAACTGCTTGGCGTTTTGATTCTTGCTCTGCTTTATAAGCTGCTTCACGAGCCGCTGCTTCTGCTGCTGCTTTTTCAGCTGCTGCTTTTTCTTCAAGAAGAGAATTCTTTTCGTTTTCAGCAGTCGCTTTTTCAGCCGCAAGACTTGCCTGAGCTGCTTTCAATTCAGCTTGTTTTGTTGCCAAAGCTTGCTCATCATCAGCTAACTTCTCTTGGTTAGCAATTACAGTATTGATAGCTTCGTTATTCGCAACTTGCTTTTCAGCAATTACTTCTTTATCTTTCTTTTGTTGTTCCAGCATTTTATTATTTGCTGAAACAATTTCGCTCATAGCTGCTACACGAGATATAGCTTCTGTGATAGAGCTAGAATTTACAACTGTATTGATGTAGCTAGTAGCAGTTCCATTTGTTTGAGTACTGCGTGCTTGATTTGCAAGTGACTCATTACGAGCAACAATATTTTTAGACAGTTCGTCAATCTCTGCAGAAAGTTTTGCAGATTCAGCAGACAATTTTTCATTTTCTGTTTTAAGCTCTTCTTGTTGCTTTTGAATAGCAGATACTTGGCCTTGAATCTCGTTAACTTGTGCCTGAGCTGATTGTTGTTGCTCTGTCAAACTATTAATCTTGCTGTCTTGTGCAGCAATCTTTTCATCAGTTGTCTCCGCTTTAACGCTCACAAGTGCAGCTCCTTGTGAAAGGATAACTGTACTCAATAAAATTGATGTGAGTAGTTTTTTCTTCATAAAAATAATACACTCCTTCTTATAAGACATTAACTAGTATACCAGAAAATGCTGTATCATATGTTACGCCTTTATTACATTTTTATTTCTTGTTTATCATAAATACATTTTTTCGAAAATAGGCTGAAAAATGAGGAATATCAGGCCATTGAGAAGGATAGTCGGTACTAAACTGCTAAGGACAAAATCCTGCAAATTCAGACTAGAAAGATTCAAAAATACCGCAAAAGTAAAACTGATTAATTCAAATAAAAATACAAGAATCAAAACAGATAAAAAGCGAGTAAATTTATTTAAAAGCATAGTTGAACTAGACTGACAAACTAAGAGACTTAAAAGAGGAAAAAGAATAAGAGCAATACCGATGGTATGAAAATAATAAACATCGTAAATCAGCCCCAGACAGCAAAATAAGAGAATATTATAGTTTTTAGAGAGGTTGATGGAAACAAAAAGCATGAAAATAAAGATAAAATGACTGACTAGGTGCCATTGCAAAGGCAGAATATTAGCCAGAAAAGTCGAAATTTGTCCGTCTATCAATAAGACAAAAAATAAAATAATAGGAGTCAAAAGATGTTCTTTAATATCTCTCATATCAGTTCCCTACTAACATTACAGCACGGATATCCGACAAATCAGCAGCCGGCTTAACCAGGACAATCTTGTTTAACTGATCCTTAGCCTCAGACACGGAAAGTACCTTACCGACAGGAATATTTTCTGCATTATAAGCACCCAAGCCACTGGTTGCAACCTCATCTCCCTCTTTTATATCTTCAGCACTATTTAACTGACTGATGATATAAGCAGAGTTTTTTGCATCATAACCCGTAATAATCCCATAAATTGGACCAGACTTCGTTTGAATTCTAACAGAAATTTTAGTTGAGTTTTCCTCGTTAGTCAGTAGAGAAACTAAGCTAGACTGACTACTAGTTTCAGAAACACTTCCTACTAGACCACCATTAGCGACTACTAGCATAGCATCTGTCACATTATCAGATGTCCCCTTGTCAATAGTCAGCTCATTTTTCCAGGATGCTGGCGTATGGGCAATCACTTCGCTGGCAATTTGAACTTGATTTTTATCAGTCTCTTTAAATTCCAGAAGTTTTCGCAACTGCTCATTTTCATCTTCTAAGGAATCTGCCTTCCCAGCCTTTTCCTCAACCTTATAAAGATTCTTCTTGAGCTGTTGATTCTCTCTATAAGTAGACATCAAATCTGACATTTCTTCTTTTTTATCAGCTACAAAAGCAAAAGGAGAGCCAACAAGTCTATCTACCAATGAAATAATATTTGAAGTAGTTGATACAAACCAACTTGAAGAGGTAGATAAGATAAGTATCGTCATTGCAACAACTAATACAAAAAAAGAAAGCAGAAACTTAGACTTTTTAAATCGATTCATCAGAAAAACCTCACTAAACAGGACAAGAAAGTATAAGAAAAGGAGATAGCAAATGCTAAACTCCTTATTCATACGGAGAATGGGGGATTCGAACCCCCGCGCCGGTTACCCGACCTAACGATTTAGCAAACCGTCCTCTTCAGCCTCTTGAGTAATTCTCCAAAATGGGCACGAGTGGACTCGAACCACCGACCTCACGCTTATCAGGCGTGCGCTCTAACCACCTGAGCTACGCGCCCAAGTTCAAAAACTTGGTATGAACAAACGTTCAAAGCGGGTGACGAGAATCGAACTCGCGACAACAGCTTGGAAGGCTGTAGTTTTACCACTAAACTACACCCGCATCACCACTATGATAATGTATGGCGCGAGACGGAATCGAACCGCCGACACATGGAGCTTCAATCCATTGCTCTACCAACTGAGCTACCGAGCCAAATTGCGGGAGCAGGATTTGAACCTACGACCTTCGGGTTATGAGCC
>JABZYU010000041.1:0-17235 GCA_015264985.1 Streptococcus sanguinis | reverse complement strand
CTCTTACTATTTTAGCAGATTTTTCTAAATCTTGGTGATTTTTAAAGGTGATTTGCAGAATACCATTGATATCTTCACGGTTTTCCTCGTTAATACGAATATTGACGACTGAAATTCCGCGCAGAAGCTCCAAAATACCCAAAATCGCATCTTCTTCATCGGGCACCTCAATAAAGAGGTCGTAAAAGCTATCTACACCGGCCCGCTTATGAATTTCCATCTGCTTGCGGCTTTGCCGTCCTCGGTCGAAAAATTCCCAGATAGCTGTCTCGTCCTTGGCCTCAATCGCTGCGGCCACCTTGTCTAACTGATCTTTAAAATCTTCCAGCCGCTCCAAGATAGCTTGAGGATTTGTCAAGAGAATAGAGGTCCACATTCCTGGCTCGCTCTCCGCAATCCGCGTCATATCTCGAAAACCACCGGCGGCAAAAGACTGGGTCAGCTCATGCTCTTGGCTATAAGCTGCCGCTTGCTTCATAAGACTGGAGGCTAGGATATGAGGAAAATGACTGATTTGACTGGTCACTCGGTCGTGCTCAGATGCATCCACCTGGATAAAGCGAGCATGAAGACCACTCAGCAAGTCTTTCATTTCCTCAAGCGTACCAGGCTTGGTCAGGCTAGAGGGCGTGAAGATATAATAGGCATTTTCAAAGAGAGTGACATGGGCTGCCTTGGCTCCGGTCTTGTGACTTCCGGCCATAGGATGAGCTCCGACAAAGCGGACGGGCTTATTCTTCAGGTACTTTTCTGCAGCTGCCACAATCTCAGCCTTGGTTGAGCCAGCATCTGAGATGATAAGATTCTCCTTTAGGTTCAGCTCTGCTAGATCCTTGATAAATGCTATGGTCTGCTTGATAGGCACAGCCAG
This sequence comes from Streptococcus sanguinis, assembly GCA_015264985.1. GTDB lineage: Bacteria > Bacillota > Bacilli > Lactobacillales > Streptococcaceae > Streptococcus > Streptococcus sanguinis_S. Next base: position 16,364 of record JABZYU010000041.1, on the reverse strand, counting down.
AATAATCACATGAGCCAATGGAGCAAAGGCGGCAAAATCATCCGTTACCCGGTCTACCATTCCACGTTCCAAGGCAACTCTGCGCGATTCCTCACTGCGATTGTAGCCAAGAATCTCTATCTCAGGATGAGCTCGCCTGATGCCCAGAGCCAAGGAAGCTCCAATCAGTCCCAGACCCGCGATATAGACTGTTTTTCTCTCCATGCCCTTCTCCTTACTTCTAAAAGTTCTTGACAAATTCCCGATGGCGAGCTACCGCATCCTTCAGTTCTTCCAGATTGTCCGAAGAGAACTTCTCCAGAACTTCGGTGGCTAAAACTGTTGCCACCACGCTTTCCATGACAACACCCGCCGCTGGCAGAGCCGTAGGATCGCTCCGCTCTACTGTCGCCTTATAAGGCTCATGGGTCTCAATATCCACGCTCATCAGAGGCTTGTAAAGGGTTGGAATGGGCTTCATAACACCTCGCACCACGATTGGCTGACCATTGGTCATACCGCCCTCAAAGCCGCCTAGATTATTGGTCCTGCGAGTGAAGCCATCTTCCTCAGACCAGAGGATTTCATCCATGACTTGACTGCCCTTGAGACGGCCGGCTTCAAAGCCCACACCAAACTCGACTCCCTTGAAAGCATTGATGGACACGACTCCTTGAGCAATCTTGGCATCCAGCTTCTTGTCCCACTGGACATAGGAGCCCAGACCGACCGGCACACCACCAACGACAGTCTCAATGACACCACCGATGGTATCCCCGTCTTTCTTAATCTGGTCAATGTAGGCCTTGATTTCTTCTTCGCGATCGGGATTGACAATGGAAACCTCTGACTGGGCAGCTCTTTCCTTGATTTCTCCTACAGTCAGATTGTTCGGCACATCAATATCAATACCACCAAAGGTCACGATATGGCTGGCTACCTCTACACCGATTTCTTCAAGCAAGCGCTTGGCTACCGCTCCAACTGCTACACGCATGGTCGTTTCGCGGGCAGAAGAACGCTCCAGGGAATTTCGCAAATCGTCAAAGCGGTATTTCATACCACCGACCAAGTCCGCATGGCCAGGGCGTGGTTTGGTAATCTTGCGCAGCCCTTTTTTCTTTTCATCCACATCTGCCGCGCTCATAATCTCCAGCCATTTCTGATGGTCCAGATTTGTAACATTGAGAGTAATCGGTCCGCCCATGGTCAAGCCATGCCGAACCCCAGACGTAATCTCGACTTGGTCGCTTTCAATCTTCATGCGAGCACCACGGCCGTAACCACCCTGACGGCGCTTGAGCTCAGCATTGATATATTCAGCGGTCAGAGGAAGACCAGCCGGCACTCCCTCAATAATAGCTGTCAGACGTGGTCCGTGGGATTCTCCTGCTGTTAAGTATCTCATACATTTTCTCCTATTCTGAGATGGAAAAAGTTGGACATTCTGTCTATTTTTTCATCCAAACTGTCCAATCGTCTTAAACTCCATCTGGCACTTATTTCTTCAGAAATTCTTTCATCTCTTCCAGCGGAATCTGGTGAATACTAGCCGAACCCAGCTCAGGCACCAGTACTAGCTTGATAGAGTTGCCTCGTGCCTTCTTATCATGGGTCAAGGCCTGATAAAGAGCATTCTCATTCCATGGCTGGTAATCCACCGGCAAGCCAAATTTCTGACACATACGGACGATGTCTTCTGTAATTCCGGCTGGCATGAGGCCTTTCTTTTCAGCGACGCGGGAAACCTGTACCATGCCAATCGCCACGGCTTCACCGTGCATGACTTTTCCATAGCCCGCTGTCGCTTCAATAGCGTGCCCAATAGTATGGCCAAAATTCAGATAGAGGCGGACGCCATTATCCAGCTCGTCCTCAACCACAATCTTACGTTTAACATCGCAGGAATGGTAGATGATGCTCTCCGCATGCTCCAAAATCGACTCAGGGCTGCCATCCATTTCCGAAAGCTCATCCCAGAGTTCCTTATCCTCAATCAAGCCGTATTTTACTACCTCACCCATACCTTCGATCAGTTCCCGCTGACCCAAAGTATGCAAGACTTCTGGGTCAATCAGAACTCCGTCAGGCTGGGTAAAGGTCCCAACCATATTCTTGGCCCAAGGCGTATTGACACCTGTCTTACCACCGATAGAGGAGTCCACTTGAGCAGTCAGACTAGTCGGAACCTGCACGAAATGCACGCCCCGCATATAGGTCGAAGCAGCAAAGCCTGCCAAATCTCCGACAACTCCGCCACCCAAGGCCACGATACCATCGCTGCGGGTCAAACCAACCTTGACCAAAACCTCATAGACTTTGTTGACCGTCTTTAAGTTCTTGCTGGCCTCACCCTCCAAAAAGTCAAAGACAAAAGTCTCAAAGCCAGCCGCTTCCAAGCTCAGCTTGACCTTTTCCGCATAGAGTCGAGCCACTCGATTGTCCGTGACGATGACTACCTTCTGAGGCTGCCAAAGCTGACGCAGCCAACTTCCAGCCTGAGATAAAGACCCCTTTTCGATGAGAATATCATAGGGATGATGCGGGAGATTCACATTCAGTTTCATAAGCGCCTCCATTCCGAGTCAATCAAAAAAATTATACTTGCTTCCTAGTATATCAAATTACGTCAAATATTTCAGTATCAGTAGCTATTTCTAGTCTGCTTATTAATACTCTCCTGTGTGTGTCTAGTAAAATGAGACATCTATATTCTTTTTATTAACTTTATAAATCTGTTCAACAATCTCAAAAATACTGTTTTGAGAGACTCACTCTGTTTAGTTTGGTGAAAACTTTCGTTTAGTATATCAGAGAAAACTAATCCTCCTCATATCCTTGTCGACACAACCGATCCAGCTCCTGTTGAAATTTCTTCCTTTCAACTTCTCTCTCATCTTCCAAGCGTCTTTCAAAGCGCTTCAGTTTGACTTCAAACTCCTCTTGTAGGTAAAACAGCTGATTAGAAATCGAATTAAAATGTCTACTTGATGTCCGACGATAGAAATAATAAACCCAGTCAGCCAAGTCTTCTGTATGCCTTTGCACATCCTTTCGCAAATCCTCACAGTCCCATTCAAACTCATTAAATTGCCTCGTTTTTTTAATATATGCGTTTTCTAACTCTTCAATATTCTTTTGGCGTAGAGTCACAGTTTATCCTCCAATGATTGGACTTGTTAAGTTCGGCTGGGGTACAGACTGCAAAGCACTCTCCGCTGCCTCGGCAGCCTTACCAGTAAAGCCACCTTTCAAATCCTCTACCAAGACCGTCGCCGCAAAAGACTTCATCTTCTCAGCGTGACCATTAAACCAATCCTGCAATTCAATCCCTTCCTGAGCAATGACTAGTTTCTTAGCCGCAATAACCGCTCGAATAGCTGTCCTTTCTTGCTCTTTCTTTAGTTCCTTCAAAGCATTCTCAACTGACAGCTTATCAATAGCTAAAGCTCCTCCTACCATTTCATCCTCCTATCATTTTGATAAACCAAACAAAGCAGCCTGTTCCTTATCCAGAGCCACTATTTTACCAGACGCAGCTTCCAACACCTCAGCAATCTCAGATAATTTTCTTGCATAGCTAGCCGACTGCTCAAGTGTCCCAGTTTCCAAACCAGCATCCCAACAAGTCTCCAAGGTAAACTCGCTCAACAAAGTTTCCACTTCCGAACTTGATAAACTCTTTGCCATTTGGTATGCTGCCTCATGCACCTCAGATATATGGTTTTCCGCGCTTTCTTTAGCCTGTGCCAATTTCTGATCAACTTCTGACTGATACAGACTGCCTTGCAAGCGAGCATTATCAGCTACTGTGGCTACCAATTCTTCCCGCAGACTGATGAGCTTACTTCCTGAAACACTCCCCATTTTCTTGTGCAGTTCCATAATGGTCTTGTTATTCAATTTTACTTTATCAACTGGCTCAGGTTCAAAAGGACCATATTTCTCCAAATATTCTTTGACATAGACTTCTGGATTTGTACTGTCAAACCATGTCCCCCAATCCAATAAATTAGTTTCTTTCGCTTTTTGAGCCTTTACCTTAGCAATCTTTCTTACCTGCGCTTCGCTCATACCAGTAGCAAACATATTTTTCTTATAATACCAGTCAATATCCAAACGGTTCCCCTTCAAATGGAAAAACTCTGGAGCATGATCTCCCCAAGGAGAATTGATACCATGAGTACCTTCTGCTGTAAAAACCTTTCCATACACAATTTTTCCCCCTCCACCGTCTAAGGAGGTTAAATCTTTGCCAGAATCGCTATATGAGTGTGTATGACTATTAATATACTCTAGTTCACTCTTTGTAAATACGCCACTATTTAGAGCACCTATGCCACCCCAATCTACAAAAGTAGTTATTTGGGGAACCTTATATTTAGCCCCTATTTTTACCCCAGGGACACCAGACTGACTATAAGCAGAGAGATTGGTAATAGTTCCATTATGTTTAGCAACCTCTTCTGCTGCATTTTTATAGAACAACTCCATATCATTATACTGAGGAGACAAAGCTTCACGGGCTTTTATGGCATTTCTAGTTGATTCGTTTGGAACAAGAATTGGATCCGTCGGAGTAACCCAAACCGTCTCTAATCCAACTTGAGTTCCTAAATAAACCACACTAGTTTGTGTATAATCTAAATTTTTCCCCTCTGAATCCGAAGGCACGAAAGCAATACCTTGAGTTGTTTCGTTTTTTATTTCTATAATAGTATAATATTTTCTATTTTCATTAGTACCTATATAGAACACGGTATCTTCATTTTGCTCAATTATTTCTTTTCGTTTTGCCATAACTTGTTGAATTTCTTCATCTGTCAACGCCATTTCCGATAATTTCCTTTCTGAATTTCTAGGTTATAAACAATTTCGACTTGAGGACTACCACCCTCCTTTTTCTCGACATTTTTCAACTGACCATCTTTTACTAATGCACTTATATTATCATCAATTCCATATCCTTTAGACATTTTTGCATTCTCAGGGAGAGTCTTAGCGTCAGATACATCAATATCTCCACCAGCTTTCGAATTCTCTAAAACAATAATTTCTTCATTATCAATCCCAAAATCAAATTCAACACCAAAATGCAAACCATAACTGAGGAAAGATGTTTTTCCTACTTTACGTCCCAAATAGGCCTTATTTCCTTCTTGATCATAAATGACTGGCACAACTTGAATAGATAAGTAATCATTAGGTCCTCCTTCTTCAAAAAAGATAGGAGAAAATTCAATTTTATTAATACCAGCATAGTTTTCCTTAATATAAAGAGCTGTTTGTTCTTCAAAAAGAGAGAAAGCATGCTTAATCAGCTTGTCTCTTCTAGATTCTAATTTTGAATGTTCTATTTGTTGCATAAAAATAAATCCTCCTAAGATAATAATAAACAGAATAATAATTAATACCATAATTTTTTTCTTCAATATCTTGCTCTCCTCTTATTCAATTGTTGTACAATTCTTCTAAACACTGCCAAATTTCCTGACTGGGCATGGTCTTGCCGGTCCAAAGCTCAAAGGCTTCTGCTCCCTGATAGAGCAGCATACCAAGTCCATTGACCGCTGTGACATTTTGATTTCTGGCCCATTTGAGAAAGGGCGTTTCAAAAGGTTGGTAGATAACATCCGCAACTAAAATCTGGTCAGGTAGTTCAAGCTGTTCAGGTAGGGGCATGCTGATGCCATCCATACCTAGACTAGTCCCATTGACCAGAAGGTCTGATTGATTGATTGTATCCTGCAAACTATCCGCATCTTCCAAGGTTAGTACCTGGATAGAACTCTTGGTTTGGCGACTGATAGCTGCCATCTTTCTGACAGTCTTCTCATAGGAAGACTGTCGAGTGAAAACAAAAATTTCCTCTGCATTGTCCAAAGCTGCTTGGGCAATAATCGCTGTCGCTGCTCCACCTGCCCCCAAAATCGTCATTTTTTTGCCCCGAATAGCAAAAGAAGGCAAGCTCTTAAAAAATCCCTTGCCATCTGTATTATAACCAACTAAAATTCCATTTTTATTCACAACCGTATTGACTGCTCCGATAAGGCGAGCGCTGACATCCAGCTCGTCCAGATAAGGGATCACTTCCTGCTTGTAGGGCATGGAAAGATTGACACCAAACATATCGTATCTGCGGATATTTTCTATACTGGCCTGCAGATCCTTCACTTCTACTTCCCAAGCTAGATAGACACCATTGACACCAGTCTTTTCAAAAGCCATATTGTGAATAAGAGGAGAAATACTGTGCTTAATTGGCTTGGCAACCACAGCAGCCATGCGGGTGTGGCCATTAATTCTCATTCAAAATCTCCTGAATTTTCTTCATATTGCTCAGAGAAATCTGACCGGGTGCTGACGCCATATCCTGACTGGCAAATGACCAGCTGGAACCTGTCAAATCAGCCGCAATGCGAGAAATCTTGCCGACTTTTCCCATGGAAATAGTAACAAAATCCTGCTCAGGGTTTAAAGTCTTAAAACCGCGAGTATAGTTCATCAAGTCCAGCACATCCTGCTCATTGTGAGCCATGACAGAAACCTTGACCACCTTAGGGGTCAGAGAAGTCAGCTCAGACAGGATTTCCATCATATTTTCCGGTGTTTCCTCGAAGTTGTGGTAGCTCAACACCAGATTAGGAAACTCTAGCATTTCTTCAAATTTTCCCTTGTGAGAGAAATATTCAAAGTCGATATAATCCGGCTGGTAAAAACCGGCCACTTCCTTGATAAGAGCTACGTATTCATCATCGGACAGTTCAATTTCTCCGCCTTCCTGACGGGTCCGTAGCGTGAAAATCAACTCACGTCCGGCAAATTTTTCAAAAATAGCTGGCGCAACATTTAAAATGTCATCCTTGGCCAGAAAATCTGCCCGCCATTCAATAATATCCGCTTCTTCGTAGCGTGATACATCAATTTCTTGAGCTTCTTCTAAACTCTTGGGCATTACAGAAACGACTAATTTCATTGGTCCACCTTTATTGTAAATACCTTGAGGTAATTACTGCTCCCGTCTTTTTTATTATAGACAAAGTCTGCTGGCAGGCCATACTCCGCAAGATAGCGGTGCTTTCTGCCGGCAAGACCTTTTTCAATTTCTTGTTTAAACTTACTTTTGGAAAGATTGGCTGCATTGGTGCTTAAAATCATGATTCCCTGAGGATTCAGGATTTCCAAAGCTTGTGCAACCAAACGATGATAATCTTTAGCAACTGAGAATGTTCGCTTCTTATTTCTAGCAAAGCTAGGCGGATCTATCACAATGACATCAAAGCTTAGATCGTGACGCTTAGCGTACTTGAAATAATCAAAGACATCCATCACCTGAAAGCGATGCTGATCCAGTGTCAGACCATTGGCCAGAAAATGAGCTTCTGACAGCTCACGGCTACGCTTGGCCAAATCAACTGATACTGTCTGACTGGCACCGCCCATGGCTGCTGCTACTGAAAAAGCAGCTGTATAGGAAAACATATTGAGTAAACTTTTACCAGCAGCCAGACCATCTACCAGACTAGCACGCACCTCGTGCTGATCCAGAAAGATACCGGTCATGAGACCATCATTCAGAAAAACCTGATAGCGAACACCGTTCTCCAAGACTGTGAAGGTTTCTGGAGCTTCTGCTCCGTAGAGATGAGCGGATTCGTAGTTCAAACCCTTGAAACGAATCTTTTCATAAGCTCCCTGAATCTCTGGGAAAACCTTAGCGAAGGCTGTCAGAATCTGCTCCTTGATAGCAACGACAAAGTCATTGTACCAAGAAAAAAGCGCAAAGTCATTGTAGAAATCCACCGTGAAGCCACCGAAGCCATCCCCCTCTTGATTAAAGAGTCGAAAGGCTGTCGTGTCAGACGAATGAAAATAAGCAGAACGTCTGCGCTTAGCCTGCTCAAAGAGACCTTGAAAAAAATCCGAGTTTAGCTCTACCTTCTTCTGGGAAATCAGCCAGCCAACTCCCTTATTCTGCGGAGAGAGATAGGCTGTGCCTAAGAACTTTCCCTGACGGTTTTGCAGCTCCACGCATTGATTCTGAAGCGAAAGAGCACCAAAATCCTTTTTATCTAATAAAAGAATGCCCTTTCTCAGTTTTTCTTCTGCCTGTTGAGTAACAGTAAGTTTATTCATAAATTATATTATACCAAAGATTGTGAAAATTCTCAAAACATATTTTACATTTGAGTTAATAAAAGATTTCACAAACGAGTGCAAAACGACTATAAACCTCTCTATAGAGAGGATAAGGCTTTTATAGGAATATTACAATTTCGCCGATTTAAAATATCTCAAATGCGGCTCAAATTTTCCTTAACTGGAGAAATTATGTTATACTTAGAGAAGAAAATTTTTAGGAAATAAGACAAGGAAGTAACTTTTTGTGAAAAAAATAACCAAGAATTTACTCAATTTCATGAGTACGAGACTAGGTTTTGTCTTGATTTTACTGGTCCTCTATTGGATAAAAACCATGTGGGCCTATACGATTGATTTTAACCTTGATATTCAAGGTGCTTATCAAGTATTTTTAGCTATTATCAACCCTTTCCCTATCAGCCTTTTGCTGCTAGGACTAGCACTTTATGTAAAACGAACCAAATTATTCTACAGCCTAGCCTTCGGAATCTATCTGCTCCTCTTTGCTTGGCTGGTATCTAACTCCATTTACTACCGCGAGTTCAGTGACTTTGTCACAGTCAATACTATGCTGGCTTCTAGCAGCGTTTCAGCTGGACTTGGGGAAGCAGCACTTGAGCTCTTCCGCCCTTGGGATATTCTTTATCTGATTGATTTCCCAATTTTGGCCTTCTTATTTTTTAAGAAATACATCCGAATGGATGACCGGCCTTTCAATAAACGCGCCAGCTTTGCTGTGACCTCCCTGTCTGCCATGCTTTTCTCAGCAAACCTTTTCTTGGCTGAAATTGACCGGCCTGAGCTCTTGTCACGTGGATTTTCCAACTATTATGTCGTTCGGGCTCTGGGCTTGCCAGCCTTTCTAGGTTACAGTGCTAACCAGACATATACCGCCAATCGTGAGCGCTCCAAAGCTTCTGAAAAAGACTTGGAACCAGTAACAGAATATATCCAATCCCACTATGCGGAACCAAATCCAGAATATTACGGGATTGCCAAAGGACGCAATGTTATCTATGTCCATCTGGAAAGCTTCCAGCAGTTCCTAATTGACTATAAGCTGCAGGCAGATGGGAAAGAGTACGAGGTGACACCTTTCCTCAATTCCCTCTACCACTCCAACTCGACTTTAGCTTTCTCTAATGTCTTCAACCAGGTTAAGGCTGGTAAGACTTCTGATGCTGAAACCATGATTGAAACTGGGCTCTTCGGCCTCAATCAAGGGTCCTTCATGGTCAACTACGGTGGTACTAATACCCAGCAAGCTGCACCTTTTATTCTTTCCAAAAACGGCGGCTACACCTCTGCTGTTTTTCATGGAAATACAGGAAGCTTCTGGAACCGAAATACAGCCTACAAGCAATGGGGTTATAACTATTTCTTCGACGCGTCTTACTTTACCAAACAGGACGACACCAACTCCTTCCAGTACGGCTTGAACGATAAGATTATGCTGAAAGATTCCATTAAATACCTGGAACATCTGCAGCAGCCTTTCTATGCTAAGTATATCACGGTTTCCAATCACTATCCTTACACGACAAGTTTGATTGGCGACGAAATTGGCTTCCCGCTGGCTAAGACCAAGGATGAAACCATCAATGGCTACTTTGCCACTGCCAACTATCTAGATTCTTCTGTTAAGGCCTTGTTTGATTATCTCAAAGAATCCGGCCTCTATGACAATTCTATTATCGTTCTCTATGGAGACCATTTTGGAATTTCCCAAACACGCAATCCTAATTTGGCCCCTCTTGTAGGCAAGACTTCTGAGACTTGGTCCAACTACGACAATGCTATGATGCAGCGCGTGCCTTACATGGTAGTGGTGCCTGGCATGGACAAAGGAAAGATAATTGATACCTACGGCGGCCAAGTGGATATGCTGCCAACATTGGAGCATTTGCTGGGCATTGACTCTAAGAACTACCTTCAGGTTGGACAAGACCTGCTGTCATCTCAGCATCAGCAAATCACAGCATTCCGATCCAGCAATAACTTTGTCACTCCAAAATACACTAGCTTCAACGGACGAACCTATTACACCCAAACCGGTGAGGAAATTACCAATCCAGACGAAACTATCAAGAAAGAGCTGGATGAGATTCGTAATGCCGCCAATACTCAGCTGAAGATGAGTGACGCTATTCAAACCGGTGACTTGATTCGCTTCTACAAGGGAAATGACTTAGGCAAGGTCAACCCTAAAGATTACTCTTATCTTAATTCAATGAAAGCCTTGTTGGCTATTGAAAAGGAAAAAGGCGACCAGTCAACCAGTCTTTACTCTAAACGAGGCAATGTCTCCACTGTGGACCTCTTTAATTCGCCAAGCTATCGGGCACTGCATCCAGAGCAGTTCCAAACTAGCAGCAGCGACGAAGACAGCAGTCAAGAAGACTCAAGCTCTTCCAGCTCTAGCTCCACAGCCAATCCATAGATAGCAAGAGCCTTAAGTCCATTGGACTTAAGGCTTTTCAGGCTCTATAATTTCTGTAGTGGGTAAAACCGCTGTAGGAATGATGGAGCCTCTTTTGTTGTAGAAAAAAAGTCCCATAAGTCCTATAATGAAAAGCGATGAAACTATCATTAGAAAGACTCTTATGGAACAGTTAAATTTTATCACAAACTTACTGGGAATGAAAGACACTAATATCACTATCTTGGATGTTTTAGATGCTGGAACTCATAAAGAAACCATCGCTAAGCTAGATTATCCTGCTCCTAAATGCCCTCACTATCAAGGACAAATGACTAAATATGACTTCCAAAAAAATCAAAGATTCCCTATCTAGAGTGTGCGGGATATAAAACGCTGATTCGCTTAAAGAAACGACGTTTTCGCTGTAAAGTCTGTGGGAAAATGGCTGTCGCAGAGACTTCCTTAGTCAAGAAGAAGCACCAAATCGCAACCATCGTTAAGCAGAAAATCGCTCAAAAACTAATCGAGAAAGTCCCTATGACGGCCATCGCTGAAAGCTTAGCTGTCTCTACTTCCACCGTCATTCGTAAATTGAAAGAATTCAAGTTCAAGACTGACCTTAACTGCCTTCCAGAATACATGAGCTGGGATGTGGAAACAGTCAGGGAAGTGACTGTTTCAATCGGCAGATAGAGATGAGCTTTATTGCACAGGATTTCGATTCCAGAAAGATCATAGCTATCTTAGATGGGTGGACACAAGCAATGATTCACAATCACTTCCTACGCTACTACAGACAAGTCCGAAACGGAGTGAAAGTCATTACCATGGACATGTTTAGCCCCTACTATGATATTGCCAGAAAACTATTCCCAAACGCTAAAATCGTCCTTGATCGCTTTCACATTGTGCAACATCTCAGCCGTGCTATGAGTCGTGTTCGTGTTCAAATCATGAATCAATTTGATTGAAAATCACACGAATATAAGGCACTCAAACGCTACTGGAAACTGCTCCAACAAGATAGTCGAAAACTAAGTCATAAACGCTTTTATCGTCCAACTTTTCGGTTGCATTTGACCAACAAAGAGATTCTGGAAAAGCTACTTTCTTACTCTCAAGAACTCAGAGAACACTATGAACTCTACCAACTCCTGCTTTTTCATTTTCAAGAGAAAAAAACCGAGCATTTCTTTGGACTCATTGAAGATACCATTTCTTATGTAAATCCTATTTTTCAAACTGTTTTTAAGACCTTCTTGAAAAACAAGGATAAGATCCTGAACGCATTGGAACTGCCCTACTCAAACGCAAAACTAGAAGCTACTAACAACCTCATCAAGGTCATCAAGCGCAATGCTTTCGGATTTCGGAACTTTGACAATTTTAAAACTAGAATCCTCATCGCTTTGAACATCAAAAAGGAGAGGACTGATTTAGTCCTCTCCAGATTATAACTTTTCATCAACCCACTACAGTTGACAAAGAGCCCGAAAAAGAGGGATAAGTTGCAGATAAGTGAAAACCTCTAAAGTTGGAAAACTTTAGAGGTTCATGCTAAGGTTGAAAATGCTGGTGCAAGATAGCAAAGTAATCCTGCGGATTATGAAGAAATGGGAAGTGGCCGCTGTTTTTAATCGTGAACACCTGAGCGCTGGGATAGCGGCTGATGACAAAGTGCATGCTGGCACCAAAAATATCATTGTCACCGAAAGTCACGGTAATAGGAAAAACAGGATGTTCTAGGCGGGGCAAGAGAGGATAGGCCATAATTTCCTTTCTTGTCTGATTGCCTGCCCGGACTGAAACATTGCTCAAGTTAAACGTCACATCGCGAAAGGCTGGATAGTCGGCATTGTAATTGCGAGCAACCTGACGATAGAGAGCCTGCGAAGCCTTGGAACTGCCAAGACCTCCCAGCAGAGAATAGATTCCCATTTTCAGCCATTCGATAGTCGTGCAGTGATTTTTATTGTAATTCATCATTTCCTTTTCCATTTGTTTCCACTGCTTGCCCGTGCCTGTTCCCGGCGAGGAAAGAAAGAGACTAAGGAGCCGCTCAGGGATTTTGCTGGCGTAGATTTGCGCGTACAATCCACCCCAGGAATGCCCCAAAAGGTGAAATTTATCTACATTGAAGTGGTCGGCGATTGTGTTGATGTCTGCAATGTAGGCCTCCATGCTGTAGTCGCCACTCGGACAGGGCGATTTCCTCGTTCCCCGCTGGTGAAAGACAATCAGTTGATAATCTTTTTCGAGCTTAGGGATAAAGAGCTTGAAGTCATCAGGCGTTCCCGGTCCACCGTGCAGCAGGATAATCGTTTCCTTGTCAGGATTGGGATAGCAAACGGTGTAGAGTTGTCGGAGCCGTTTTGAATCATTGTTTCGATTTTTTGAGAATGGGTCATAACTTTCCTTTCTTTTAGTAGAGCGTCCACCACTGATATAGGCTCCAGTAGAGGAGATTGAGAACGACGATAAGTGAAGCACTGCTGGTCAAGTAGGTCAAGATTTTTCGACCCTTGCTCACTTGGAATTTTGAGCGCAGGAAGAATGAGGCAATAAGGCTAACCAGGAGGCTAACTCCCACAGCTGCAAAGCCCATAGAAAGCCAAACACGGCTGTTTGGTGAGGAATGTAGACTCAGGACGCTTTGGATAAAGAAGTAAAGCAGGAGCATGGTAGATAGAATGAACCCGCAAGTCAGGTATTGCCAGAGCGACCAAGCAAGCGGTGTAAGTTTGTGATTTTTCCGCTTGAAAAGAAGCCGATAGAGTTTGACCAGTAAAGCAGATACAGGGATGAGGAGGGCATAGAAAGCAGCGAGGCACCACAAGACGAGACTGCCGTAATCCTTGACTACATCCCATGTGGAAAGTTTAAGGTAGTCTGCGATAGGCAATTTCAGCCGTTCTTGCTTGCCGTTTTTCTCCAATTCCCAGTATTTTTGAGTGACAAATTTACTATTTTTCTCAAGATAGTTAGTTATTGGCGGAGCAATGCGCGTGATTGATAAGGCATTGGTGAAAACGCGACTTGAGCGATAAACGCCCGGTTTAAACTCTGCTTTTATCTTCTCTGAAGTAGTTGCCTTGTTTCCATAAATCAGCTCAGGAATTTTTTTAAGATAGTTACTTTCGTATTGTTGATTGGTTAAAATGACGGTAGCGATACCTGATTTGAAATCCAAAGTTAATATGGATGAAAAGCCAGCCGTATTACCACTGTGACCGAGGATAACGCGGTCTTGATAAAGGTCACTCCAAAATCCGTGAGCATTGATTGGGAGTTTGCTATCAGGAAAAGTCGAAGTCGCCGTATAAAGGGTGTCCCAAGTTTCCGCGCGCCTAAAAAGTGTCTTCTTTTGCAGGAGTGCTTGGGCAAAGGTCTTAAAGTCTTTCAAAGTTCCTGTTGCTCGCCCGCTCGGATAGTAAGGATTAGGCTTGTTTGCCTCGCCAATCAGCTGACCGTCTGAGGTGTAGCCCTTGATTTCCTTGCGTTTTTCGACCACATAGTCATTATCCGAAAAATCGGGCAAAATAGCGGTGTGCTTCATACCTAAGGGCTGAAAAATATGCTCGTGCACATAGTCAGCGTAAGATTGTCCGCTAATCCGCTCGACGATGTAGCCAGCAAGCACCGTTCCAAAATTGGAATAAGCAGTTATTGTCCCCGGCTCATAGGCTTGATAGATATGTACTTTTTTGAGCGTATCTCCCAAGTTCTTACTAGTTCCCTTGGCAAGCCCCGTGTCTCCAAAGCCTGCTTGGTGGTTCATCAGATCCAGCATGGTGATTGGCTTGTCGTATGTGAGCTTGCCTTTGAGAAAATCCTTGGGCAGATACTCTTTTATATCTGTTTTAAGGTCAATCTTGCCTTCTTCCCAAAGCTGCATGACGCTGACCCAGACGGTCAACTTGGTGGCAGAGCCCCACTCGAAAACTGAGTTGTCATCCACCGCCAACTTTTTTTCCTTGTCTACATAGCCAAAATTATTTTGGTAAATGGTTTGTCCGTCCTTGTCAAAAACAGATGTCGCCAGTCCCACACTGGTTTTTTCGTGTTCCTTGTAGTAATCCTCAATTTTCTGACCAATTTGGTCGTAAGGCGTGCCTGACGGCAACTTCTGCTGGTCAGCGTAAGCGTGACCAGCTCCCAGAGCGAGCAAGCCGCAAGTCAGCACAGTTAAGCAATGTTTAAAAAATGATGTTTTCATGATACTTACCTTTCTATTAAAGTGCCCACCATTGGTAGAGGCTCCAGTAGAGGATATTGAGAACGACGATAAGTGAAGCGCTGCTGGTCAAGTAGGTCAAGATTTTTCGACCCTTGCTCACTTGGAAGGTTGAGCGCAGGAAGATGGGCAGCGCAGCATTGACCAGAAAAATCAGTGCTAAGAAGGCAAAGAGAATGGCTTGCCAGCGATAATCGGGCATGTACTTGCCCGAAACGGCAACGATGACGAGACCTGCTAGATTGACTAGGCTAACCAAAATCAGTCCGCAAGTGCCATAATGCCAAATTTTCCAACTTCTTGGAGTCGCTCTTTTACTTTTTTTCCCAAAAAGCAAGCGATACACCTTACCCAAAGCAGCTAACAAAAGAACAAGCACAGCATAAACAACTGCGAGACCCAGCAGAGCGACAGAACCATAATCCTTTACCACCTCCCAAAGCGAGAGCTTTTCTAAATGATTATAGGTTGTTTCAACTTCTGTTCGTCCTTGGCGATGTTGCCAAAGCCAGTAGTTGCTGACTAGCAGATGACCGTCTTTGATCACATCTTTCACATAAAAAGTATAAACAGGAGTAAGGCGCGAAATAGAGGTCGGGCCTTGCTGAATGGAGCGGGAAGACCGATACATGCCCTCCTGAAAGTCTTTTTGAGACTGGTTAGGGGCTTGCTTTTTCTTGCCAAAGACTAAATCGGGCAGACCGAAAGAAAAGGTGGCTTCTTCTCTCTGATTTACCATGGTAACCATGCCGATACCCGACTTGAAATCCAGCGAAATCATGGTTGAAAAACCGGCAAAAGAATGACCGCCGTGCCCTAAAATAGAGCCTATCTCATACTCTGTCACCCAAAAGCCGTGGGCATTCTTAGCGACTGCTTTATCTGAGAATGTAGAAGTTGTCTGATACAGTTCATTCCAGGTTTCTGGGCGCTTAAAGAGCTTTTCCTTTCTCAAAAGAGCTTGCGCGAACCGCTTGAAATCGGCAAAAGTCCCTGTCGCCTGCCCCGCTGGATAAATATCCGCGGGAAGCAATTTATCTAGATATAAACTTCCGTTTGTATCATAGGTTTTCTCACCCTGCCGCTTGTCTCGGACATAGGTATTGTCCGACAAATCAGGTAAGAGAGCGGTATGGTTCATGCCCAAAGGCTGGAAAATATGCTCGTGGACATAATCCGCAAAGTCCTGTCCGCTGATGCGCTCCACGATATAGCCTGCTAGAGCTGTACTGAAATTGGAATAGGATGTCACCGTCCCTGGCTCATAAGTTTGAGCGGGCTGGCTTCTTAGTAATTCTTCCAAGCTCTTGCCTGTTCCTGTGTTCAGCGGCGTTTCATCAAAACCCGCTTGGTGGTTCATCAGATCCAGCATGGTAATGGGCTTGTCGTATTTGAGGTGTTTCAGGAAATCCTTGGGCAAATACTCTTTTATATCTGTTTTTAGGTCAATTTTTCCTTCTTCCCAGAGCTGCATGACGCTGAGCCAGACGGTCAATTTGGTGGCAGAGCCCCACTCAAAAACCGAGTTGTCGTCCACAGCCAGCTTCTTTTCCTTGTCCATATAGCCAAAGTTCTTTTGGTAAATAG
>JABZYU010000040.1:0-17538 GCA_015264985.1 Streptococcus sanguinis | reverse complement strand
GTAGGTCCTTGTCTCTCCTTCAAGCTTCTTTGCTGGTTCAGCCTTAGTTTCCTTTACAGGCTGAGGCTTTTCTTCTATTTTTTCTGAAGGGATTGTTTCCGCCGTAGAAGCAATCTCTTTTTTAGCTGTTTTACTGTTTCTCTTTGGTACAAAGAGAAGGTCTGTCTGATTATCCAGCCTAGAAATTACATGGCTGGCCAGATAGTAAGGTTTATCCTGTACCAACTCAACTGCCGCATCAACCGCTGAGCGGACTGCACTGACATCGCCTATTAATTGAACCGTATTCAAACCAGCTTTGACCGTTTCAATATTAAGCAATGATACATTGGCAGCCTTCAAAGCCGCATCTGCCGCAACTACAGCACCTAGATAACCTTTTACTTCAATTAAACCTAGTGCTCTATCTGCCATTTAATCAACTCCTAATCAATAACTTTTAGGATCATTTGCTACTGCGATAACTGCATTCGCAAATGCATCGCAGGCAGCTCGGCAGGCTGACTGTGATCCGACCAGAAGTCCGCCGGCAAAGTTGGTTTCGCTCGGTGGTCCGTAGAAGGCACCAACCTGCACATCTGCCGCTTTCAAAGCCGCATCCAGTGCTACCATAGCTTCACCCGGTGGAGCAATCAAGTAAGCAATTGCTGTTCCTTCTTCTGCATTAGCACCCTCTGACAGGTAAGAACCTGCACGAGAGATACAATGTGCAAAATAAGGAATACTGTCATCATCATTGGCACTGTAGAAGCTAGCCCCATTTTCGATTTCATAGACTGCTACATCCAGACCGCTGCGAACTTCTTCTGGGTTTGGACCAGCCAAGATACCGATGACTTCACCAGCCAGCTTAGTTGAAGCGTTGCCTGCACCAGCATACATACTGCGAGCATAGACCACTTCGACATCTGCTGCCTTGGTTGCTTCATCCAAGGCTACATAAGTGACATCATCACAGTCAGAAGTGATAATGCCCAGGCTTCTGTGATGTGGTTTCAGCTCCAAAGAAGCTGCCAAACCTGCATCCACGTTTGAAATCAGAAGGGCACTTAATACATTTGCACCTAATCGATCATTTTTCAAAGCCACTACCTCCTATTATTTCAAATCAATTCCTGATTTCTTATTATCAAGAATCTTTTTAATGATTTCTGCTACATAGGCTCCAGCTTCAACGGCTGGTGTTCCGCCTTTATGAATATTGGAAACAACGGTCCGTTTCGCTTCTGGCATGCCGACCGTTGGCTTGTAAGCCAGATAAGCACTCATGGACTCAGCTGTTACCAGACCTGGACGCTCACCAACCAGCATACAAATAACTTCTGCTCCAGTCAATTCTGCGATTTGGTCCATAGCTGCAACCCGAGCATGCTTGATAAAGAGCACTTCATCAAAGTCCAGTCCGAACATTTTCAAACCTTGCTTCAGAGCTGGCAGGAAGTCTTTGACATTAGCCTCGATAGCTGATGAGCTAAGACCATCACCAACGACAATCTGAACCTTGGCATTAGGTTTGCATTTTTCTTTGATAATCGCCTGTTGATCTTCAGGGAAGACCCGGCCAAAATCTGGACGTGTCAAGTACTCATCCTTAGTTGCTGCCTTGGTCTGTACAGGAATGAAGCCCATTTCCTTAACAAATTCATCAGATACGTAAGAGAAAACCGCATCCTGAGCTGCCGCATGGTCTGCACGGAAACGCAAAACACTTTGTGTCTTGTAGCGATCACCTGCCCGCCATAAGCCCAGACGTGCCGGAGTGAATTTTTTAATCTTCCGGTAGGCTTCTTCATTGATGGCATTCGGAACTAAGAACTGCTCCTGGATATCTACTTCTGTTATATCCGGAATGATGCCATCTTCAATCACTGAAGTGTCTTGTTTGACTTCTTCCTGCAGAGAAACCGCAGGTTTTTCAGCTTTGTTCTGGTCAGTCGCTGCTGTTTCTTTAACAGCTGAGTCGCCGCCCATCTCATTTAACAATGAGCGAATCATTTCTTTTAATTGCAATTCATCCACAATGATTTCCTCCTTGCTAATTTGATTTCATAAAGATGGATCCGTCTCCGCCGATTTCTGTCAGGTGACCATCTTCCATCAAGCCCATCTTTTCCATCCACTCTTCAAATTCCTTAATCGGACGTTTGTTGAGAAGTGAACGCATGGTTGCTGTTTCATGGTAACCAGTTGTTTGATAGTTAAGCATGATATCGTCACCATGAGGAATCGCCATGATGTAGTTAACGTTCGCTGCTCCGAGAAGAACCAAGAGATTTTCAGCGTCGTTTTGGTCAGCCTTCATATGGTTAGTGTAACAGATATCACAACCCATTGAGATACCGGTCAGTTTGCCCATGAAATGGTCTTCCAAACCAGCACGGATAACCTGCTTAGAATCATAGAGATATTCAGGTCCGATGAATCCAACAACGGTATTTACCAAGAATGGATCGAAGCGTTTAGCGAAACCATAACAACGCGCTTCCATAGTCACTTGGTCTGCTCCATGGTGAGCATCAGATGAAAGTTCAGAACCTTGACCTGTTTCAAAGTACATGACATTCGGTCCAGCAGCTGTTCCCACTTTCAGAGCTGTATCCCAAGCTTCTTGAATGATTTTAGCATCAAACCCAAAGGCTTCATTTCCTTTTTCAGATCCAGCGATAGATTGGAAGACCAATCCTGTCGGAGCACCTTGATTCATAGCTTCAATCTGAGTAGTAACGTGAGCCAGTACACAGTGCTGAGTTGGAATCTTGTACTCTTCAATGAAGTCGTTAAACTTATGCAAGACGCGTTTTGTACTTTCTACTGAGTCATCCACTGGGTTCAATCCTAAGAGAGCATCCCCACATCCATAGGCAAAACCTTCCATAGTAGAAGCCATAATCCCGTCTGGATCGTCTGTGGTATGGTTTGGTTGAAGACGAGAAGAGAATGTTCCCGGCATACCAATTGTTGTATTGGCATGTTTGGTAATGACAATCTTATTGGCAGCTACAATCAAGTCCAAGTTGGTCATCAACTTAGCAACCGCTGCTACCATTTCAGAAGTCAACCCACGAGACAGCCACTGAATATCTACGTTCTTAGTCTTGTTATCCAAGATCCATTCACGCAATTCTTCTACTGTCCAATTCTTAATCTTTTCGTAAGTACGAAGATTGACGTCGTCAATGATAATCCGTGTTACTTCATCTTCTTCATAAGGCACTACCGGATTATTGAACAAATCAGACAGTTTCAGCTGAGCTAGTACAACCTTAGCAGCGACACGCTCTTCAGCAGATTCTGCTGCTACTCCGGCTAGTTGGTCTCCGGATTTGTACTCATTGGCTTTGGCCAGCACTTCTTTTACGGATTTAAATTCGTAAAGCCGACCAAACAATTTTGTTTTCAAAATCATGGATTACTTCCTCCTTTGTGTAAATAAAAGTTTAATTAAACACCAATGTTTTCACGACAATCGGTAAGACCGATCCTTCAATAACTGGATTACCAATATCGATATAGTCACCATTTTGAACATCCACTGAGTCAATGCAGACAAATGGATAATCCTTAGGCAACTGAGCAAAGAGACATTGGCCTAAAACCTTGGCCATATCTTCTCTGACCACCACTAGCAGCGGAATTTTCTTTTCAATGCTTTCGCTCATTCCACTGACAATAGCCTCTGCGTATTCCAAAACTCTGGCGAAGCTTGGGCTTTTTTCTCCATTGATAGCCAAAGCCACCTGCTGGACTTCATTTTCCAGTGTGAACCAGGCCACCTTGTCCCTGATAATCTGCTGCAGTCCCTCCTTATCCTCATGCTCATCAGAAGCAGCCAGTTTGAGAACTGGAATGTTCTTAATAGGAAGGATATCGGAGATGTAGGTAATGGTACTGCCGCTGACATCGGTCGTATGGCTGCCCGCTCCAACAACGGTTGCCCGGATGGTCTCAGCTGACTGGATGACTTTCTTTTGATCAAAAATCTTGGATTTACTCAGCGCCCTGCCTAGCAAGATACCGATATCCCCATAGCGGAAATCATCCGCCGAGGTCGTTTCCAAGTATATTCCATCAGCTACACCACCAGAGAAAGATACGCAGTGGAGATCATAGTTCAACTTGAGACCGTGGTTGGTCTGTAGGAGCTCATAGTAAGGACTGTGATTGTCAATTCCTACAGACTGTTCTAATACGGAGACCATTTCTTGAATCAGTCGATCCAAATCAGCCCGATGGACCGTTTCACCAACTGTCAGCTGAAGCCCCTGCTCTGCAATGATAGTCTGCAGTTTTGGAGCAATATAGCTAATCCGCTGGGTCTGCGGATCCATCTTTATCAGCCGACCTCCGATATCAAAACACCCTGTATCAATCACATCTCCTTCTCGGAAAACTGCCAGATTGGAAGTCCCACCACCAATATCAATATTGACTACTGATGTATGATGCTCTTGGGAATACTGATGACTGCAGGCCCCTTTACCAGCGATGATACTCTCAAGGTCTGGCCCAGCCGTCGCAACGACAAAATCACCAGCATAGCCACTCAGTGCTTGGAGCACCTGACTGGCATTTTCCTTGCGAGCCGTCTCACCAGTAATGATGACTGCCCCCATCTGAATATCTTTTTTCTGAATGCCTGCTTTCGCATACTCATTCAGAACAAAGTTTTTGATCTTATCTACCTCAATCAAGAGTTGATCCGAAATTGGTGTGAAGATAATTTCACTTTTATAAAGAACTTTTTTATCTGTAATATAGACACGAGGAATAGTAAACACAGAAGCAATATTCTCGATGGTAAGCTCTGACAAGATCAGCTGTGTAGTGGCTGTCCCGATATCGAGCCCCACACTCAAAATTTTATCTGACATACTAAAAACCTCCAAAAAAAGACGCTCAAAGCAATGCAAACAAACAGAGTTCATTTACATTCTTCAAGCGTCATTGCTTTTTTCGACTGACATCATTGTTAGTCTGGTAGTATTTATTTTTTAAAACGAATGGTCGTTGCCGTTCCCTCATGGTCTGAGTGGATAGACAAGGTTCCAAACAATTTTCCTTGGACAAAGCGCTCCACCAAGAGTAGACCCAGATGATTCTCAAAGGAATGCTCTTGATTGTAACCGCTACCATTATCCAGTACTTTTAAAGTTATTATATCATTTTTAAGTCCAACCTGCAAACGGATTTGCGGTTTTTCTGGATTTTTTTTGTCCTTAAAAGCATGTTCATAGCTGTTCTGTAGTAATTCATTGACGATTAGCGCTAGTGAAGTGGCCCGGCTGCTATCGAGGCTGAGTTCCGGTTCCAGGCTGTAGGTCAGGGTTATTTCCCTATGCCCGGAAAAACAACGCTGAACATTTTCGATAACTTTTTTCAGCAGATGCTCAATCTGAATGCTGTCATCCTGCTGAGAAGACAGGAGCTCGTGGGTCGCTGCTATAGAGAGCACACGATTCATACTGTCATTAAGAGCTTTTTTGGTATCTGCTCCTGGACTTTGCTGAGCCTGTAGTCGCAGCAAGGAAACAACGGTTTGCAAGTGATTCTTTACCCGATGGTTCATTTCACGAATGGTAGTTGTATGGGTTAAGAGCTGCGCTTCCTTTTCCTTGATGTCTGTAATATCCTTACAGATCATGACCACATTTTCACTCTCAGCCAGCAAATAGCGTTTGACCAAAAAGCAATAAGTGCCATAATGTACCTCAACTTGGTGAGGTTTTTCTTGAGGGGCTTGCGGTCCCAGCTGCTGTATTTCTTCAAAAGTCAGACTGTCTAAGACCAGATTGCTATAGTGCATTCCCTCAATCGAGTCCATATAGCCCAGCTTATGACGATAAGAATCAGCGGCTGCTTGATTGAAATACTTGAGATAGCCCTGCCGGTCAAAGACCAGACAAGCTTCATCTATATGATCAAATAAAACAAACTGCTCTTGGGCTGAAATCTCAGGAGTGCTCCGTAACTCAAAACCGTCGTTCTCTTTATCTAAAGAAAAGTGGTCCGGTAAAGTCTGAGGAGCATTTCTTTCAATAATCAGCGTTCCAATGACGCGCTCTTCTCTCAAAATCGGAAAGACCGTCTGATGGATGGCTAAGCCCTCCTGCGATCTGGCCGAAAGCCCAATCGAAGGAGCGCCCGTCTCCAGGGTCCGGATAACACCTGGCTCATTTTCCAGGTAAGCCATAGCACCTACGACCGAGTTTTCGTACAAGCTGAGCTTGCTTTCCGGTTTTTTGTGAAAGATAACAATGGCATGTTCCGAAAAGATATTCTTTACGTCAATGAAGACATCTTCATTGGCATAAGCTGAGTTTTTCAATAATTCGTCAGCCTGTTGGACAAGATGCTCGATATCAGCCTCATCCAAATTTGTCTGTTCCTGACAAAGCTGCTTTATCTTATCTTTATACATCATTACACATCATCTTGGAGCACCAGCAATTTAGCAATCTCAATCATTGGCACTCTCTTTTGCATACTAATTGTCCGAATGCGCTTGAAAGCTTCAGGCTCTGACAAATGATCACGAGCCATCAGCAAGCCTTTGGCCTTTTCAATCACAATCCGATCGTCTATCTTTTTCGACAGCTTGACCATTTCATTGGACATCTGCTGAAGCTGGCGGCCCTTCTCAATGCAGACCTCTACCATTGGAATCAAGGACTTGGCATCCAAAGGTTTAACCAAGTAAGCACTAATCCCATTGGTTTTAGCTTTTTGAACATAGTGTTCATCACTGTAGGCTGACAGTAGAATCACACTGTAGGCTAAAGCGTCTTCGAGTATCTTCTTACCCGCTGTCAGGCCATCCAGAAGCGGAAGCTTGATGTCCATCATGACCAAGTCACAACGATATTTCTGACACAAATCAATAGCCTCAAAGCCATCGGATGCCTCAGCCACCACTTCATAATCAGCTGCTTCTAATATATTTCGGATATCTAATCTTACAATTGGATCATCATCAACAATTAGTATTCTGCCCTTCATACTTCCCCTCGACAGTTTGATTTTTTATGTCCGCGTTACGACAGTGCTGGAGAAGCCCAAAATCTCTTCCAGACCTTGTAAAACGGCAATGAGAGCTGCCTCAACAGAAGAAACGTCACCTGTCATCACGACAGAGCCGCTGAAACGATCCACAAAACCAACTTGAACATCCGCAGCCTTGGTCGCAATATCAACCGCAATGATAGCCGCTTCACTCGGAGTGATCGTCAAGATTCCAATCGCATCCTTGATTTCTGCCTGCAATCCCAATTTTTCAAAAATGACTTCATCAGGATTTGCGATAAGGTGCGCCAGGGTCACTTGTTTCCCAGGAACGTATTCCTGTATCATTCTTTGTTTTTCTTCCAATTTAGTAAACCTTCTTCATGATTTTAAACGTTCAGAAGTGTACTGCATGCTCTTAATTATTATACAATAATTTTGGCATAACAGCAATTCAGAGGATTAAAACGCTTTCTCTAATACTTTAAGCAGTTCTTCTGCCGTAGGGACGCGAGGGTTAGTCGGAGTACAGCCATCATGTAGAGCAGCTTCTGAAATTTCTACCTTGTACTGAGCAAAAGCATCTGCTTTCACACCATATTCTCTTAGAGAAGTTGGCATCTCTAGTTTTCTTTGCAATTTCTTGATGACTTCAACCAGCTGTCTTACTCCTGACACAGGGCTTGAAGCACTATATCCCAGTAGTTTGGCAATATCCTGATAGCGGCTCGCTACAGTCTTGTCTGTCGCCTGCCGGTTCCGATTGTTGAATTCTATACCAGCATTATATTGAATGACATGGGGCATTAAAATACTATTTAAACGACCATGAGGTACATGGAACTTAGCTCCTGCCGCATGTGCCAGACTGTGATTGATCCCCAAGGAAGCTGTGTTAAAGGCCATACCTGCCAGAGTGGATGCTGCATGCATCTTTTCACGCGCTTCTACATCCTGACCATTTTTGTAGGCTTTAGGTAGGTATTCAAAGACTAGCTTGATTGCCTTTTCAGCCAAGGCATCAGAGAAGTCCGTAGCCTTGGTCGATACATAAGCTTCAATGGCATGGGTCAGTACATCCATTCCAGTGTCAGCCGTTATGTTACCAGGAAGTGACAGAACCAAATCCGCATCTAAGATAGCTACATCCGGAAGGATTTCTTTGGTCACTAAAGGATATTTGGTACCTCTCTCTGCATCCGTGATGACAGAAAAGGACGTTACTTCAGATCCAGTTCCGCTTGTCGTCGGAATGGCGATGAGAATGGCCTCTGAGAAAGCACCCTGCTTCTTGGCAAAATAATACATAGCCTTGGAGGCATCAATGGCAGAGCCTCCGCCAATAGAAAGCACAATGCTGATTGGCTTGTCTCCTGCACTCTTGATACCAGCCACAACCGTTTCGATTGGCGGATCAGGCACAATATCTGTGAAAACAACAATATCATTGCTGTCATCAAAGTTGGCTAAGATAGCATCCAGCGTGCCAGATGTCTTCAAAAAAGGATCGGCAACGACTAAAATATGCTCGTTTTTATAATGACTTAATTGCTGCAGAGCGCCCTTGCCCACATGCAATTCAGTCTTATAGGAAATCTTATACATCTTTTCTCCTTTCTGTTGTATCTATTTTTAAACAAAAAGAAACTATATGAAAATAAGACTGCTCCCCTACACACGTCACAGCATTTTCATATAGCTTCATTGCTTATTTATCTTCAGTACCCCTTTGTACTATATTGAATTATAACACAAAAGCGCTTTCAAGGCAATGAAAAAGTCATTAATATAAGAAGTTTTTAGTGCCGCATCTCCTTACAAAGCCAAGCTTATTTGAAGAATTAAATTTTTATTAAAATTTAGTTCATTTTCCTTGTAATTCCCTGTGAAAGGTGTTACAATTTAGTTACTAGGAAATTGATTTTAGTACTTTTAAGGATATGGAAGTCTGGTGCAAATCCAGCGCGGTCCCGCCACTGTGATAAGCTTTTCAGCTTTAAGTCAGGTCTTTATTCTTAAATTTTAGTAGATTTCATGCCTCGATGTAAGGTAGTGATGTCAGTTTGGAACAAACATTTTAGCTTAGTTTCCATTATTGACTCTACGTTTAAGTACGTTAATTTTCTAAAGATGAGGTTTCACTTGTCTTTCTGCAAAGGAGCAGAGTCAATAATTGGAAAGCTAGTGCTAATCAACGAAGCTTAGCATGAAGATACAATGATGTATAGGCGGCTTTCTTTTTTAGAAGATTAAAATAAGTTCTGTCCTTCCAAGACTCAGTAGGAGTCAATTTGGAAAGACAGAACTTTTTCTGTTTCTTTTTGTCACTGGCGTTTGCTTGCCCAACGCTCAACATCTGCCTTGGTGATATTGTGGAAGACCTTAGCACCTCTTTCATAGGCGATGTCTTCTTGGTTTTTAGTAAAGTTGATTACTCGAGCCAAGGCAAAGAAATAATCTGATAGACGATTGACAAAAATCAGGACATTATTGTTAATTTCCGTAGTCCACATGGCCCCTACGATATGACGCTCTGCCCGTCTTGCAATGGTCCGAGCCACATGAATCATGGAAGCAATCTCGTCACCGCCTGGCAGGATAAACCTTTCCAGAGCCGGTGGAATTTCTGCGTAGGTATCAATCCTCTCCTCAATCCAGTCAATCAGCTGCTGATCGACCTTATAAGGGTAAACTCCCTTAGGAGTAGAGAGGTCTGAACCACAGTCAAAGAGATAATGCTGTAGCTGGAGCAGCTCATCTCTCAGCTTATCATCCTTGCCTAGCTTGGTAATAGTATAACCAATCCAAGAGTTCAGCTCATCAATGGTTCCGTAAGCATTAACTCGTTCTGCATCCTTGGCGACACTTTGACCGCCAACTAGCTTGGTCAAGCCCTTGTCACCTGTTTTTGTATAGAGTTGCATATTTTTCCTCCTTTAAGTCACATTTTTGCGAATATCAACATAATCTTCTTCTTTCAAACTGCCTTCTGCAAAGGTTGGCATATGCTCCATGGTATAGACAGCATTTTCCAGCAGAAAGAAAGCCAAAGGACAGCCTGAGCCTTCACCCAGTCGCATGTCCAGCAAAAGCATGGGCTCAAGTCCTAGAAAGTCACTGACCAGTCTGTAAGCAGGCTCCGTCGAAGCATGGGAAGCAAAGCTATAGTCCAAGACATGAGGGGTCAGCTGATGGGCAATCAAAAGCCCCGTCAGAGAGATAAGACCGTCCACTACACATGGCATCTGATAGCTGGCACAGGCGAGATGAGTGCCTGCCATAGACAGCATATCTAGCCCACCAAGCTTAGCGGTCAGATCCAGAATATCTCCATAAGGAGCGTGACGATCCAAACACTGCTGGATAACGGCAGTTTTATGAGTCTTCATATCCTGAGTCAGACCAGCTCCATAGCCTGTGACGTCTTCTGCTTTAAGACCGAGAACTGCCGCAATGACAGCAGCTGAGGTCGTGGTGTTGCCAATCCCCATTTCTCCAGTTCCAAAGAGACGATAGCCATCTTTGATCAAGGCCTCTGTCTTCTTGTAGCCGACTAGAATTGCCGCTATAGCCTGCTCGCGAGTCATGGCTGGCTCCTCTAGCATATTGCGCGTCCCATGACAAACCTTGTCCTTATTTTCCTCAAAGATATCTTTCTTGCAGCCAATGTCTACCAGGCAGATGTCTGAACCTGCATGTTTGGAAATAGCGCACAGGCCTGACTTCCCCGCTAGAATATTACGAGCAACAGTATAGGTCGTTTCCTGAGGATTGGCTGAAACGCCTTCAGCCACGATGCCATTATCCGCTACGTAGACGAGGACAATCTTCTTCTCCAAATCAATGGGACCAGAAAACATGGCATGCAAGCGAGCATAGATAGTCTCGAGCTTTCCCAAGGAACCTGGCGGCTTTCCTAGCTGATCACAATAGCGCTGGCCTTCTTGAAGTTTGTCTCTGTCTATCGGAAGAATCTGCTCAATAATTTTTTCTAATTCTTTCAAACTAGTCTGTCTCCTCCCTGACCGGCTGCACCCCTTCAAAAATAATCCTGCTCAAGGTCCGAGTCTGATAATAAGCCCCACAGGCTGAGCGAGCTAGTTCAGCCTCTAACTGAGGCAAGACTTCTAGCTGTTCCCCGCTCAGCAACAGACCAACCAATGTACCACTATGGGCAACATTGAGGCCTAAACACTGGTATTCTTTTATTAAAGCCAGCAATTCTTTCAGGTAGGGCTTGGGCAGCCGTTTGTTATTCAACAAAGCACTATAGCTAGCCAAATGGCCAAGTTTTTCCAGACTCTTCTCCTGACAAGCTTCCTGAAAGAGAGGAAGCAAGCGTTTGGACTCCTCAGCTGGATAGCTAGGACTGTCCTTCATCCGAACCAAGTCAAGAGTTGTCACCATCTCCACAGGCTCCAAGATATAAACATAGAGCTCCGGTCGCCAGTCTGTCTGCCAAACCACCTGACCAGTCAGGGGATCAATGACCGTCCAGTTCGCAAAAGCCACCGAGTCAGTAGGCTCAATCTTGGCACAGAGACGCGTCAAATCCACTGCTTTTAGAAGCTGCTTCTGCCCCAGAGAGGCCGCCTGCAGGCAGCTAATCATATCAGCTGTGCTGCTAGAATAGCCCTTGCTGATAGGCAGGTCTGACTCCTGAACAAAAGAGAAAGCATTGGACTCAGGCAGGAGCTCCAAAGCTCGCCTTACCTTTTCACCTTGGGCTTGTCTTGCGAGAGACGAAGCCCCATCCAATCTCACTCGACTGCGCTTCTCAATCCCATAGGAGAGCAGAACCTCCTGTTCTCCTACTAAACCTTGAAATAACTCACCGCAGGAACCTGGACAGGAAACGATTCCCCTAGTCATAAGGAGCCTCTTTCGCCAAGACCTCTTTCAGGCAAGCTAGAAGCTGTTCATTTTCCTGATGGCTGCGGATGGCTATGCGGTAATGGCGGTCTGTCAGATCATGATAATTTTGACAGGAACGGATAAAAATCTTTCTCTGCCGAAGCTCCTGACGCAGATCCTGCCGACCCAGATACTCAAAAAAGATATAGTTGACACTAGGCTTTACCGGCCGAATCTGTGAAAATGCAGTCAGGCCTTGAAAAAGGAAATCTCTTTCTACTCGAAGCCACTCCTTGGTAGCTTGCTGATAGGCCTCGTCCTCCAAAAGGACAGGCAGGGCGCGATCCGCCATAGCATTAACCGACCAAGGAGCGCGGCTCCCCTCTATCTCATCAAAGCAAGTCGGATGGCAGCTGAGAGCGTAGCCCAATCTCAGACCAGGAATGGCATAAAACTTGGTCAGAGACCGCACCACTACTGCATTTGGATAGGCAGCCAGACGTGAGACGAAGCTATAGTCCTCCTCATCGTCCAGAAAGTCCATAAAAGCCTCGTCCAGTATCAAAAAGATTTGCCGCTCTTGCAAGTAGTCAGCTAGCTTTTCTAACTCAGTACGCCGAATCAAGGTACCCGTCGGATTATTGGGATTGCAGATGAGTACAGCGTCTCCTGCAGTCAGTAAATCCAAGGCTGGCAACATGTCAGCTAAATTCCATTCATAGAATGGAGAAGGAAGGCTAAAGCGCTCCACCTTGGCCTGCACTTGCAAGAAGGCTTTCTCATATTCCATGAAAGTAGGGCTCAGAGTCAGGACCGTTTTTGGACGCAGGAAGCGGGCCAGCTCATAAAAGACTTCTACCGCACCATTTGCCAACAGGACCTTGTCCTTTTCTAGTCCATGATGATGTGCCAAAAGCTCTCTGGAGCGACTGTAGCTGATGTCTGGATAATGAACCAGCCAATCAATGGACTCGGTCAGACAAGCCCTCAGCCGCGGAGAAATCCCCAAAGGGTTGATATTGGCACTGAAATCCAGACAGTCTTCTAGAGAAAAACCAAATTCCTCAGCCAAAGCTGCCGCATTTCCACCGTGCTCTACTTTCATAAATAGACATTCCTTCCTCGTTTCCTTGTTAGAATCTAGTATACCATATTCGGCTTTTCGTCCCTAGTCTGACTCCAGATAAGCCTGGAGACGGTCAATTCCTTCGTTTTCCGTCGCTGATATTTCAAAAATTTCCTTGGCTCCAGCCGCTTTCAGCTGCCGCCGTGCTTTTTCGATTTGCTCCGGCTGTTCAGCCATATCAATCTTGGTGACAATGCCAATCACTTCTTTATTGAAGAGGGAAGAAAAACCCTGAGGAAAGGTCTGCATCTGATTGGAAGCCGCCACCAAGAGACCAATCACATCAGCCTCCGTTGCAGTCACGTTCAGAGCATTATAATACTTACGATGCTGGAGAAATTCTCCGGGCGTATCAATGATGGCATCATAGAACTCAATAGCCTGAGTCTTAAAGTAGCTTAGCTCCAAGCCTTTCAGTCGCTGGGTCAGAGTAGTCTTACCCACTCCGACTGGACCGACAAACATGATTTTTTTCATATTTTGCATCCATTCCTCTCTATGACAGGGAACTGCCTGCTATCTGCTTAGCTGGGCTTCCTTACTATCTAGTTTGATAGTTTCCCTGCCGTTGAGCAGTACACCTTTATTTTCATCGCGGCCTTGCAGGTAGTAAAGGGCATCTTCCTGGCCGTAAGTTTCAATTGCCTTGGTTTGCAGAAGACCGATTCCCTTGCTAGGATCTCTCAAGAGATTAAAGATGATCCCCATTTGCAATTTAGGGAAGTCCTTGAGCATAGCATAGTCGCCATTACTGTCACCGGCAATCAGGATTGGTTCTTGATTGTCATGATTGACAGCAATCAGCTTTTTGATGGTCTCTGTCTTGCCCTCACCTTGAGTCTGAGCATAGTTGGTATCATATTCTGGCTGAATTACTCCCTTGTCATCCTTTTTCAAACGCATAGCAGTAACATTTTCTTTAGGAATATTGTAGCCATACTTAGAATTGCTAGCATAAGGGATAATCACATCGATATAAGACGCTGAGCAGATATAGACATCAATGCCGTTAGCCATCAGAGTCTTGTAGAGATTTTGCATTTCTTTGACTGAGCGAACACCGCGCTTGAAGGTCACAGTGATTTGGCCTGACTCACCTTTCAAGCCTTCTGGACTTTCCCAAGTTTCAGAAGTTAGCTTGTCTTGAAGAGCTTGGTCAATAGACTTTTCAGATAGAGCTTGAACTTCTTCAGAAGTCATACCTGCATAGAGGTAGGTCACCCATGGATAACTGATGTCAGAGCTGAAGGTATCACCAATCGCTTCGTAAAGATAGCGGAGTTTAGCAGCAAAGTCTTGGTATTCATCGGTCTTTTTGACTTCTTCCAGAGACTTGTCTCCTTGCATTCCCTTATAGCTATTGTAAATAGCCGTGTAGTCAGAAAGCAAGTCGGCCGCGATCTTGTCAATGTTCACTGGTTCACCATCTTTGTTATGGTAATCCTCAACGAAATCGTCACTCGGTATATTGGTCCGCACTGCTTGGTCAAATTCTTCCGGCGTCATCTTAAAGGCCAGATTTTCAATTTGATAGGTAAAGGTTGCTTCGCCGATGTCATTAATGACTGTCGTATTGTCCCAGTCAAAGACGGCATAAGGTTTTTTATTTTTATCATAGCTAGAGCTGGTGTTCCCATTCTCCTTGATGAGCTTAGTCAGACGGGCATAAAGCTTGTCTTCCCAGACGCCCTTATCCAAAGTCTTAGCCTTGTCCTTATCTGTTGTCTCCGTCTTAGCCGAGGATGACTCCGTCGTCGTCTTATTATTCCCCGCTTGACAAGCTCCCAGAAGCAAAGCCAAACTACAAAGCAGCACAATTCCTTTTGTCCGCATAGAAACAATCCTCCATAAAAAATAGTAGTGCGCAAAAAAATGGCATAGAAAACCCCTTTGATTCTGAAACACTCGCTTCATTGCGATCAAATCAGGCTTCCTTGCCATTTTCTATACTGTTATTACATTATAAACTATCTGGCAGGCTTTGTCAATGAAGCGCTTTCAGATTTGTAAAAAAATAAAGGCAGAGAAAAATTATTTCTCTACCTTAGCAAAGTTTTCTTCTAAATGTTGCAAGATTTTCTTACGTTTAGACATTTGGTAGTCATAATGAATCATAATAAGCGCATAACTTAAAATACTACCGAGTATCATCATCATCATATCACCATCTTTTAAATACAATATGGAAAGTAGTACCACACATGGGGTACCAAGTAATTGTGTTATTCTAATTACTTTATAATGTTTTTTTGCTTTTTCTATAAACTCCTTTCCCTCAGAACCTTCTAAATTTACTATAAAAAAAGTGGTTTTCTTTTTCATAGAAACCATTGCCATTCTAGTAATAATCCCAGTAAGAAAGATGGTTAAAATTAGTATTATTAATCGAATGTTAAAAGAATCTACTACAAGTTTCTTTGCTATCATCCTTAACAATGGACCAACTATCAGTATAAAGGCAGGGGTATAGGTCTGAATTTTCTCAGTATTTTGTAAAACGTTAGATAGTTTTAATTGTTCCTTCTCTAAATCATAATAAAGGGCCTTACCCTGATACCAGCCTAAATTTACTAAATTAGAATATTTCTTCATTCATTTTCCTTTTAAAGTATATTTTTTATCATTGTTTAACTATATTGGGTATATTCGGTACACCACTCAAATTTTTGTCAGCTACTAAAAACACCTCAAATCAGTTCATCACTTTTCGGATGCTTCCTTATATAAATAGCTGCATAAAACGCATCTACCATAACAGCTGGCAAAGTCAAGGTCAACAAAATTCCCACTAAAACACCAAAAGCAATCTGAATATAGCCTGTTAGGAGGGAGGGAATGATTGTTGCCCCGGCAAAAGCTACAGCAAAATTATTCCACCATGTTTTCTTTCTATCTCCCTCTTTTACTTGATTAAAAGCCCAGACTTTCCCCTGATTCTTTGGGAGATAGTACCAAGCATAAAGACCACAAGCAAAGATAAAAAGGAACATCATCAATATTACATAAAATGGAGTGAGAGGGGATTGATATATCTCCTTAGCTCCTATAGAACTACCGTCTGAAATAACTATTAGTAAACAAATAAAATTTGTAACTATCACTAAGCTTAACACTGTGAGGGCTATCAAATAATATGTTAAAGCCTTCCATGCGTTTACCAAATAGGGAATAAAAGAAATGATAATACCTAATATATTCACAACACCGCAAAACAAAGAAAGTCCTTTAAAGATGCCTAGATTGTCTTCATAAGTTCCACCCAAATACAGAAAACCAGTTAATGCTAAAGCAATCCATGGATACAGCTTGATATATCCTAAACTAACACCATGTGTAATCAAAGGACCATGGTATCTTTCTCTTTCTATATTAGTAATCTTTGCTTTATCTTTCATATTCACCTTCACCATTAACTAAACCACCCTTCCACTAGTTTAAGCCATTAGTTCTATTAGAAAAGATTTGTAAAAATCTGAATTATTTATTGGACTATAATCTATAATAATCATATTCAAAAAGTCGTAATATTTTTTCTTCATTTCGCAGCTCCTGTATTGATATTTTTGTTTCTTCTAAGCTTCTCAGTATTAATTACTCTTATCCATTTTAAATCATTCTTGATAAACAATCCAGTTATAAAGGATACGTTCATATCTCCAGCTTCCCTCTTAATAAAAAAAGGGAAATTGTTTCTTCGACAATCCCCTTCAATTCTACAATTTTTCAGGCACTTGATTTCTCCAGCCAGTGAAAACTTGTGCATAGCCCAATAGATACAAGGGCGTCAATGCGATGCTCAAACCTACCAAGGCAATAATCATATAGAGTCCTGACAGCATAAACAAGCGAGTGATGACTGCTACTGCAGCTGACAAGCAGCACAGGACGATGGCGTGAATCTGCAAAATATTGATCTTTTGTTTCTGTTCAAAATATCTCAATTTTGAAACGATCACCATCTGATAGAGCAAATTAATCAACTGATAAGACAAGCTGAGTATGATAAAAATCATAAAAAATGCTAAGTGATTCTCACCAAAAAAGATGGAGCCCCAAAAAAGCAATTCAAAATGCAGAAATAGGTAAGAGCTGGTCGGAATGAGCTGCAAGGCTTTAATATCAAAAAACTTTTGGAAGAGTAAAAAGGCCAGAAACAAAATAAGCGTGTGAACGATAGTAAAATTCATGACTATCATGCTCAGATGATGCATCTCACCGCGTAAGAAAATAGAAACGATAAATACCAGTGAGATAAAAAATAACTCAATTAAACCAGCCTTATAAAAATCTAAGTTTCTGATTGGATTACAATCCGTAACAAGAACATTCAAAAATTCATAATATCTCTTTTTCATTTTGTAAACTTCCATTGTTTAACTTTATAAAATTTCCCCTAAACTTTGCGGAACTTTCTATAAAAAAATTCCACATTTCATTATATCATACAGTATATAGGCTAAGGAAGTCTTATAAAACTATAGGTATAGTTCTATAGGATAGTTCCCTTTCTCAATCATTCGCCAAGTTGGCATTTTTCCGCTATAATAGTAAGGATGATC
>JABZYU010000003.1:0-45609 GCA_015264985.1 Streptococcus sanguinis | reverse complement strand
GCTATGTCAGCTCTGAACACTAAGCAGGTATTTTCGAAAGTTGCTAAAGGGAAAAGAGGCATAGCTCTGGCTTATCGTGATGATCCAATCGAAGGTCAGGCCAATGTAGCAATCAGCTTCGTCTTTGATGCTTCTGGTTCTATGAACTTCAGTCTAGATGGGACAAGAAAAGTTGAAACGTGGTCTAGAAATCCACTAAAAAATAGGAGTCGCATTGAAATTTTACGGGAGAAGAGTAAAAATATGATGGCTGAACTCCAGTCAGTTGGTAATGTCAGCGTTAATCTTGTACAATTCAATTCTCATGCTAGCTTTGTACAGCAAAATTTTCTTGAGCTGGACAAGGGGCTAACTTCTATTAATAGTGCGATTGATAATCTGAATCCAGAACATGCAACCAACCCTGGCGATGGTCTTCGTTATGGGATGGTTAGTCTTCAAAATAATGCAGCTCAGCTTAAATATGTAGTTCTTTTGACAGATGGAGTTCCTACTGCTTATACAGTTGATCCTAAGTATAATTACCGGGATAATAAGATTGAGGATTATGGACGGAATGAAAAAGGATTTAGGGTTGTAAATCGTTCTTCTTTCTATTATTGGGAATATGATTTATCAACTGAGCTCCATTCGACCAGAAATAACGCTGGTTTTGCACCTGGGACTCCTGAGCCGGAAGTGAGTCGGGCCATAGAATATTCTGGTGAGGTTTCTAAAAAATTCGGCAAAGGAATTAAGCGAGTGAATGTTATTGGTTTCTCGGCTGATAAAAATGATAAAGTGAAAGGAAATGATTTAACAGCTGCTATTAAGGATGGGGTTCCTGAAACCGTCTATACAGATGTATCAGATGATAAGCAGCTTGAGCAGACATTTGCTGATATCAAAAAGCAAGTGGAGCAAGATTTGTGGTTTGTAAATGGACCGTAGTAAGGAGAAAATATGAAACAGCACTTTTTACAAAAGAGAAAGGGTGTAACCCTTGTGGAAGTTCTGATATCCTTGATTATTTTGTCTGTCGTTACTGTTTCGTTATTGGCCTTCTTTTCAACAGGTTATCAATCTATTATGCGTCAGCGTGGTCAAAATATTGAAAACTTTGATGCGCAAGAGTCCTTTGAGAAGAGACTATCTCAGATTAAGCGAGAAGGTGGCCACGGAACAGAAACAGAAAACTTTGTCTATCGAAAGGGAAACGAGGCTTCTCGGTCCATACCTGTCAAAGGTCAGACCCTCTCTTATGATGATAAAAAGAAGGTTCTTCGTCTTTTTGTAGCGAATGCCAAGGAAAGTGTCCTCGATATCCCAACTGACCTATCTGTTAGACTTAAAGACTCAAAGGGGTTCTACTATGTTGGAGAAGATGCTCCAGAAGGAGAAGCGAGTCTGAATCAGGGACAGAAAAATAACAAATCTAAAATTCATCTTGAATCTGGCTGGTTTGAAGGTGATAGAAACATTGAAAAAGACGGGGAACGTCTTGTTCCTATTGGTACACCAGGGAATAGGATCGCAAGCAACAATTCTCGCATTGTCTTTCCAAGTATGCCGGCAGATTTTACTCTAAAACCTAATTTATCCAATGGCAAGTTCACTATTACTGATAGTATGCGAGGGAAGTATTTAACTTATGCGGCAAGAGCTATTAACTCTTTCGGGCGTGTCGGTGAGTACCAAGAGGCTGAAAAACGTATTTGGGTAATGGGACTTCCTGTCACTAAGAATTTAGAGGTTCATACGGATGCTGATTTGATTTTGCAGAAGAATGGGGATGGAAGTAGTTCACTTTTGCCTTCTGATGGGGTCTCTCATACAGATACTGACATTCAAAATCACGCCAAGCCAAATCAGCCGTATGTTGGGAACTATCCGGTGTTGAGCTACTATGAGGAAGCTATTAAACAGCCACGTCAATTCATTGCTCTTAGTGATAAACCAAACGATAAAAAAGAAATGGGATTTACGAGAGACTTTAGCAATGGTCTGACAACATCTATCCTGCTTGGAAATCGTCAGCAGTCAGGGAAAATTCTGACTTATCAGTTAGACAACACTTTGTCTTGGGGTATTAATCTAGAGGCAGATGGTAGATTAGATTTTATTAAAACAGATAAAAGCGTAGATAACAGTGGGGGGCAGCAACCGTCATCAGTGAGGATAGATTATAACAAAGATAATTCTATCCAAGTGCGGAGTGCTGTAGTGAACAACACAAGTCTAGTTATAGAAGTTTTCGTTAATGGTGAGTTAGTACATACCGAGAACATAAGACTAAGCAGTACTCAGGTGACTCATAACTTTAGCAGTGGTAAGGTCATTTTTAGCGGTAATACTTACATTAATGAGTTTGCTATTTATACAACAGCTTTGAGAGATCCGGATATAAATAAGCTTGCTGAATACTTCCGCGATAAGTATAAGGCAAGCTAATAGGGAAATAGTTTTTAGGAAAAATAAGGGAGATTAGGAGATTATGGCAAAAAATATGTTTTCGTCCAAGGGGCGCAGAAGAGCTCTGGACGAAGAAGATAATGAGAAAAAAGGCTCATTTTTAGGAAAATTAAATAAACCGCTCTTCTCATCAAAAGGGAAACATAAAGAACACTTATCTATTCAAGGAGTTCAAATCAAGTCAGATCGTCAAGAAGACTTTGACGATGAGGAAAAGTCAACAGCAAAAGGGAGCTTCTTAACCAAGCTCAACAAGCCGCTCTTTTCCAAGAATAGTGGCAGTGATGATATGCTTGCTAAGTCTGGTAATCGTTCGCTCTTTGCTAAGAAAGGCAGTAGTGCGGCGAGCCAACCGGTCACTAGAATGCATGCACCATACACTATGTTTGGAAAGCCAATCAAGGGCAATCTGATGGCCATTGACTTCACTGACGAATCAGTCTATCTGGTTGTTGCTAGACAAAAGCGCAATGAGCTGGAGATTATCAAGATGGCATCTGCTAATCTGCCAGAAGGTGTTGTACTGAATAGTGAGATTATCGACCCGATTACTCTCAAAAACATTATCAGTGACCTGATGGAGCAGCATGCTATCACTGCTAAGTATGCATTCTTTGCTCTGGGCAATACCAATATCATCGCTCGTTCGGTTGATGTGGCAGCTAGTGTGCAGAATGATGAGGATATTGAGGGCTTGGTATCTTACGAGCTCCAGCAATATCTGGATATTGATCCGACTTCCTATGTTATTCAATTCCAAGAGCAAGAGTCTAATTCAGCTTTTCCGCTTGATGAAGATACCCGCTCACTCATGGTCTATGCTGTGCCAAAAGGCGTGGTAGAGCAATATCTGGGCTTGGCTGAGAATTTGAAGCTGACACCTTATGTCTTTGACCTTCAGTCTAATACCTTTGAAAAATGGCTGGAACGCGTTCAGGCGGTTAACAATCGCGCTAAGAAGCTGACCAAGGAAAATGTCGGCATGGTACATCTGAGCAAGAGCTTCATTGGTGTCTATCTCTACTCAGAAGGAAAGTTTGTGACTAGTAACTATCTCAACCGTGGCTACAAGGACATCCTAAGCTATGCAGACGACGCTAGTCTGCTGCAGAAGCTTCCAGCAGTGGCTTCAGATGATCTGGATACAGGTCTTTTGAAGAGGGCCTTGGATGAGTGGGTGGCTGATGCTAAGAACCACATTCTCAATACTGAAAACTTCTTCAGCGGATCAACCGGTCTCAACATTGACAGTTTCTATGTCTTTGGGGACCAGGACATCTGTTGGCAGTTGGCATCTATTTTGAAGCAGAACATGAATCGGGAATTCATCTCAATTGATAATGTAGATTATGAGAATGTACTGTGGGAAGGTTCTGCGGAGTTTAATGCGGAGTTCATTCCGGCTACAGCCATGTTGATTAGGAGAGCAAACTAATGCGGAGAGATTTAAACTACTTTTCAAAATATCATGTGGCACCGGCTAAAACCAGTCCACTGAAACTTGCTGCTATTTCCGCTTTTGCTGGGATTGCAGCGATTATGATTGTGCTGATTGGCTTCTTCCAGTTTAGCGCTATGCACCTCCAAGGTGAGATTGACCGAGCGGAGCAGACGCTCAAGAGCCCAGAGATGGCTCAAGAGCTGAAGGCAGTTTCTGAGACTGAAGATAAGATTGTTACGGTCAAGAATGACGAACTTCTCTTTACCAGCCTGGAAGGCGACTTCCGCCGCTTGCACCGAGTAAACAAAGCCTTTATGGACTTCCTCAATAAAAACGTGACACGGAACCTGGTTTTTGACGATATCAAGATTAATAACGACAATGTAGAAATCAATGGTTCGTCTCAAGAGCATCTTTCCATCGCTAAGTTTGAGGAAGAGCTTCGTAAGTCAGAGAAGTTTAACCATATTTTTGTGGATAACATTACTCGCGAGGAAAAGGATAACAATACAGTGTACAAGTTTAACATTAAAATTTTGACGAAGGATGTAGATTTCAATGAAGAGCAAAAATGAGAAAGAAAAGAAAAAAATCCTGAGTAATTTAAATGAGCGTGACAAGAAATTGTTGGCCTGTGTCGGAGGAGTAGCGGTCCTTGCTGGTGGAGGGTATCTGGTAACAAATTCTTATACACGGATGGCGCAGTTAGCTGAAGAGCATGCAACTATCTCGACAGAGTTGGAAGGTAAGAATGCCAAGATTAGTCAGAGGAAGTCTCTTACCAAGCAGCTCCAAACTTTGAATGCTAAGACTCTGGATCAGGCTAAGAAATACTATGGTACGACCAATCAAGGGGAGTTCATCTTCTTGATTGACAAGTTAGTCAACGAAAGCGGTATTAAATTCAAGTCTGTCAACTATACTGAGAGCACAGAGTTGGAACTCCAACAGGAGGGATTGGCTGCGACTTCGTCTAAGGGTCAAAACTCCAACTCTTCTGGTACGACTAGCAGTTCAAGCTCGAGTGAGACGTCTTCTTCATCCAGTACGACCTCTAGCTCGTCTGGTACATCGTCCTCATCTTCATCTAGCAGCAGCTCTTCATCAGACGCCAATACTGCAACAACAACTGCAGCTAATACAGCGACACCAGGGAACGGAACGACCAATAATACCAACATCACGCAGATGACAGCGGACATTGAGTTCGAAGGAACTTATACACAGGTTCTGAAATTGTTGGAATTGATTGATGGCAATCAACAAAAAATCGTTTCCAGCGAACTGGAATTGGGCGGAAAGAAAAGCCTGTCTAGTACAGAGGAAAACAAAAACCCTGATCTAACCAGCGGTAAAATCAAGCTGCGTTTCTATCAGGTTAAAGATGTCGAGCGCTATGTGACTCTGGAGAGCAATGTCGATAAGACGCCTATTCAATTTGCCAACTGGGAGTCTCCATTTGCGATTCCGACTTGGCAGGCAGGCTCTATATCTGTAACAACAGCTGGTGGCGGCACAGATGCAACCGGCAATAAGGGCAGTTTGGGGGCTGCAACAACCAATACAACTAGCAGCGCGAATGCTAACAGCAGTACCAATCTAGCTCCGTCTTATCTGGAGCAGCTTAGCACTCAGTCTAGTCGGAACGATGGTCTGTCAGCTTATTACAATTCATCAACTATCTACCGCTTTGAATCACCACTGAAGCTGATTCAGTCAGGCGGCAGCAATCAATATGATGTGACGGTTGACAATACGGACTTCCTTGAGGGTTCAGGTTCCAATGTGGTTAAGATTCCAGCAACCAAGTCTTCTACTATGTATGAAATGGAATTTGCAGCACCGTATGTATCCTTGAACAATAAGCCGGATGCTATCAGCTTCTCTCTATCTCTATCTAATCAATGGCAGGGTAAGATTGGCTTGATTGTCAAGAATGCCAGTGGGCAGAAAATTTACCTTCATGTCATTCGTCCAAACAGCTGGACTGGCTGGCGCGAAGTTAGCTTCGATCCTGAAAACATTCCAGGATTCAGCTATCCAATGACTATTGTAGGTTACTACTTCGAAACTCCAAGTGGAGAAAGCCCTGAAACGACTATGAAGCTGGATAACCTATCTGTGAACAACTTGGTAGTTAGCTAAAACACTTTGAAAAAATACCAAATAAGTCTATGGTTTAAAATTTCAAGAGCATGACTAAATTTTTCTTAAAAAAATGCTAAAAACCAAGTTATTAGACTAGTATTCACAGTGCATTTATAGTAAACTAAAACATAGAGATATTTGAAGTATAATACAAGCAAACTCAGAATAGACGCCCGAGTCTATTTTGGGTTTTAATGGAGTTTATGGAAAAACAAAATCAAGACTGGTTTTGCATTGAAAAAGTTTAATATCATTTAGAAAGTGGGGGGTGTCGAAAATATTCAAATGGCATATTTTTTACCTTTTGGAGCAGGGCTTATAGCGCTGCATACGATTAGCATTTTATTTGTTTCTAGGATTTCATTAATAAAGCGCCTTTTTCTCGTAGTATGGGTCATGCTATTTGCGATTGGTGCTCCATTCCTCTTTCAACAAGTTCCCGGCATAGCCTTTGTTGGGCTCTGTGCCTTGGCCTTGGCTGTCTATATGGTGCTGCTCTTTTCACAGGAGCTAGCTCCAGTCAAGAAGAGAGCAACTGCTTCAGCGCGAAGCAGAAGCCAGAAGCATGCTAAGAGCTCGCGGAAGGAAGCTAAGGACGCAAGCTTGTCATCTGCTAGAGATTTGAACTTTTCCAATGCTTCAGCCGGTAGAATGAGAAAGGAAAGTAAAGAAAGGGTTCAGGCTGAGGAAAGTCCGGCAAGGCAGAGAGTATCTGCTTCTGGTCGCACCCTGGCAGACCGTTCTATCAAAAAGGATATGACAAGATTTGAGAAAGTAAAACCTCTCTACCCTGTTGATAACTTGGCTACAGCTCCTGCCTTTGGAGAATACGAGCCAAACAGTCAGCTAGCGGCAGCTGAGGTCGGTATGGTGGGTATGGACCACAGCGCACAAAAGGCCAATGATGAATTTTTGCAGTCCCTGCTTCATCATCGCAAGGGTTCTACTAAGATTAAGGTGGCCAACTCTCTGATTCAGCCTACGGAAGCAAATGCAGCCGGCAATCAAGGCTATACAGATATAGATGATCCAGCCTTTGAGACTGCTGTTCTGTCTAAGATCAGACCGATGTCCTATACGGAGTCTAGCTATGGCAACTTCAGACCGCAGGCGGTTGAGGTGACAGGTGTTATTTCTCAAGATGAGGAAGAATTCTTCACTGAGCAAGAACATGCTCAGCAGCCAGTGGCAGAAGAGGTAGGAGGCAACAGCCTAGAAGATGTTTTTGCTGCTACGGGAGATATCAAGCCAGTTAGAGCAGAAGAGTCGAGAGCAGCAAATAGCTTAGAATCTCTCTTCTTTGCTGACTCAGATGTCGAGCCACAAGCTAAGATGGATTCCGCCTTCAGTCAAGCAGCTGCAGAGCCAGAATTTTCTGCTACTGAAGAGTCTATGGTTAGCCGTGATCGTGCTGATATTCAGGGCTATCAAGATATTCTCAGCCAGATTCAGCATGATTTGCTTGGGGCTGAAGAGGAAGATTTGACTGCTGAAGTGGCAGAGACTTGGGAGGAAGAAAGCAGCTTCGCACCTGCAGCAGAAACGTTTGAGTTTGAAGCAGCTGCTGAACCAACAGTTGTTCAATCAGTTTCTGAAGACGCTCTTTGGACACAGGCTGAGCCTATCCAAGAAGCAGTTGCAGATGAAACAGAAGAAGACTTGATCAAGGGAATTGCTAACATCCTCAAAGTTGAGGAAGCACAAGTCAAAGCTGCTCCGGTCGTTCCGGCTGTAGATGAAACAGAAGAAGATTTGCTTCAGAAAATCACTGACATCCTCAAGGCTGAGGAAGCGGCAGAAGCAAGACCAGCTGCAGCAACTGCGGGAGATAAAGAAGTCTATTTCCAATTCCTCCTACTGGAAAGTCAGGAATTATTGGCTTCTAA
The DNA here is from genome assembly GCA_015264985.1 of Streptococcus sanguinis. Classification (GTDB taxonomy): domain Bacteria; phylum Bacillota; class Bacilli; order Lactobacillales; family Streptococcaceae; genus Streptococcus; species Streptococcus sanguinis_S. Next base: position 37,683 of record JABZYU010000003.1, on the reverse strand, counting down.
TGCAGTTCAAGAAGCTGAGAGCTATCTGAAAGAAATTGTCCAAGGCAGCTCAGATCAAAATCTTCGTCAAGAAGCGTTCAACATGCTGGACAAAATCGTGAAAAATTAATACTATATAAACATACAATTGATTGTAATCAATTAGAAGGGTTTTAGGGGAAATTATGAAAAGTTGTAAAACAATCACAGGGACCGTTGTCATTGAGATTGAAAAAGGGATGGGACTGGGTGAAGTCCATGAAGTCTTTGTTGACGAGGGGGTCAATCTGACTTTTGTCATTAAGTCAAAGCAGTCTGAACAGCCTTTTGCCTTGCTGTCTAGCAAGAACATCCAAGGAATTGGTGACTTTGCGGTCATGGTAGAAAACAGCTCAGTCTTTCAAGAGCTGGAAGAGGCAGATCTGAAGGTCTTGAACGACAAGCAGGGTAGCGTCTTTGACGAAATTGTCATCACAATTGATGGAAACAAGGTGGGAACTGTTGTTGACTATCATATTGACGAAAAGAATGAAATTGGCTACTTGGTGGTTAATTCTGAAGATGCCAGCGAGGAAATTCAGATTCCTAAATCACGCATCTTGATGATTGGTAAAGAGTATATCATCCTCAATGATGAAAAAAAGACAGCTCCTCATCTTGAAGCAGATGTAGAGATGGGCCGTCTGGCTGCAGCAGATTTGCTCCATGAGACTGAAGCTGCAAAACCTGCCGAAAAAATTGAGGAAGTAGTTGCTGAAGCACCTGTATTCGAGCCAGTTGTAGATGTAAAAGCAGATGTAAAAGAAGAAGCTGCGACAGATTTGACAGAGGCCTTGGCTGCTGTAGGTCTGGGAGCTGCTGCTCCTGAGTTAGAGTTTTCTGAAGCAGTCGTAGAGACAACAGAAGAACCAGAAGTTCAAGACTTGGTACAAGAAACAACAGCTCCAGCTGAAGAAGAAGTTGAAGAGACAGATGCAGCGCTGAGTCTGGATGCTGCTTTGGAAGAAGTATTGGCAGCCCCTGCTGAGGAAGTAGAAACAACTATCAGCACAGCGCCAGTTGCCGAAGAAGAGTCAGCAGCAAAGAAAGCTGTCAACGACTTTATCGATCGGCAAAAACGTCTTCTGGTAGGCAAAACACTGCAAAAAGATCTTGTTAATGCAGATGGAGGAGTTATCCTGAATGCCGGAGATACTGTTTCAGATGACATCATTGATTTTCTTCGCCGTATCGACCGTAAATTCCTTATCCGCTTAGCTGAATGCGTAGTATAAGGTTGGGATGAGATTCATGTCAAGAAGAAAAAGAAAGGTTTCATCAAAATATCAAAAACTACTTCCAGCAGCGACACTTGCTGCCTTTCTGCTGGGTAGTTTATTTTATGTCATTTTTGTCTTTAATCCAACGATTGACCTGAGTATCAATGGCCGCCCCTCTATGAAGGTTCGCTCTCGAAGCGAAGCTGAGATTGAAGTTTACAGAGAACTGCCCTATAAGGCTACATTTCAGCTGTCCACGGGGCAACACTTCTCTGTAGATATGCGCTTTTTAGGACTGAGCTATTTCACAGAAGAAGAGCTCAAGCGGCTGGATAATATCTCAGCCAAGACAGTTTGGGATAAGTTTACACCGTTTTTCGATACCAAGGAAAACCTGCAGATTTCCATCTATCCCAATCGACTCTTTTGGCTCAGACCTTTAAATGATGTCTTGGCTGCCCATCCTGATGTTCTCAGTCAGCTTCCAACGACCAATCATCTGGTCATGGACGGCGAGTCTAACGTAAAGGTGGGAGACAAGTCTAATGGCTATAAGATTGACCCTGCTGCTTTTATCCAAGCATCTGAGGAAATTGCCAAGACTGGTAAATTTGACGATGTCAAGGTTGAGAGCACGCCTGTCGAAGCAGAAGATCAGAGTGAGCTTCTGAGTCAATATACGCACTTTATAGAGCGTAAGGAAGTACCACTACCGAATAACGCTGCCCAAGCTCAAAACATGAAGACAGCCTTTTACAAGCTGCAGAATGTTTACTTGGCTTCTGGTGAGACCAAGTCTATCTCAGAATTGCTGGGCGCTTTGAATGCAGAGTCTGGCTATCTGCCAGTCAAGGACAAGGATAATAAAGAAGTTTACGGTCAGGGTGCTGAGCAGATTGTAGATGCCATTCAGCAGCTCGCCTTTTCACGGACCAATGTTATTTCCTATCGAGGACAGTATTTCAACATCGGAACGCCTGCTGAAGGTTTGACCGAATTGACCATTCAAAACAATACAGAAACAGATATGGTATTTTCATTAAGTTTGGAGGAGGGGCAAGTATCCATCATTCTGGCATCTAAGTGATACTCAAGGGAAGTCGAAGTTTGACACCGTCATCTGAGATTTTCAAAGAGTATAAAAAGGGAAAAATTATGATTGCAAGTTTAGTATTTATATTAGGTGTCGTATTTGGGAGCTTTTTCAATGTCGTCATCTACCGTGTTCCGCTGGAAAAGAGCATTGCCAAAGGTCGGTCTATGTGTCCGTCCTGCGGCCATGTCTTGACTTCGGTGGAGCTGATTCCGGTTGTGTCGATTATCATGCAGCGCTTTAAATGTAAGCACTGCAAGGAGCCGATTTCACCGCGCTATCTCATTGTGGAGCTCCTGACGGGTCTGCTCTGGCTAGCCTCTTATCTGATCTTTCAGGATCAGGGGCCATGGATGGTTGTTTCAGCCTGTCTCTTGGTGTCGCTTTGCCTCATTATCGCTTATATCGATTTTGATACTCAGTACATCTCGGACTCGGTTCTGCTGGTTTTCTGGCTGGGCCGCATGGCTGTTACGTTTTTTACCAATGAGTTCAATTGGGAACTGCTCCTTTCGCTGCTAGTCGGCGCTGGTCTCTACTCTCTCATTTATTTTGGGGCCAAGGCTTATTACAAGAAAGAGGCTTTCGGGATGGGAGACATCCTTTACTTAGCTGCCCTGAGCAGTTGGTTTAGCCCTTTGAATACGCTGATTTTGGGATATGGTTCTTTCTTTGTGGCTGGAGCTATTCTCTTAATCGCAACCATCTTTAAGAAATTCAAATTTAAGTTGAAAGAAGAAGTCCCTTTTGGTCCTGCTATGAGTATCATGGCGGTCATCCTATATTTCTGGGGAGGAATCTAGGAAACCAAAAGCGACAATAGAAATGGATAGAAAAAATGTTTAGGAAGAAAAAAGTTATCATAGCATTAGCGACAGCTACTGTCCTTTCAGGCAGTGTGTTGCCTGTCAGCCGCCTAGCGGCAAATGAAAAGGCCAGTTTGGATCCGTCTTTAGTGCAGGTGTCAGATCAGTTTCAGGCCAAGAAGACAGGAGCAGTCGTCTTTTCAGAAGATGTAACAGTGCCAAGCACAGTGTCAGCCGATTTCATTGATAGTCGTTTGGCTGGCACGCCGATGGCTGGATTGGGAAAAGCTTTCAAAAAAGCAGAGAAAGATCATGGAGTTAATGCAATTTTTCTCGTAGGGCTGGCTATTCACGAATCGGATTACGGCCGCAGTCAGATTGCTCAAGCCAAGCACAACCTGTTTGGTTTTATGGCTTATGACTCCAGTCCTTTTTCCAGTGCAGGAAATTTCGCAACATTTGATGATGGTATAGATACCGTTGCCCGCTATCTCAGCGAGCACTATCTCAAGCCTGGCGGTCAGTTCTACAATGGTAAGAGCATGGCTGCTATCAATGTAAGATACGCATCTGACAAAACTTGGTCAAGCAAGATTATGATTCGTATTCGAAATTTTTTGAAAAAAGGTTAAGGAGGCTGGGACAATCGTGTCTCAGCTTGCTTTATTATAGAAAGAATTTCTTTTGGTGAGGTTATTGACGGGGTTTTTCTTGCTCTTTGAGGCTCTAAAAATTCCTAATCATCCTCTCAGGACTAAAAAATAAAAACTTGCTTCTGCGACATCGTCTTTTATGGCGAAAAATGACTTAATTAGGGGATTTATGAAAAGAAAGTTTGATGTAAGCGATGTTTTAAAGGAAGCCTGGGGACTGACTGTTGATTACTTTTTTGTATGGACAGCAGGGCTTGCTATCATTCAACTGCCGTTTTTTATTCTGGGGCTGTTAATTCTATTTTTTTCTCCATTGACTTCTACATTTCTTCCAAGTATAATTCTGCTGGGATTTCTATGTTCTTTTGTGATTGCTTATATCCATAAGTTTTCCTTGACCATGGTTCGTAATCCGCAGATGGTGCGAAGAAACTTCTGGAGGGCTGTTGGCTACAGTATTTCTGATGGCTTTTTTGGGCGTTTGCTTTCTATGTCTATTTACGTCTTCATGTTTTTCTTGGCTATGTTACTTCTTTTTGTATACTTCTATAATGCCTTGATGTCAGATGCAAATTTTCAAGAGATTATAGGAACTGGGCTTATTTGGGTTGCAAATAACCCAGAGAAGATGGCTAGTATGCTCTTCCTGCTTTTTTTGATAGCACCAATGTTTAACTTGGTATTCCATTTGTTTTACAGTTATTTTATAGTCTCTCACTTCTTCTTGTTGCCTTATATTATTCAAGATACCAACTCCTCTGATAACCTAATGCGTCCTCTGTCAGCCTTTGGCAGCTTGGGCAAGTCCTTTTCTTGTATGAATGGTCAGAGGGGGCGTTACTTACTGGTAGAGCTTGTCTTAAAGCTTATTCCTGTAGTATTGGGTCTGATAGAAATTTTGAGTTTACTTTTTAGTGCTGGCGTGTCTAATATTGTGGGAATGATTGTTAGTATGATAAATGGCTTTTTGCTGATTTATGCCTTGGCAGCCCGCTCGGTCATGGCTGACATCCTGATGTCTTATGATCGGGAAATAGTTAATTTTGGAGATTAATATTTATGAAAAAATTAGAAAGGGTTTTAGGATTTAGGATAATGAACGATGAATGATGTAAAAGTAACAAGGGTTTTCAGAGAAGCTTGGATTTTTGTTACAGAATATTATTTTGTCTGGCTGAAAGGCCTTTTGCTGGTCGGAATCCCGCTTGCAGTGCTGGGCTGGTTTCTTTTTCCGCTGGTTTCGAGTTGGTCTTACCGGTCCATTTTAGTCTTGACCTGTTTGGCTTTTATAATTGCCTTCGGTTTTGCTTATGTCAATAAATTTGCCTTGACAGCGATACGAAATCCGCAGATGGTTAAGCTCTATTTTGGCTATGCGGTTTGGTACAGTATCTCAGATGGCTTGCTTACTCGCCTCTTTTATTCCTTCATTGTCAGTGCAGTCCAGGTTCTGATTCTGTACATGGGTTGGTCGGCAATTGGCATCAATCTTGGGGTGGCTAGTCTCTTTGCCTTTTATCGGAGAGCAGTAAGTCCAGAGGCCATTGTAATTTTCCAGTTTCTTTTTCCTTTCTTGTTCATGGTCTTTTACCTGCTCTTCACTTATCTGGTTGATTCGCACTTCTTTTTGCTGTCTTATATCATTCAGGATACTAGCTCAATAGACAATCTGGCCAAGCCGCTTTCTTTTTATGGCTGTTTGAGAAAGTCAGTCCTGCTGATGAAGGAGCGCAGGGGTCGTTATGTTCTGCTCAGCTTTTTTCTAGCTTCTTTTGGTGGGATGATTGGCTTGGGTACTCATCTCCTGATGGATCTGATAAGGCAGTATATTGGTCCCTTGCTGGGGGAACTGGATGATTTACTTGACCTGATTCAGATGATTCCTGTCCTAGTTTTCAGTAGCTTTTACTGTGTATTTGTTCTGGTTGTTCGGACAGTTTTTGCTGATACTCTGATGGAAAATGATGCCGAAGTGGTGGATTTTGGTGATTAATTTAGGAAGTAGAAAGACCAGACAATACTTAATAGAAACAAGAGGAAGGGTATGAAATCAGTAACAAGAATCTTAATAACAGCTTTGGTGCTAACTGGGATAGGCTTTATTCCTCTCCCTTATGAATTAGAGACCGTGAGGCCGGCTTTGAATGCCAAAGACTTTGTCCAAGTTCAAGGAGGAACTGATAAAGGAAAAGGTAAAATCTATGTCATGGCTGTTGGTGTTTCCAAGGCCCGAGTGTTCAGTCTCTTTTTGACTCTGCTGCCTAATTACAGGCTGGAAACAGAGTATGTCTCTGTTCCTGAAAACTATTTCGATAAGGAAAAGGGACGGGAAGAGCGAGAGAACAGCACTATGGGATCTTCCCATCTCAATGCCTTGCAAGTGGCTTATCAGGCTGCTGGTCGTACAGTTGAGATTAGACATAAAGAGATTTACGTAGGTGGCATCAGCAGTGAGACACCTCTGTCAAAGGAGCTGCAGAAAGGCGATGTGATTTTAAAGATTGACAATCAGACTTACACTAGCCCATACGACATCGTTGATCAGATGGAACAGCGGCCAGTCGGCGATGTGGTATCAATTGAGTACAGTCGTAATGGTGTAATCGGTTTGGCTAGCGGTCCTGTAATTGTGGATGAGACAACTGGTAAACCTGGTTTGGGAATCGAATTGGGTTCTAAAGCCAGTGTTGCCATGAATCCTCTGACGGAGTTTAAGAGCAACGGTGTAGCAGGTCCCTCTGGTGGACTCATGTTCAGTCTGGAGCTTTACAATCAGCTCGTGTCTGAAGACATTACTAAAGGAAAAACTATTGCTGGTACTGGAACGATTGACCACAAGGGAAATGTTGGCCGGATTGGCGGGATAGAGATGAAGGTCATGGCTGCCGATAAGGCAGGCGCGGAGATTTTCTTTGTCCCTGATGACACCATTGATGCCGATATTGCCCAGTACAATCCCAAGTTGCGCTCTAACTACCATGAGGCACTTCGTGCTTCTATCAAAATCAAGAGTAAAATGAAAATCGTCCCTGTCAAAACCTTCAACGAAGCTTTGAACTATCTCAGAGAGATGGAATAAGGGACTTTGCTACTCTATGAATAGTCAATAGAAACACAAGCTCTTGCTAGTTATTTATCTGGCGAGAGCTTTTATTATAGAATTTTTTCAAATAATTGCCACCTTAGCACATAAATACTTGATTTCCAAATCGCTGTGTGATATATTTATAACATAAAGAGTGTTAAATATTTCTAACACAAGGAAAGGAGTCTATCATGAAAAATAGTCAAAAAACGGGTGGTCTCATTGCGATGATTGCCGCAGCTCTCTTTATTGATTTTACTGTTTTATTTAGTTCTAATCTTAGTTGGGGACCCAAGTTGATTATTGTTGGTATTTCAGTATTAGGTCAGATTGTAGCTATTTGGGGCTGGCTACATATGAAACCATGGCCACCTAAGAGTCAGAAAGGAAAGGGAAAGACTATTTTTGACTTGTCTGCTAAGCTATACACGATGCTTTTGTTTGCAGCAACCATTTTTTATACAGTAGGAATTTGGGTTGCGACCCCAAGCGAAGGATCCAGCATTAAGGAATGGATTTTGGGAGTTGGCCTCGTTATTGAAGTGATTGTATTTGGTTTTTTCTCTTTGAAAAATGTCAAGGAAACTCCAGACGAACGCTTCTATGCGAATCTAGCTAAGGCAGCTAGCTTGATGTTTGTCTTTATACTAGGCGCACTGATGCTCCTAGCAGTTATCATTGGGTACATGGGTTCTTTCACTCTTTACATGGGTCAGATTTTTATTAGCATAGCTGCCTTGATTTGCATCTTTGCAGTTGTCTATCTTATCTCAGAACGGAGAGGATAACCATGGCTAGAGAAAGCAAGATTATCACCAATCTAAAATCCGTTCGCGAATCCAAGGGCATGACCCAGCAGGAGCTAGCCGACCGCATCGGCATGAGGCGCGAGACAATTCTGCACTTGGAAAATAACCGCTACAATCCTTCGCTGGAAATGGCTCTCAAAATTGCTCAAGTCTTCAATCTGAAAGTAGAAGACCTCTTTGAACTCAGACAGAAAGAGGAGGCATAATTCTTTTCGAGACCTAGTATTAAGTTTGTTGTTAGCTAGGGCTTGAAACAAAAAGAAAAATCCTTTGAAACGTTGATTTCAAAGGATTTTCTTTATCTCAATTATTTCACTTCTGTAAACAAGAGAAAAAACAAAGATTTTTTTAAAATTTTGAAAAACATTTGACTTAAATCCGGGATTGCGTTATAATGAATTTAGCAATAGGGATTATTGCTAAATATTTTCGCTCATCTATTATACGATTGTTATAATTAGATCAATGGACCAAAGAAAGGAAAACAAACATGGTCGTATTAAAATTTAAAGCAACTCCTAATTCCTTCCGACGTTTAGAAGATCCTACATTGCCGGAATCGAGTAAATACTTTTTTTATGTAAAAGTAGATGATATTGTCGAAGGGATACCAATGGCTACAAATCCACGAGATCAGAAACTCTCATCTAATGTAGCTGCTGCTATCAGAGATTCTCTAGAAAGCAACGATGGTTATTTTCATAAGAAAAATCGTGGGATCACTTTATCTGCAGAGTCATGTATGTACAACAATAAAACTCATATTGTGACAATTGTTTTTTCAGATGATTCAAAACATGGTGATATCGATGGAGGGCATACATACAAAATTGCTTGTGAGCATAAAGGTCAAGGCTTAGACCAATATGTTCAGTTTGAGGTAATGACAGGAGTTGAAGATATCATTGAATCTCTAGCTGAAGCAAGAAATACTTCGGTACAAGTAGACGAGCGCTCTATGGCTGAATTACGTGAACAATTTGATCCAATCAAAGAAGGTCTAGAAGGCATGTCATTTTTCAAACGAATTGCTTTTAAACAAAATCAACAAGCAATAGATGAACAGACAAATAAAAAACTTAGAATGGTAGATGCTCGCGAAGTTGTTGCCATCGTAAGTATGTTTAACGTTAATCAATATACTAATACTTCACATCCTATTACAGCATATGCTTCTAAAGCCAAAGTACTAGAATTATATCTTAATAATTCAGAAGAATATCGCAAGTACGTTAATATCATGCCAGATATTTTCGATCTGTACAACGCAATCGAAAAAGAGTTTCCATATGCATACATTGAAAATGGTGGAAGGTATGGAAGCAAAAAATATTCTGGTTATAAAGAAGGGAAAAAAGCTGGACTATCTAAGTTCACACTTGAAGAATTAAATTACAAAGTTCCAGATGGATTAATTTATCCAACTTTAGCTGCTTTTCGTTCACTAGTTGAATATGACGAAGAGCTTGAAAAATATATGTGGAAAAATGATGTTGACCCAATCACTATTTGGGATAAATGTAAGAAAGATTTAACTTCGCAAATTATGAGTTTTGCAGCCGCTATTGGTGATAATCCAAATACGGTCGGTAAAGACCCAAATATTTGGAATTTAGCTTACATGACAGTTCAACTTTCTATTGCCAATATTTAATTTAGAGGAAAAACAATGAGAAAAAATTACACTTTAAAGTTAAAACTTAAATCACTTTTGGAAGAACGGGGATTAACCCAAAAAAAATTATCTGAATTATCAGGTGTTAGAGAATCAACCATTAGTGATATTGTCAGAGGGAGTCGGACATTAATTAACTTTGAACATTTTGAAAAACTTGCTCGAGCACTAGAAATATCTGAAATCACTGAATTAATTGACTTTGATGAGTAATTTACTAGCTTCACTCTTTGTGAAGCTTTTTAACTATTCAAAAAATTGGAGATATGAAACACTGCTCATGATTTATCTTCTAACTTATCTTTTTTATTTGGAATAGCTGTTATGATACATTAAAAAACTGATCTAAATTACTTTGGTTTACTAATTATCTGGTATATTTCTTATAGAATACATCTAGTATATTCACAGATATCTAATCTAAAAAAGTAGAGAAAAAGGTAGAGATTGAACTGAAATAGAAATGTATTGAAATTGACAAAAAGAAAAAACGCTTGAAATCAGCGTTTTTCTTATGTATTGATTCGTAATAAACCCTTATTTCACTTCAGTAAACACAACGTGCTTGCGAAGTTTTGGTGAGTATTTCTTCAATTGAAGACGGTCTGGAGTGTTACGTTTGTTTTTAGAAGTAAGGTACAAGCGTTCACCAGATTCTTTGTGTTCAAGTGTGATATTTACGCGCATGGTAGCTCCCTTCTATTATTCTGCTGCAGCAGCTTTGGCAATCTTACGGCCCTTGTAGTATCCTTTAAGGGATACACGGTGAGAGCGTGAGTAATCACCAGTAGTTTCGTCAAAAGTTACAGTTGGAGCTGTCACTTTGTAGTGAGTGCGGCGTTTGTTTTTCTTCGCTTTGGAAGTGCGACGTGCAGGTACTGCCATTGTTTGTTTCTCCTTTTAGATTATGAATTCGATTCAGTTTGATGATTTTCATCAACTTTAACAGTATAACAAAACTTTTTTGTAAAGTAAAGTTACTTGACAGATTTTTTTCTTCTTTTTGAAAAACCCCTGAGCTTCTAGTTGTCTTCTTTTTGCTTGAGAGGAAAAAGTTTCAAATCCGCCTCTATATTTTCCCAATCTTCTGAAAATTTAAAAATTTTCCTCTGTAAAATACAGCCTAAGTGTGGTATAATAAAGCACAAAGATTACTGCAATGAAAGGGAAAGCTATGACAGATAAGGATATTCGTCACAGAAGTAAGATTTATGACAGTATGGTTAAATCTCCTAACCGTGCCATGCTTCGCGCGACGGGGATGACTGATAAAGATTTTGAAACGCCTATTGTTGGGGTGATTTCTACTTGGGCGGAAAATACACCCTGTAACATCCATTTGCATGACTTGGGCAAGCTAGCCAAGGAAGGTATCAAAGCAGAGGGCGCTTGGCCTGTTCAGTACGGGACTATTACGGTTGCGGACGGGATTGCCATGGGAACGCCAGGCATGCGCTTCTCTCTGACCTCACGCGACATCATCGCAGACTCCATCGAGGCTGCCATGGGCGGGCATAATGTGGATGCCTTTGTAGCTATCGGGGGCTGTGATAAAAATATGCCGGGCTCTATGATTGCTATTGCTAACATGGATATTCCTGCTGTCTTTGCCTACGGCGGAACGATTGCGCCAGGGAATCTGGACGGCAAGGACATTGACTTGGTTTCTGTCTTTGAAGGAATCGGGAAATGGAACCATGGTGACTTGACAGCTGAGGAAGTGCGCCGCATTGAGTGTAATGCCTGTCCTGGCCCTGGTGGCTGTGGCGGTATGTACACGGCCAATACTATGGCGACGGCTATTGAAGTTCTGGGCATGAGTCTGCCAGGCTCCTCTTCTCACCCTGCTGAGTCGAAAGACAAGCAAGAGGATATCGAAGCAGCTGGCCGTGCTGTTGTAAAAATGCTGAAAATGGGGCTGAAGCCGTCTGACATCTTGACACGTGAAGCCTTTGAAGATGCAATCACGGTGACCATGGCTCTGGGTGGTTCTACAAATGCTACCCTGCACTTGCTGGCCATGGCTCATGCAGCCAATGTTGAATTGACGCTTGATGACTTTAATGTCATTCAAGAGAAGGTACCGCATTTGGCTGACTTGAAACCATCTGGTCAGTATGTTTTCCAAGACCTTTATGAGGTTGGTGGGGTGCCGGCTGTGATGAAATATCTCTTGGCAAACGGCTTCCTGCACGGTGATCGCATCACTTGTACAGGTAAGACGGTAGCGGAGAATCTGGCAGAATTTGCTGATCTGACACCAGGTCAAAAGGTCATTATGCCGCTTGAAAATCCAAAACGTGCAGACGGTCCGCTAATCATCTTGCATGGTAATCTGGCTCCAGACGGCGCTGTTGCTAAGGTTTCTGGGGTTAAAGTACGCCGTCACGTCGGACCGGCCAAGGTCTTTGACTCAGAAGAAGCTGCTATTGATGCGGTACTGGCCGATGAAGTGGTCGATGGCGACGTGGTTGTAGTTCGCTACGTTGGACCAAAGGGTGGCCCTGGTATGCCAGAAATGCTGTCACTTTCTTCTATTATCGTAGGGAAAGGCCAAGGGGACAAGGTGGCTCTTCTAACAGATGGTCGCTTCTCAGGCGGTACTTACGGCTTGGTTGTTGGACACATTGCTCCGGAAGCTCAGGATGGTGGCCCGATTGCCTATCTTCGTACAGGCGATATGGTCACGGTTGACCAAGATACCAAGGAAATTTCCATGGCAGTCTCTGACGAAGAGTTGGCGAAACGCAAGGCAGAAACGACCATCCCACCGCTTTATAGTCGCGGGGTACTTGGTAAATATGCTCACATGGTATCCTCTGCCGCTAAAGGTGCAGTTACAGACTTCTGGAAACCGGAAGAAACTGGTAAAAAATAGCTTATATATGATAAAAGAACCCGCTAGTTTTTCTAGCGGGTTTGGTGTTTTTATTTTAAATGTAGATAAACTAAGTACCTTCTTATCTAGGACTGATTCCCAGAGCAATGCGGCCGAAACGGCTGATACGGGTGATTTTCCAAGCAGGAGACCAAGTAACCTCTACAGAGGCACTTTCAATCTCATCGATTTTCTTAAGAGAGTCCATGATGGCGATGGGCAGACTCTCAGCACAATCACAGGCTGTATCGGTAAAGGTCATGACAACCTTGCAGTGGCCATTTTCGTCTAAGTTAATTTCATAAATCAACCCTAAGTTATAGACATCCAGCTCTACATCCGGATCGTAAATACGCTCGAGCTTCTCCACCAATTTATCCTGAATGGCAGCTGCTCGATCATTGATTTTGATATCGTCTCTCATGGCTATCCCCTTCTATCTGTCTTGAATTGTTTTTATTTTCTCACAATTCAGACTTTTTTTCAAGCTATTTTGGAACATGAAAACGGATTTAGTTCTTCCAAATGAAAAATCCCTTTCGGGCTCCTCAAAATGGCGGACTTATGATAGAATATAAGTACTAAAGAAGGCGGAGGTCAGAAGATGAAATTACAAAAACCTAAAGGAACTCAGGACATTCTTCCTCAAGAATCAGCCAAGTGGCAGTATGTAGAAGACTTTGCCCGCAAGACATTTAGAAAATACAATTACGGTGAAATCCGCACGCCAATTTTTGAGCACTATGAGGTCATCAGCCGCTCGGTCGGGGATACGACAGACATTGTGACCAAGGAAATGTATGACTTCTATGACAAGGGCGACCGCCATATCACGCTGCGTCCAGAGGGGACAGCACCCGTGGTGCGTTCTTATGTAGAGAATAAACTTTTTGCTCCTGAAGTGCAAAAGCCTGTCAAAGTCTATTATATGGGCTCTATGTTCCGCTATGAGCGGCCTCAGGCTGGCCGTCTGCGGGAGTTTCACCAGATTGGTGCAGAGTGCTTTGGATCTAGCAATCCTGCTACAGATGTAGAAATGATTGCCATGGCGGCTCAATTTTTCAAGGATATTGGTATTACCAATGTCAGCTTGGAGCTTAACTCGCTGGGGAATCCTGAGAGCAGAGCTGCTTACCGCCAGGCCTTGATTGATTATCTGACTCCACTGAAGGCTAGCCTCTCAGCCGATAGCCAACGGCGCTTGGAGGAGAATCCGCTGCGCGTGCTGGATTCTAAAGAGCCCGAGGATAAGGTCGCTGTTGAAGGTGCTCCGTCTATTCTGGATTATCTGGATGAGGAAAGCTGTGCCTACTTTGCGGCTGTTCGTTCTATGCTAGAGACCTTACAGATTCCTTATGTTATCAATACCAACATGGTTCGTGGGCTAGACTACTATAATCACACAATTTTCGAGTTTACGACAGAGGTGGCTGGCAGTCAGCTGACTATTTGTGCTGGCGGCCGTTATGATGGGCTGGTGGCTTACTTTGGCGGACCTGAAACACCAGGTGTTGGCTTTGGTATGGGCTTAGAACGTTTGCTTCTCGTACTTGACAAGCAAGGAGTAGAGTTGCCGATTGAAACCGCTCTGGATGTGTATGTAGCTGTTCTAGGAGCTAGTGCCAATGGAAGAGCTTTGGAGTTAGTGCAGGCTCTCCGCGCACAGGGCTTTGCAGCAGAGAGGGATTATCTTGACCGCAAGCTCAAGGCTCAGTTCAAATCCGCAGATATCTTTAAGGCCAAAACTCTTATCACCTTGGGTGAAAGCGAAGTGGAAAGCGGTCAGGTGACTGTTAAGAACAACCATAATCGTGAAGAGATTACTGTTAGCCTAGACCAAATCCAAGAAAACTATCAGCTTATTTTTGAGAAATTGGGGTTTTAAAGGCTTGAGTCTAACAGGCATAAACGTTATAGTATCAAAAGATTCGACGAAACGGGTTGACAATGTGTCAACATATTTTTGAAAAAAATATCATTAAAAGCTTGAAACATAAAGTGATTATTGATATAATGTACCCGTTATATAAATTTGCTAAAGGAGAAACAACTATGGCACAAATTAAATTAACTCCAGAAGATCTACGCACATCTGCGCAAAGATACACTCAAGGTTCTGAAAATGTAACTCAAGTTCTTAATGAATTGACTCGTGAACAAGGTATTATCTCAGATAACTGGGATGGTTCTGCATTTGATAGCTTTGAAGCACAATTCAATGAATTGACTCCAAAAATCAGAGAATTTGCAACCTTGCTTCAAGATATTAATGCTCAATTGGTTAAAGTTGCTGACATTGTTGAGCAAACTGACCAAGATATCGCTGCACAAATTCACTAATTTTGTTATAACGGCTTTAGGAAGGCAAGAGCCTTCCTATTTTTGTAAAGATTAAAAATGAAAAAATGGCAGTTTCTTTCATGTTTGATAAGAAAATCGCTGCAATGTAAAGGCAAGCTCTGACAATCTGAATCAATATCTGAATTAGACTGTTAGAGCTGTTTGTGTCTTTCTGTGTGCTTTTTTATGTAACAATAAACTAAAGAAATTTAAAAAGAAAAAGAAATTTACATCCATGGGAAATAAAAAATTACTTAAGTATATAGGAAACGTTGTTTTGGTTATCGCCTTGCTGGCTGCAGTAGTGACGCTGAATGTCGCAGTGCAAAAGAATACAAGCAGTGCTAGAGACAGCAAGATCAAAACAGACCAAAAGACTAAACTGAATGTTGCGGTTGTCAATGAGGATCGGGCTGTCAAGGTTGACAAGAAAGAGTACAATCTTGGTGCTAGCTATGTCAAGAATCTGGAACGAGATGACTCTCAAAACTGGTATATTGTGACGCGTGGAGCTGCGGATACTGGTCTCGAAAATGGCAAATATCAACTGGTCGTAACGATTCCAAGTGACTTTTCAGAGAAGGTGCTAGATGTTAATGCTATCAGCGCAGATCGGACAATCGTCACTTATAAGGTCAATGCTGCTGGAAATCAGCAGATTGAAAATGAAGCTAATAATCTAGCTAAGGATATTATCGCGGATTTGAATAGCCAGTTGGTTGATATGTATATGGCTAGTATCCTGAGCAATCTTTATACAGCCCAGCAAAATGTGCAGGCTAGTTCAGAGGTGCAAATTACCAATATTGGCAATTATCGAACCAACTTGTTGGAGTCTGCTATTGGGTCTAAGAATATCTTCCCAACGTTGGTTAGTATGTCTGCCTCATCTGTCGAAGCCAATAACTCTCTGAAGACGACTCTGGAGACTTATGCTAAGGCTTTTGACGACTTGGATAATTCTCAGGCCACTTATGGAAAGAATTTTGATAGTCTTCTCAAACAGCGAGTTAGTGACCAAACTAGTTATGAAGAATTTATGACCCAGCTGATTGAGATGGATCGTCAGCTTTTGGCAAATGAAACTGAGACGCTTTATAATAGTTTGAGCGAATCGCAACAAAAATTGACTGCACAGCTTGAACTAGCCAAAAAACAATCTAGTGATGATTCAGACGATAATAATAATCAGCCAAATCAAAATCAATCTGATAATGTCAGCAAGCAACTAGAGCAGTTGGAAGCTGCCTTAAAAGCAGAACGTGGGCAATTAGATGTCCATAAACAACAGATTAAGGACTTTGTTGATAATAAATTAAGGACCTACTATGGTGTTGAAGAAGGCAAGCCTATTACTCTTAGCGCAGTGTTAGGAGATGCTATAACAAGCTACGATGCTTCTTTGAAGGCACAAATAGCTGAAGCAGTAAAAGCTTTGCCAGCTTCTCAACCAACAGAGGTGAAATTCGGATTGTCTGTTCCTGCTCTTGACTATTCAACCATTTCGCAATTTGGAACACCACAAGGAAATGGAAGTGCTGAGTTAGACAATCTGGCAGCAGCTGCAGAGAAAGCGGCTAGCTCTACAGCCAGCCCAGTTAATAGCCAGGTTGGAAAGGCTACTTTGTCAGTCACTCCACCAACAGGTGTAACAATTAAAACTATTACATACAATGGCGAAACAGTAGCAAATGGGCAAGAAATTAATTTGGCTGAAGGCGCTAATTTTAATGTGCAGTTCAATGTAGCTAATGATGCTGCAGCCACTTCAGTTGACAGCTCAATTGATATTTCTCTGAATGGTATTAAGGTTGCAAGTGCGCCAGTGAATGTAGAGGATGCACAAAAAGCGGCAGCGGCGTATGGAGCTAAAGTACAAGAGATTTCTTCTGCCTACCAACACGTTATGTCTTTAATCCAAGCTTATAATTCTTTTGATGAGTTAAAAAATAAAGATATGTCTGAATCTTTATCTACCCTTTTGATAAATGCTATTAATTCGAATCTAGATAGTTATCAAAATAGTTTGTCTAAAAGTAACGATGGTAAGAGTCAAGGGGTTAAAGAAACCTTGGATGAAACGATTAATAACTTAAAAAACAAGATTGAAGACGTCAAAGGGACCAATTCAGAACTCGCAACTGAGATTGATAAACAGCTCAATCTTTACAAAGATGTACGAGAGAAATTGAAAGGCATCTCAACTTCTCGGGAAACTTCTACGGATGCACTGAAAAAGACAGACACCGATTTGTCATCTCTGAATTCAGAATTCTCATCCTTGCTGTCTTCGACTTCTGGCGTTAAGTCTTCTTCACAGACCAATGTGCAAGCAGCTGATAGTGTCAACCAGATCTTCAGCAGCTTCAATCGTGAGCTGGAAAATGCACAAGGAACGACAGAGAAATTGTCTGCGAATGCTGAAAGCTTGATGGGGCAATTCAATAAGGAATTGGAAGATAATGGCAACTTTGTGGAGTCCTTTGTCAAGGTTCTTAACAATGCCTATGAGAATGGTGTTCCTAATGAAGTATTGTTGGACTTCCTATCTAATCCAGTTGCTCAGTCTTCTTCATCTGTCAAAGCGACTGTCAATGTTTACCGTCCATTTACTTGGATCCTCTTGTTGGAGATTGTCAGTCTCTTTACGGCCTATCTCTTTGCAACGCAAAATATTGTGCGCAAGGTTAAAGACCGCTTTAAGCTTAATAAGCTACAAGATACCGATATTACGACTGTGGGCATTCTAGGCTTCCTGTCACTGACGATTGGTCTGGTCATTGGGATTGTCTCCAGCATGCAGCTTCATATCGGCAAGGAATATGTTCCATCTTGGGTCTTGTTGATTGTGGTTGCTAGCTTTGTCTTGATTCAGGGACAGTATTTATTCCTCAAGCATCTGCGCGTGATGGGCATGGGCTTGGCCTTCTTCATGATTATCAGCTTTGTCTACCTATCTAATGCCATTGGTACGACAGCTAGCTTGACTGGCTTCCCAGCCTTTATCAAGAGCTTGAATGCCTTGTCTGTGCTAGAAAGCATGCTGTCAGGTTACTTTGACGGCAAGACCGCTGGCTTCTTTGCCATCTTTGGTCTGATTGTCTTACTGGCTCTGCTGGTTACAGCTAATATCTTTATCAAGACTAGAACATTAAAAACTGAGGAAGTTTAAAAGAGTATGAAAAGAATTCTGTTTTTATTCCTACTCCTAAGTTCGTTTGCGGTGACAGCTGTCGCCGCAGATGAGCTGAAGGATAATCGTCTGCAGATAGATAATTCGCGGATTGAAAAAGAGCAAGAACTGAACTTTGGTGCACAATCGGAAGGCACCAAGTCTCTTTTCGTTGCTGAGAATCAGGAAAAAATTCAGGAAATGAAGCAGTATCAAAATAAACAGTTGGCCACAGAAGCGGGACAACTGTTTTCTGCTATACAGGGGCCGACGGATATTTACCATTCCAAGGAGCTTTTTCAGCCGGGAACGGAAAAATTGTCCAAGCTGCAGACGAGTTTGAAAAGCGATGATGAAAGCAGCTGGGATGATTTTCTGCCAGGAGTAGTCTACTTTGTAGCAGCCATACTCTTGGTCAGTATGACTGTCTTTGTCAGCTATCGTATCAGTAAGGGAGAAGTATAAAATGGAAGGACATATCAATATCACCCTCCGTTTGCGGGATAAGGACGTGGATATTCGCATTCCTAAGCGGATTGAGGTCCGTCGCTTCATTCGGGAGATTGATCAGATTTTCAATATTGAAGGAAAGCGCCATAAGTATCAGCTGCGGATTATTAACAAGGGGTTGATACTGGATGAGGGCAAGGTTTTGGCTGATTATCCAGTCACAACGGGAGATTTAGTAGAGATTGAGGAGATTTAAGGTGACTGAGGAAAAATTTGTATTTGCTGAACAAGAGTTTATCTATGAAAAAAATGACAAGAATTGGAGCCTAACGCTGAAGCGTTCGGATGTGGCAACGCAGGATTTGCGGGAGCTCTTGCTTTTGGACCTGCACCATCCGCTTTTCTTGGAACAGGAGACTAAGGCTGACCACGATAGTGTCTACTTCATCTATCAGATTGAGCCTTTAGGGCTTTCTAAAGAAGAGATTGAAAAGCGCACGATTTCTGAGCGGATTCGTCTGGCTCTCAATGTGTTTGCTTTGGAAGCGGCATTGGAATTGCCGGTTACTTTTTTGCTGCATCCTAGCAATCTATTTATTACCAAGGATGCGCAGGCGAAGATAGCCTACCGCGGAGTTCCGGGCATCATGACACCTCAGTCTATTTCTCGGGAGGACTTTTTGCGTCAGGCTAAGTGCTTTGCGGTGACGCTCTTTGCAGATTTGGACTTTATGGAGCTTTACAAGGGCTCGTTAGAGCTAGAAACCCTGCCAGATTTCCTCGTGGAGCTGCGTGAGGCTGACAGTCTGGAAGATGCGGTTGCTGTTTTGGAGAAATCCTATCAGGAAAAGGCTGCAGAAGAAGCAGAGAAGCAGACACTGGTCTCCAAGCGCCAGCATAAGGTTTTCAAACTGGCGACCATTTGGCTGACAGCAGCTGTTGTGATTTTGACCATTCCTTTGATTTACTTGATTTTCATACAAAATCCTTTCAAGGAAAAGCTGTTACAGGCGGATACTGCCTTTATCAAAGTGGACTACAGCAAGGTCATCGATGAGCTGGAGGGCATCTCTCCGAAGAGTTTGCCGAATACACAGAAATATGAACTAGCCTACTCTTATATTCAAGGGCTGGAATTTTCTGATGATCAGCGTAAGGTCATCCTGAACAATGTCACACTAAAATCAGATGATTTGTATCTCAATTACTGGATTCAAGTTGGACGTAATGATTTTGAAGATGCTTTGGATACAGCCAAACGGATTAATGACTCAGACCTGATCATCTATGCCTTGACGCAGGAGATGAAAAAGGTACGTGAGGACGATAGTTTGTCTGGTAAGGATCGGGAGACTAAGCTTGAGTCCTTGGAAGGCGAGTATAAGAAATACTGGGATAGCCGCAAGGAGCTTTTGACTGGTGATTCTAGCTCAAGCGCTTCTGGCGAGGAAGGTTCTTCAGGAGCAAGCTCTTCCTCCAGCAGTGAAGCGTCGTCTAGCAGTAGCGCGAAGGAGTAAGTATGAGCAAGACAATCATCATCTATACAGACCATCTGCGCTATGAGCTGCAGCTGACAGAGGACAAGAAAGTTCTCTTAGCAGCTAGTGAGAAGGCCCAGCTTTACCTGCCTCATCAGGAGACTCCTATCCAGCTTCAGCTAGCTGAAGGGCAAGTCTTTTATCAGATGGGGGAAGAAACGGGTGTCGTAACTGACGGTATGACCCTGGGTAATCTAACCTTGTATCAATCTGATTCGGAACCGGCTGTTTATGATCTGCTGGACAGAAAAGAGTTACTCATCAGCGACCAGAAGGGAGCAGCTATCAGTCTGGAAGCGCCTTTGGAATTGCTCTTGAAGCGAACGAATGATTCTTGGCTTTTGACCAAGATGCGAGGACAAGTCTACCTCAATCACGTTGAGTGGACGGGAGACCAAATCCAGCTGGAAGCCGGCGACGAGCTAAGCTTGGAAGGCATCTGCCTCAAGGTCTATCCAGAAGAAATCTGGGTGACTGGTCCAGCTACGGTCAGTTCTAACCTGACCTTGCGGGGCGCTTCTCGCCATGGTTTTTACCCAGACTATCCAGACTATCACCGTTCACCGCGGATTATCTATCGGAGTTCAGAGGACAAGATTCAGATTGCTCCGCCAAGCAAGGAGCCTCAAAAGCCCAATGATGAGCTCTTGAGACTGATTGTGCCGCCGCTCCTTATGGTTGGGGTGACGGTACTGATTACACTGGTTCAGCCGCGGGGGATTTATATCCTCGTTACAGTTACTATGTCAATCGCCAGTGCTATCTTCTCGGTTCGTGGTTTCTTCAAAAATCGCAAGAAGTTCAAGGAAGACAAGAAAGAGCGCATCGATCTTTATCACCTCTATCTAAAAGACAAGGCTATTGAGCTGAACAAGCTGGAACGTGAGCAGCGTGATGGCATGCTCTATCATTTCCCAAACATTAACGAATTAACGGGTCTGGTGACAGACTACAGCCACCGCATCTACGAGAAGACACCGCTGCACTTTGACTTTCTCTACTATCGCTTGGGACTTGGCCAGGTGCCAACCTCTTATAAGCTGACCTACGGTCAAGAGGAGCGGAGCGGCAAGAAAGATGCGCTGGAAGAGGAGGGCTATGCTCTCTACACTCGGCATAAGAAAATCCCCGACCTTCCTATCGTGGCTAATCTCAGCCATGGACCGGTCGGCTATATCGGTCCGCGCAATCTGGTCCTAGAACAGCTCCAGCTCTTGGTCATGCAGTTAGCGGTCTTTCACTCCTACCACGATGTGCAGGTGATTACCATCATGCCAGAGGAGGAGCGCGATCAGTGGGATTGGCTGCGCTGGCTGCCGCATGCGACTCTGCAAGAGCTGAACGTCCGTGGCTTTGTCTATAACCAGCGGACGCACGATCAGGTCCTAAACAGTCTCAATCAGATCCTGAAACTGCGCAAGGCACAGAAGGAAGAAGCAACCCGGCAAGAGACGACGCTCTACAGTCCTCACTATGTGGTCTTGGTCACGGATGAAAAGCTGATTCTCGACCATATCATCATGGAGTTCTTCAC
This sequence comes from Streptococcus sanguinis, assembly GCA_015264985.1. Lineage (GTDB taxonomy): Bacteria > Bacillota > Bacilli > Lactobacillales > Streptococcaceae > Streptococcus > Streptococcus sanguinis_S. Next base: position 16,412 of record JABZYU010000003.1, on the reverse strand, counting down.
GGAGGATCCGACAGACCTGGGCTGCTCACTGATCTTCGTGCAGGATGTGATGAGCTCGCTGTCTGAGAATATCAAGACGGTTGTCAATATCAAGGACCGCAACACTGGGCAGTTGGTCATGGAAGAAGGAATCCTCAGAGAAATTGACTTCCGCTTGGATCATTTCCCAGAAGGCTATGACAAGGAGCGAATTGCTCGGACCTTGGCGCCGCTCAATCACCTGCAGAATCTCAAAAGCTCGATCCCTGATACCGTGACCTTTATGGAGATGTATGGGGCGGAGACCTTCTCGGACCTGCAAGTCTTGCAAAAGTGGCAACAGAATGCGCCGTATAAGAGCTTGGCGGTGCCTATCGGCCTGCGGGGGAAAGAAGACTTGGTCTACCTCAACCTGCATGAAAAGGCTCACGGGCCGCACGGGCTGATTGCCGGGACAACCGGTTCCGGTAAGTCAGAGACCATCCAGTCCTATATCCTGAGTCTGGCCGTCAACTTCCACCCGCACGATGTAGCCTTTCTGCTTATCGACTACAAGGGTGGGGGAATGGCCAACCTCTTCAAGAACCTGCCTCATCTCTTGGGAACCATCACCAACTTGGACGGGGCCCAATCCATGCGGGCGCTGGCTTCCATCAATGCGGAGATTCACCGTCGGGAGCGACTCTTCAGAGAGTTTGAAGTCAATCATATCAACCAATATCAAAAGAAATTTAAAAACGGGGAAGCAACCGAACCCCTGCCCCATCTCTTCCTCATCTCGGATGAGTTCGCAGAGCTCAAGGTCAACCAGCCTGACTTTATCAAGGAGCTGGTATCCATCGCTCGGGTCGGACGTTCCCTTGGGGTCCACTTGATCCTGGCTACTCAGAAGCCCTCTGGGGTGGTGGATGACCAGATCTGGTCCAACTCCCGCTTTAAGCTGGCGCTCAAGGTGGCAGACCGGACGGACTCGATGGAAATGCTTAAGACGCCAGATGCGGCAGAGATCACCCAGACAGGCCGGGCCTATCTGCAGGTCGGCAATAATGAAGTCTATGAGCTCTTCCAGTCAGCCTGGTCAGGGGCAGACTACCAGCCGGATAAGGACGAGATGGGTATCGAAGACCATACCATCTATTTAATCAACGACCTAGGCCAATATGAGGTGCTCAATCAAGACCTGTCAGGTCTTGACCTAGCAGAAGATATCAAGGAAGTACCGACAGAGCTGGAGGCTATTGTCAGTCAGATCCAACTACTGACAGAGAGCCAGCAGATCCCACCGGTACCACAGCCATGGCTGCCACCGCTTAAAGAGCGGATGACCCTGCAGGAGCTGGAACCGATCCAGCCGCAGGAAGCTTGGGAACAAAAGAAGCCTGTCTCCGTCCTTCTGGGAATGGCGGATATCCCGCAGGCGCAGAAGCAAGAGCCTGTCTCTGTCAACTTGTCCAAGGATGGGCATATCCTGCTCTACGGAAGTCCTGGTACGGGGAAGACAACCTTCCTGCAAAGTGCGGCCATGGACTTGGCTCGCAAGTTCAGTCCCAAAGATGTCACCCTCTACCTGATGGACTTCGGAACCAATGGTCTGGCACCGCTGGGGCAATTACCGCAGGTAGCCGATACCTTGCTTTTGGATCAGACGGAGAAGATTGCCAAGTTTGTACGCATCATGGAGCGGGAGCTCAACCGGCGTAAGAAGCTCTTGTCGGACTACGGTGTTGGTACCTTGGAGCTCTACCGTCAGGCTAGCGGTCAGCAAGAGCCGGCCATCGTCATCCTGCTGGACAGTTATGAGTCCATGAAGGAAGAGGCCTATGAAGCGGAGCTCTTCAGGCTCTTAGTGCGGATCTCCCGTGAAGGTCTCAGCATTGGTGTTCATCTCTTGGTGACAGCGGGCCGTCAGTCCAACCTTCGGGCGCAGTTCTACGCCAACTTCAAGCATCAGCTGAGTCTGCCGCAGAATGATGTGGGAGAAGTCCGCTCTATTGTGGGCTCTACCCCACTAGCGAAAACGATGGAAGACATCAAGGGTCGGGCGCTTATGAAGCGTGACGAGGTTGATGTTATCCAACTGGCTCTGCCAGTAGCGGGGGCCAATGATGCGCAAGTCCTCAACAACTTGCGTCAGGAAGTCGCTTCTCTCCAAGAAGCTTGGACTGGACAACGCCCAAGTGCCATTCCGATGGTACCAGAGGAGTTGACGATTGATGAATTTATGAATCTACCGACCACTAAGGAAGCCATTGAGAATCATGAACTGCCAATTGGTGTGGAATTAGAAGAAGTGAAAACAGTTGGTCTGCCGGTGAACAAGTTGAGACATATATTGGTATTATCTGATAAAGAAACATCAATAAGTTCTGTGACCAATCACATGATTAATATTTTGATTCATAGTGTTCCTAAGGATAAAATTACGATTTTTGATCCTGTTGACGAATATAGTCAGTATTCGGATGAGGTTCGTTATTTTGCAGGATATGAAACAAATATTCGTACAGTATTGGATGAACTGAAGGAACAGATTATTTTAGCTAGAAAATCCCGTAAAGTATTTGATCACTATATTCTTATTACAGAAATGAATCAATTTGTGACTCAAAGCAGTCTAGAATCAAATGAGCTAGCGCTACTAATGGAAGAAGGACAACGAGTAGGACTTCATTTTATATTTGTTTCTCATAAAACTTTTATAACAAGTTATACGGATATTCCGAAATATATGAGAACGCATATTGATACAGCTGTTATAGCTATGAGAATGTCAGATCAGACTATTTACACAAGGTCTCAAGCTGGAAAAGAAGAAAATCTACCAGCTGACCAAGTCTATCTGCAATATCAAGGTTCCCAAATACAGCTTAAAATTACACGGTAAACGAAAGGATTATCATGACAGACAAAGACTTACTCATCAAAGAATATCTTAGAGCAAGAAAAGAAGCTATTTATAGCCGCGTTATATTTTTGCTAACGGCCGTTACAGGAGCTATTCTATCCTTTATTTTGGTCTATTCAAAATCTAGGAATCTAATCTTTGAAAATGTTTCAATTGGTTTAGTTGTGTTTGCAGGTATTGTTATATCAAGACCATATTGGACAAAAAAGAAACAATACGAGAATCAGTATCCAGAATTGAAAGGAATGTCTACAAGAGGTGCTGAAGCTTCTGGAAATTTTTGGGGAAAACATCTGATTGTATATCCAGCCATTCTTGTTTATATGGTTTGGGCCTTTTTCGCTTATTATCATCCTGTTCAAAATCAGGAAATAATAGATGTTGATCTTCCGGCGATTAGTACAGAAACTGAGTATAGTTTAGATTTTCCAAAATCAGATAGTTCAGCCAGCACTGGAGAAAGTCAAGGAGACAATCAATCAGATGCTTCGTCAATTATACAAAATGAAAGTGGGGAGTAGAAATGGGAAAAGATCCAGCATTAAAAGCGAGAGTAATAGCTAACAAAGCAAAGAAAGCAAGATATGAGCGCGCCAAAAATGGCATTGCAAGTAATGGATTATCTACAAAAAGAAGCTTGGAACAATTGGAATCTTATATTAAGCATTGTAAAGAGGCAATAGAGTATGTAGATAGTGAAGCAGGTTACCATTATTTAGGAGAATTTAAGACTAAATTATCAGAAGATATCAAAATTTTAGAGGAATATAAGAATTTTGCTAAAGATTCTAACACTGCGTTTATGAATCTTTATACTCTGTTAGAGAAAAAGATTGCTAGTCTGGAAAGTTCAATTGAAAAGGATCGTGCAGCTTATAATGAGGGCTTGCTACTGCCTTTCGAGTGGATTTAAGAGAGAGGAATTATGGATACAAATATTAATAAAAAAGATGGTAGCTATACTGCTGATATTATTAAGTATAATGATAGTGATATTCAAACAATCCTTACTGATTTGAAAGCTATTAGTAGCTTGTTAAGTGAGGTAAAGAGTGAAATTGCAATGATTGAGCAGCAAGAACACAATTGGCATGGCAAGACCAAAGATCAATATCTTGAGTTGAAAAGATTTATGAAAGATTATAGAACGGGTTATGGTAAGAGTATTAAAGAACTGCATTCTACCGTCTCTAAACTGCAAACTTTGTTACATAATATTGATCAGTCTCATGTCATACAAGAAATTAAGAATGCATAGGGGGTTGGGATGAAATTAACTCTAGAAGCTTTATATCTACTACAGCTATTTAATGATTTTTCAGATGATTTATCATTTATTCCTTTGCCTGTCTTGAAAAATGAAAATCGAAAAGAGGCTCTAATTCGTACAATTGAAAAAGGGTATGAAGATCTTAAAGCGGTGGGACTCATAGAAGATGATAAACCGACAGAAGAATGTGTTGAGTATGGCTATTTTTTAAAGGAATATCATGAATCATTTTATCATTATCAAATTGATCAGAGCTATTTTTGTGCACCATCAGTTGATAAATTCAAAAGAATGACAGTTGTTTTATTAAAAGATGACGAAGGCTTTTATAGTATTTATCGGTTACCTAGCTCTATTTTACTCGGAGCTATTATGCGCAACCATGAATTGTTGCACCATCTTGATGACAGAGTAAAAGATTACATACACTCTGATTTTGAGATAGAACCTTTGTTTAGCTTGCTAGTTAATCATGGACAAACAGAAGCTTTGCGAATATCAGTAGAGGAATTAGGACGTAATACGCAAAATGTTGTATATTATGAGAAAAAAAATAGTATCTATGAGTATGATTTGAATCGGGAAGTTCAACGATCTATTGATAGTGACGAACTGAAGAATCTTATTCTTAGAAGAATGAAAGTAGAGGTTTAAGATGGTGGAAAAAATAGGAGTCGAAACCACAGAGCTTGAAGATATTGTCGGTCGAGCTGCTCATATTGCAGATATAGCTCAAGAAATTGTTGCAAAGATTACCACCGTAACTGGGACCCTCCCAAATTTGTCTTCTCAAGGTTCTTTTCATGAATTGGTAGTATCTAATAAGACTAATGTTGGATTAGGTAATTTTGATAGAAAAGCCAAAGAATTTCAGACGCTATCCGAGGTCTTTTCAAGACACATTCAAAATACCCTAGAAGGGATGATTGATGTGGACCGAGCAATGGCAGTTTATGTCGCTAATAAATTGTTAAACAGTTCAAAAGTAAGTGAAGAAGATAAACAATATATGCGAGAAGAGCCAGAAGATTCCATTAACTATTTGGCTGGAAAAGCTAAAGAGAGCAGAGAGGCTATAGCAGACAAGAAAATTTATGGACCTCCGAAGCCTGATAATAATGGGCTTACTTCTGGTGGTAATTCAAATCTCAATCTTGGTATCAACAATAGCTATGCCACAGTGGATAGTAATGGCAATGTACAATTCTCAAATACATTTGGGACAAATCCGATTGGACAGAATCACTTTTCCACACCAGCAACAGGTAACTCATTTAGTCAGAATAGCAAGGGAGGCAAGTAGTAGTGACAGAGTATTATTCTAATCGAGAGCATTTTGAGCGTCCGCTTCCCGTTGCGACTTTTAATCATGAAATGAAAGAATTTTTAACGGATATTACAGAAGCGACTAAAGTTATTAAAGACGAACAAGTGGATCATCTTTATGTACAGATAGGTACTGCTGAATTGGGGCTTGAAAAAAGTTACTCAACCTTTGAAAAATCATCCAATCGTAGTGTTGACATGCAGACCTCTGCTCAAAAGGCCCATAAAGATATCATGGAAACCATTGATAGCAAATTTACGCTAGGGATGGATAAAACATTTAATAATTTGAATGATGTTAATGGCCAAAATAAGCAGTATAAGACCCAAAAGATGACTTACACTAAAGCTTATGAAGGTCCTGGAGCAGGAGGTTCAACTTACGAGGAACATTATACTTTATCACAGCTCTTAAATTACAAGACAAGTCCAATTAAGGCAGCTAGAGAGGTTTATAATGGGAAAGTGAGTTTTGTAAAAGAGCGCATAAAACATCAGGATCAAATGACTGATGAAGAGATAAAGACCATTAAGGGTAAAAATGTTGAGGAGTTGGTAGAACTATACTTTCCTTCACAGATTCCAGATTACAACCGATTAAAGGCAACGAATTGGCAAGAGAATAACAAAGAATGGCTTGGCTATGTAGAGACTGGTTTTAAATGGACGGCAGCCATTGTTGCAACAGTTGGAAGTGGGGGATGGGGCACAGCTGCAGCTGCTTATATCATTGCAGATGGGACTTACTCTGCTGTAACAGGAAAAACGATGATTTCAGGAACCCGCCTTACTTCTGAAGAGCAGACATGGGCAATGATAGAGACGGTTGCTACTTTAGGCGGCGCTGGCATGGGGAAATTAGGTAGAATCTTTGAGGCGAGGAAGATGACTAAACTGGCTGCAGTGGCTAATGTGGCTAGCAAATCGGATGAAGCAGCTGATGCGGCTCATGTCATGTACGATGTAGTGACTAAAGATCAAAGCGAAGCCATTGGCTCAGTTGCACAGTATGCTTTATTTAAGAGTGCTGGAGCAGCAGTTAAGAGTATTAGAAAATCATCTATTAGCTCAGCAGATGATGTTTCTTTGAAAACGAATCTTGATAATGATGTAGTAGATATAAGCAGTAGCAAATCTAGTAATCTGACTCTGAAGACTGGCTCAGATCTATCAATTCCAAAGACTCAAAACCACGTAGACGTACCTTCTTCTGTTAAATCCCATGTAGATGTATCTACCTCGGGAGTAGCTGATGCAGAACTTACTAAAGTGAAGCATACAGCTGATTTGAATCTATCCACTAAATCTTCAGTAAACGTACCAACTAGCAAAACAGCTGATATCGACTTACCTACTGTCAAATCCCATACGGATATGAATCTATCTTCCAAGACAGTATCTAATGCAGCAACTGTAGCTGCAGTTAGCGGAGTCAAGCCAGGTGATGTAGATGTACCGAAGGTGAAGGGAACAGCAAATCCATCACCAAGTCAATCAACAACTCTAGAAATCATTGATCAAAAACTACAAGAATATGGTGTTTCATGGGATGAGTTTAATAGACTAAGGAATACACGTGTAACTGAAATGTCTCAATCTGAGTATGATATGATGATTGATATTCGTAAATCAATACCAAATCCAACGGAACAAACTGTTCTGCAGAAGATTATTCCAGTTGAAAATGCCGATAATTATTTTGGTGCTAAAGGTTGGGGGGTTGGTGGATTCATATCAAAAAGAGGAGATGTAGTTGATATTAAAACTATTGAAGATGCAGTGAAAGGATTGCGTCTTGATTATAAAAATTCTCCATTTGTTGAAACTATGATTGATGCAAATGGGAATAGGGTTGCAGTACATGATCAGAATGGTAATTTGAAGCTAAAAACAGATGCATTTGTCAGAATCGAATTTCGAACACACGACACTGATTATATAGATATTCCGATAGGTAATAGAGATGGTACAAAACTAGATGCTGATCCAGCATCGGGTAATGGATTCATTAAGTCTGATGAATATTTGATTCCGGAGTATAAAATAGTTGATCCAGATACCCAATTTCCTTCAGTCAAACTAACTGATGGGTCAAAAATGTACCTGAACGTTGGAGGAGAGGAAGTATTAGTCGGAGTTGTGAAAAATGGTAAAATGTATTATGTGGAGGGATGATGGATAAATTATACATAGTGGTTGATGGAATTGAACACCAATACTTTGATTGTGATAGTACAGGATATTATTTGATTTCTTATGATCCTTTATCAGAGAATAATGGCTATAAATTATTTGATTCAGAGTTGAAACAATATAGAAAATATTTGACAGAAAAACAGGTTGAAAAAAAATATAAAATTATAGATCATATTTGGTTTAATGAACAGAAATGGGATATTTTTCAACGAAGTGATGATAATTTAGATAAGCCTAATTCATGGGTAACGATCGTTTCTGATGATATACAATTTTTAAAAAGAAATGGGTTATGGAAGAAGGAGAATTTAGTTGAAAGTAGGTATGGACATTTGTATTATTGTTCTTTACCAATCGAGGCAGAAAAGTTTTCTCTAATTCGAACTCGAAAAAATCTCCCTATATAGTCAAGATAGTAAGAAAGTAGTTTATTATGAAATCAGTTATTTTTACAATTAAAAGCAATCAATCACTAAGGATTGGTGAGGTACTTCAAGCAGACCTCTTTGAATGTTATAGCGTTTCCGCTAAGGATGCGGGCTTAAAACCCTCTGCAGACTCTCTTATTTCAGATTTCCATTCGATCCAGTTTGGAGTCAAAGAGAAGTCTAGTCTAGGATTCCGTCTATCCTTTGATGGTCAAGTTTATCAGGTATCTGTTCCAGATTTGGCAACTGTTTCTGATTGGACTGGCGCTTTGTTATTCTTGAAATCCTTACTCATTCTCTTAGATGTAAATGTTTGCGAACACGATGGCGTGGAGTATGATAAAGAATCCATTCTTGATTTCCATTTCACGGATACTTTCTTATCAGCTCTTTCAGAATTGACCAAGGAAGTAAAAGTCCATCCTATAGTAGAAGTTATGGGAGTGAAACGCCCTATTTACATCAATGAACTCTACCTAGGGCAGATTATCCATGTTCCGGACGAGCAACTTTTGAATAGCTATGACCAGCGTTTGCGCTTTACTCAACAGCTGAATGCTTATTACTCTGAGCAGCAAGTTTTTAAAGTAGAGCAGGATGGTGAGGATATCATCATTCCTGTCAACTATCTAAATAGTGAAGGACGAACAATATTACCATCTCAACCAGAGCTAGAACCTCAATATTTACAACAATATCAAGGAGGTAAGGTTGCAGTTGCACGACTATTTATCATGACAGCCGATGGGGAAAAACTAGCCGAAGTTCCTTATCGTCAGTACTTGGAGTCACTGACCGAAGGCATCTATATGCTGGATGCCAAATATGTTCTTGTGGACCCGATTTCGCCTGATACTTTGCAGGAAATATTGGAAAAACTAGAGTTATAAGCGATAAAATCACTGAGATAAGAACTTTCTACTAGTCTGTTGGCGATCTAATTACAAATTAATTGTTTAAAAAATGTATGGATATCCACCTGAACTTAGCTTTGCACCTTCTCTCTCTACTAACTATTCTCCAAAAGTTTCCAGTTTCTGCTCTAACCTTCCTCACTTATGCTATAATAGTCTATAGAAAGTTGAGGGAATGATGAAGAAAATATTATTGGTGGTTGTGGTACAGGGCTTAGCTATCTTTGTGATTACAGGGCTGCTTTGTTATTTTATGCGGGGGGATTTTTTCTTCCGTGCTTTGGCGCCGATCTTTGGTTTGGCGGCGGGAGGGTTTCGCTTCGTGACGGCCATGGTGACAAAAGCGTTTGCGCCCAGTCTCTATGAAGATAGCAAGAAAAAGGAATAATCTATAGAGTAGACAGTAGGTCTGGGGTCTTTGCCTCAGGCCTTTTGTCATAAATATTAGTATTAGTCGTGTGAAGTTTTAATATTTTTTAGAAAAAGAACGGACAGAAGGGCTTTCTTAGGCGCTTTGTGGTAAAATAGTAACAGAATTAAAAATTTGGAGAGTAAAGATGAAACGTTCTATGTATGCTGGGCGTGTTCGCAAGGAGCATGTTGGTCAGGAAGTCACTTTGAAGGGTTGGGTAGCCCGCCGTCGGGATTTGGGTGGTCTGATTTTCATTGATTTGCGCGACCGCGAAGGCATTATGCAGCTGGTCATCAATCCTGAGACTGTGGCTGCTGAAGTCATGGCAACAGCGGAAAGCCTGCGTGGTGAGTACGTGCTGGAAGTGACCGGTAAGGTGGCTGCGCGTGAGCAGGCCAATGACAAGCTGGCAACAGGGAGCGTTGAGCTGCATGTGGAAAGTCTGACTGTCTTAAATACAGCCAAGACGACGCCTTTTGAAATCAAAGACGGCATCGAGGTGAATGACGATACGCGTTTGCGCTACCGTTATCTGGACTTACGCCGGCCAGAGATGTTGGAAAACTTCAAGCTCCGTGCCAAGGTGACTCACTCTATTCGCAATTATCTTGATGAGCTAGAGTTCCTTGATGTGGAAACGCCTTTCCTATCTAAGTCAACGCCAGAAGGAGCACGTGATTACTTGGTGCCTAGTCGGGTTCATCAGGGGCATTTTTACGCTCTGCCACAGAGTCCGCAGATTACCAAGCAGCTCTTGATGAACGCTGGTTTTGACCGTTATTACCAGATTGTTAAATGCTTCCGTGACGAGGACTTGCGCGGTGACCGTCAGCCAGAGTTTACTCAGGTGGACTTGGAGACTTCTTTCTTGTCTGATCAGGAGATTCAGGACATTACAGAAGGCTTGATTGCTCGTGTCATGAAGGAGACCAAGGGTATTGATGTTTCTCTGCCTTTCCCTCGTATGAAGTATGATGATGCCATGGCTCTTTATGGTGTTGATAAGCCTGATACTCGTTTTGAGATGTTGTTGCAGGACTTGACAGATCTTGTCAAGGGAGTTGACTTCAAGGTCTTTTCAGAAGCTCCAGCTGTCAAAGCTATTGTAGTGAAAAATGCTGCAGATAAATACTCTCGCAAGGATATCGACAAGCTGACAGAGCAAGCAAAACAGCATGGTGCTAAGGGTCTTGCTTGGGTGAAAGTTGCTGATGGTGAGCTGGCTGGTCCGGTTGCTAAGTTCTTGACAGACTTGACAAGTCCGTTGACAGAAGCTTTACAGCTTGAAAATAATGACCTGGTGTTCTTTGTGGCTGATACTTTGGAAGTGGCAAATGCAGCTTTGGGAGCTCTTCGTGTACGCTTGGCCAAAGAGCTGGACTTGATTGACCCAGATACCTTTAACTACCTTTGGGTAGTGGATTGGCCCATGTTTGAATGGTCAGAAGAAGAGGGCCGCTACATGAGTGCCCACCATCCTTTTACCCTGCCTCAGAAAGATTCTGAGCAAGAGCTGGAAGGCGACCTGAGCAAGGTACGGGCTGTGGCTTATGATATCGTCCTCAATGGCTATGAACTGGGCGGTGGCAGTCTTCGGATCAATCAAAAAGACTTGCAGGAGCGGATGTTCAAGGCGCTTGGCTTCTCAGCTCAAGAAGCTGCTGAGCAGTTTGGCTTCCTTTTGGAGGCTATGGACTATGGCTTCCCACCGCATGGCGGCTTGGCTCTGGGCTTGGACCGCTTTGTGATGCTCTTGGCTGGTGAAGAAAATATCCGCGAAGTTATTGCCTTTCCGAAAAATAACAAGGCTTCTGATCCAATGACACAGGCGCCTAGCCCAGTGTCGGTCGCTCAACTAGAGGAATTAAGTTTACAAGTGGAAGCACATGAAGAAGACTAATTTTTATAAACTCTTTCGCTATTATGTCCGTAGGTTTGCTTATAATTTTAAGATTTTGCGGTCTTTAAAGAGTATCTCGCGTGAGAAGTACGATGAGAAGATCTCTGCCTCGCTTGTCTATGGCTTTTTATCAGCTGTCGCAGTCAATTTCTTCTTTCAGCCGGGGCATGTTTATTCCAGCGGTGCGACTGGTCTGGCGCAGGTCATTACTGCCCTCAGTACTCGTTTCTTAGGTTTTACCATTCCGGTTTCTGTGACTTTTTACGCCATCAATATTCCGCTCATGATTCTGGCCTGGTACCAGATTGGGCATAAATTTACCATTTTCACCTTTATCACGGTTACCATGAGCTCGCTTTTTATCCAGTTTGTGCCGGAAGTGACTTTGACTGATAATCCTATTATCAACGCCCTTTTCGGTGGTGTGGTCATGGGCACAGGGATTGGCTTTGCCCTTAAGTCCAGTATTTCCAGCGGTGGGACTGATATTGTCAGTCTGACTGTTCGGAAAAAAACGGGCCGGAATGTCGGGAATATTTCCCTGATTGTCAATGGGATTATTATGCTGATTGCGGGTCTGACTTTTGGCTGGGAATATGCGCTGTACTCTATGATTACTATTTTTGTATCAAGTCGAGTGACGGATGCTGTCTTTACCAAGCAGAAGCGCATGCAAGCTATGATTATCACTAGTCATCCAGATAGGGTGATTGATAAGATTCACAACAAGCTGCATCGTGGGGCGACAGTAATCCATGGCGCTGAGGGAACTTATAATCATGAGAAAAAAGCTGTTCTGGTGACGGTTATTACCCGAGCTGAGTTTAATGAATTCAAGCAAATCATGAAGCAGACCGACCCAGCTGCCTTTGTTTCCGTCGCAGACAATGTCCATATCTTGGGACTCTTTGTGGAGGAGTGAAGATATTCATTAATCTTGGGAATGCGAAGTAGTATAGTGTGGGAGTTTGTGCTTAAAACGAGCTTTTGTGATAGGAGATTCATATGCGGTAGGACAATAGTCCCACCGCTTTCTATTCTCTATTGTGGAGGGTGGAAATCTCAAGTAAGAAAGGATATGCAAATGCAGGAGATTTTCAGACAATGACGACGTATAAAAAAATCATGAATATCGCCTTGCCGGCTATGGCGGAGAATTTTTTGCAGATGCTCATGGGAATGGTCGACAGCTATCTGGTGGCCAGTCTTGGGCTGATTGCGATTTCTGGTGTCTCGGTGGCCGGCAACATCATTACGATTTATCAGGCAATTTTTATCGCGCTGGGGGCTGCTATTTCCAGTCTCATCTCCAAGACTCTGGCTCAAGGAGACAAGGAGCGTCTGGCCTATCATACAGCTGAGGCTATCAAGTTGACGCTGCTTCTGAGCCTTCTGTTGGGGCTGATTTCCCTGCTCTTTGGCAGGCAGATGCTGGATCTTCTAGGGACGGAAAAAGCGGTAGCTGAAGCAGGCGGTCTATATCTGGCTCTGGTTGGTGGGACTATTGTTCTGCTTGGCTTGATGACTTCCTTTGGGGCTCTAGTGCGGGTTACGCGCAATCCTAGATTTCCCATGTATGTCAGTCTTCTGACCAATGTCCTCAATGCTCTCTTTTCCGGTCTGGGGATTTACATCTTTCGGCTTGGTATTATCGGTGTAGCGTTGGGGACGGTGCTGGCTCGTTTGGTCGGTGTGCTGATTCTCTGGCGGGAGCTGGATTTGTCCACAATTCGCTGGCGCTGGGGCTTAGATGGAGAGCTCTTGCGCCTGTCTCTGCCAGCTGCTGGAGAGCGGCTCATGATGCGGGCAGGTGATGTAGTTATTATCGCCATTGTGGTCGTCTTTGGGACAGACGCAGTAGCGGGGAATGCCATCGGTGAAGTCCTGACTCAGTTTAACTATATGCCAATCTTTGGGGTCGCAACAGCAACAGTCATGCTGGTAGGCCATGCAGTAGGTGAGGGAGATATGAAAGAAGTCAGTCTGATTCGTCAGCGGACCTTCTGGCTGTCTTTTGCTTGCATGCTGCCCGTGGCTCTAGGAATTTTTGCTTTTGGTCGGCCGCTGACCTTGCTCTATACGGATAATAGCGGAGCTATCACAGCAAGTCTTTTAGTCATCCTCTTCTCCCTATTGGGAACTCCCATGGCAGTGGGAACCGTGATTTACACAGCTGTCTGGCAGGGGCTGGGCAATGCTAGACTGCCCTTTTATGCCACGACTATTGGTATGTGGCTGATTCGTATTATTGCCGGTTACTTGCTGGGTGTGACTTTTGGCTTGGGCCTTCCGGGGGTCTGGGCTGGGACACTCTTGGACAATGGCTTCCGCTGGCTATTTTTAAAGGTTTTATTTGACAGAAAAATGAGGGAAATCACATGAAAAAAGCGTTTATTTGGGATTTGGACGGCACCTTGCTGGATTCCTACGATGCTATTTTGGCGGGGATTGAGGAAACCTACGCTCACTATGGTCTAGACTTTGACAGAGCGAGTATTCACAGCTATATCCTAAAGCACTCTGTCCAGAAGCTCTTGGAAAAAGTAGCGTCTGAGAAGGGGCTGGATGCTGCTGAGATGAATGCCTTCCGTGGAGCAAGCCTAAAGGAGAAAAATGCCCAGGTCCATCTGATGGAAGGAGCTGCGGAGATACTGGCCTGGGCTGAAGAGCAGGGCATTGCCCAGTTCGTCTATACCCACAAGGGACTCAATGCCCATCAAATTTTACGAGACTTGGGCATTCATGACTATTTTACAGAAATCATCACAACAGCCAATGGTTTTGAGCGCAAGCCCCACCCAGAAGGTGTCGATTATCTGATCGAGAAGTATGGCCTGGATAAGCAGGAAACCTACTATATCGGCGACCGGACCCTGGATGTGGATGTCGCAGTCAACAGTGGCATCCAGAGCATTAACTTCTGTGACTACCGACCGGAAATCAATCAGAAAATCGAGAAGTTAGTGGACATCAAGCAATTATTTACAAGATAAAAAGCAGACTAGAACTGATCTACTGTCAGTCTAGCCTGCTTTTTCTTTTACATATGCTCAATGTGAAGTTCTAGCAAGAACTCAAGAGCCTCGGGAGAACAGTTTTCTTTTTCAATTGCGAAACCAGTGCTCTCCCCTATCAAGATATAAAAATCTTGCTTTGTCATAATGACTTTGACAATATCATCATAGGCATAGTGAAATTCTCCGCGTATATTTCTTGCGATAAAAGCCTCTCTGTCAAATATTAGAGTGACCTCCATGTTCTGAAATAAAGGATTTTTTTGATAAGCTCTCTTAATCTGATAATTCATGCCAAAATAGTACATGGAGGCGCAAATAGGGGGAGCCAATATGATAGATATTATCTTTTCCTCTAATGGGCCGAGCATTACGTAGGTGAACAGCCCGATTATCAGTATGATTATGTATAATACAAATCCTTTTCGTCGTATGAGAATAGCCCATGAAAATCTTTTATAAACTTCTTCAGTCATAAGAGTTGTAATACGGATTGGGAACATCTTTTACCTCCAGTTTCTATATTATAACATATATGAGAGATAAGATTTAGCCAAGTCTTGCTAGGCGATACCATCTTTTATAGGAGCCGAATGATTTTTTCGTTTTTATCTAAAACTAGCACATCTGGCATGGGAAGATTATGCCAGAAGTTATAATCAATGCTGGAGTCGAATGCGCTTAGTAAAATGCAGATAAGGTTACCATGGGAGTTAATGATAATCTCTTCGTTTTGATGTTTGCTTTCCAGTTCATGAAGAAGAACTAGGGCTCGCTGTTGAGCTTGTTGATTAGACTCGCCACCAACAAATGAAAAAGTCGGCTGTGACCAAAGTTGCATGAGGGCTTCTTCAAAGTCTTGGTCGGCAATCGCTTGACTACTTAGCTTTCGCTCTATTAGCCGTTTGTCGGTTTGAATAGCGAGTTTCAGACTCTGAGCCAAAGGTTCAACCGTCTGGATGGCTCTTCGGTAAGGACTGGAATAAATGGCGGTAATGGGTTTGTCTGCTAAAAAGTCAAGCTGCGCCAAGGATTCTTGCCCTTTGTCTGATAATGGTCGGTTGATTTCATCAGGTGTATAGTTAGAATGCGCATGACGGATAAAATAGTAAGTGTTTTTCATAGGATGATTATAGCAAAATTTAAATCTCAATTCATTTTCTACCTATTTTCCACGCCACCTTTTCTGTCTTTGTCCGCCTTTCGTGTTATAATAAACCTATGGAAAAAAAGAACAAATTATTATTAATCGACGGTTCGTCCGTTGCTTTTCGCGCTTTTTTTGCGCTTTATAATCAAATTGACCGTTTCAAGAGTCCATCGGGCCTGCATACCAATGCCATTTATGGCTTCCACCTTATGCTCAATCATCTCTTGGAGCGCGTGCAGCCGACCCATGTCCTAGTAGCTTTTGATGCTGGCAAGACGACCTTCCGAACCGAGATGTACGCCGACTATAAGGCTGGTCGGGCCAAAACACCGGATGAGTTTCGTGAGCAGCTGCCTTTTATTCGTGAAATGCTGAAGCACCTAGGCATTCACTTCTATGACTTGGCTCAGTACGAGGCGGATGACATTATCGGGACCTTGGACAAGATGGCTGAAAAGACAGCTGTGCCTTACGATGTGACCATTGTCAGTGGCGATAAAGACTTGATTCAGCTGACTGACGAAAACACAGTCGTTGAGATTTCGAAGAAAGGTGTGGCTGAGTTTGAGGCCTTCACACCTGACTACCTCATGGAGAAAATGGGTATTACCCCCGCGCAATTCATCGACCTTAAGTCTCTCATGGGTGATAAGTCCGATAATATTCCAGGAGTTACTAAGATTGGTGAAAAGACTGGTCTCAAGCTCCTCTTGGAACACGGTTCCCTTGAAGGTATCTATGAGCATATTGATGAGATGAAGAAGTCCAAAATGAAGGAAAATCTCATCAATGATAAGGAGCAAGCCTTCCTTTCTAAAACTCTGGCGACCATTGATACCCAGTCTCCTATTGAAATTGGCTTAGATGATACGGCCTTTACGGGACCTGACCTTGAAAAATTGGCAGCCTTTTATGACG
>JABZYU010000039.1:0-17562 GCA_015264985.1 Streptococcus sanguinis | reverse complement strand
GCCCAAGCATTTTCCCCAGTATGCGTCTGAATAATAGACCCTGTTTCCAGCACTGAAATAGGTTTCTTGACATACGGCTGTAAACTTTCCTTCATTTCTAGCGCCAATTCTGGACTGCCTGCATAGGAAATTCCAATTTCAGCCACTTGCTTGTTTTGCAGACTTACTGTCAAATCATCCAGCCATTTCTTAAAAGTCTTAGCGCCCCTTCCCTTGACAATGGGCTCCAGCTGATGGTCCTTCATTTGCATGATAACTCGGATATTGAGCAGGGAGCTAATCAGACCAGAAACTCGGCCTATACGGCCCCCTTTAACCAGATTTTCTAAGGTAGAGAGACCGATATAGAGCTCTGTCTTTTCCTTTACTTCCTCAATTTTAGCTAAAATCTCCTCCAGGCTAGCTCCTTCCTTGGCCAGTTTAGCTGCTTCGGTGACTTGGAACTTCATAGCCTGATCAGTAAAAGAGCTGTCAACAACCGTCACATCAGCATTAGCCAAAGTCGCTCCTTGACGGGCTGCTTCGACAGTCCCTGACAAGGCGTGAGACATGTGAATGGAGATAATCTGCGCTCCATCCCCTGCCAAGTGCTCAAAAACATCAGCAAAGACTCCGACGGGCGGCTGGCTGGTTTTAGGAAGATTGCGACTAGACTGCATAAGACGAAGGAACTCACCTTCCTCTAGGTCTGCATCCGAATAGACCACCCCGTCCACCATAACAGAGAGAGGCACAATTGTAATGTCTAATTCCTTAGCAACCTCCGGTTCAATGGTTACGGATGAGTCAGTTACGATTTTTATTTTTGTCATAGATTTCCTACTCTGTATCTAAATTTTAACTTGTTATTACACTACATTATACCAAATTTTTATGGTTTTGTGGGGGAATATTCGCTAAAATCACAGCTCAGGCCAAGCGTTTCCTAAATTTAATCTGCCTGTTTTAGATTTTTAATCCTTTTGCGCTTCTTTAAAATTAGATGAAAAAGTGTTTACATGCAGCTTTTTTAGCTTTATTGGGGAAAATTTTGGGAAAAAGCTGGTTTTCAAAGAGAAACTCAGCAAAAAAAGATTGGGAAAATCCAATCTTTTTTCAGTCTTCAGCTACAAAACCATCATTTTTTATGGCATACTGCTCTATGATGCCATTATGGCCAAAGAGAACTCCGTGGAGGACTCCGCCATAGACAGCTCCGCCATCCATGCCAATCTTGCCATCCTCAGTCATCCATAGCTGATCAGTTCCCGGTGCCTCATGCAAGAGGTAAAATGTCGGTGTATGGCCAAAGACAATCGTTTTGCCAGTCTGATTACTGCCTTCGTGAAAAGGAGCGCGAATCCAAACTTTTTGATAATCACTGGTCTCTCGCCAGTCTTTCAGCTCCAAATCTAGACCAGCATGAACAAAAATGTACTGTTCCGTCTCCAATAGGAAAGGCATCTGGCGAATAAAATCTACTAAATTGGCCGCCTCCGTCTTGACACGTTCCGCGTCTGCTACTCCATCTACAGGAGCATTGAGAGGTCGACCTAAAAGCGAATTAATCGTCGTATCTCCGCCATTACGCCGGTAGTGGTCATAAGACTTTTCAGGATTGTCCAGCCAGGTCAGAAACATATACTCATGATTGCCAGACAGACAAACAGCTCCTTTCTGATCTACTAAATTCTTGACCCGCTCCAAAACTGCTCGGCTGTCCTCGCCTCGATCGATCAAGTCGCCTAGAAAGACTAGTTGGCTGCGACCGTCCCAGTGCTGGAGCAGCTCATCTAGCATACTAGCCTTACCATGGATATCACCGATTGCAAAATATTCTGTCATACGCGTCACCTCCTAAAGGAGACCGAAACACTAGTGTCTCAGCCTCGCTTGTTTATTTTTTTAATAATTCTCTGGCTTGAGTCAAAGCAGCCTCCGTCACATCTTCACCAGCCAGCATCTTAGCGACTTCCTGAACACGCGCGTCAGCCGTCAGCAGGCGAACCGTTGAGACGGTCGAATTCTCATCCGAAATCTTCTCAATAAAGAACTGATAATCGGCAATCGCAATGACCTGCGGAAGATGGGAAATTGCCAAGACTTGGCCATTGGAGCCAATCTTGTGAATCTTCTGAGCAATAGCTTGGGCCACTCGGCCAGAAACGCCCGTATCCACTTCATCAAAGACAATGCTGGTCTTGCCTTCCTTACGAGAAAAGGCCGACTTGATAGCCAACATGAGACGGGAGAGCTCGCCACCAGACGCAACCTTCACCAGAGGTTTGAAATCCTCGCCCGGATTGGCTGAGATGTAGAACTCTACTTGCTCATTGCCTTCACGGTTGAACTTGCCCTTACTGAACTGCACTTTAAAGCGCGCCTTTTCCATGTAGAGGTCCTGCAACTCTTGCTTGATTTCTGCTTCCAGCTGGGCTGCTAGGCCATGACGAGCCTGACTCAGCTCCTGGGCCAGCTCTACCAGCTCTCTCTCCAAGGCCTTCAGCTCTCGGTCCATATCCTCTGAGGACAAGTTACTTCCAGTTAAAAGGCTGTATTCTTTAGAAATCTGAGCAAAGTAATCTAGCACATCATCTACTTGGCCGCCGTATTTACGTGTGATGCTGTTAATCAAGTCTAGGCGACTCTCCACCTGCAGCAGCCGATCTCCGTCAAAGTCCAGTCCATCTAAAATATCCTCTAAGCGCTTGCTGACATCTTCCAAGACATAATAAGTCTCCGACAAACTGCCGGAAAGCTCCTTGTAGGCTGGATCGTAATCTTCAATAGACTCAAGATCATTCATAGCTGAGCGGACATTGGTCAGACTGGAAAAGTCTTCATTATCCAGCATGGTATAGGCGTTCGTCAGCGTATCGGCAATAAGCTTGTGGTTGAGCAGACGATCTCGTTCCTGATGTAGGGCAGTATCTTCACCACTTTTGAGGGCTGCGCTCTCAATCTCCGCCATCTGAAACTCCAGCATCTCAATTCTGGCCTTATGCTCCTGCTGATTTTTCTGCAAAGTCAGGACTTGCTTGCGTAGGCTTCGATAGCGGTCAAAGGTTTCCTGATAGCGGCCTTTGAGATGCAAAAAGTCTGCTGTTCCGAACTCATCTAGCATGGCAATATGAAGCTGGGGTCTCATCAGTTCTTCCTGATCATGCTGACCATGGATATCCACCAAGTGCTGGCCAACAGCCTTTAGAACAGACAAATTAACCATCTGGCCATTGATACGGCTGACACTGCGGCCGTTTTGCAGAATTTCTCGACGGATAATCAGCTCGTCGGTCAACTCCCAGCCCTGCTCCTCAAAAATCTCTCGCAAAGCTCTGCTATTTTCCAGCGAAAAAAGTCCCTCTATCTCGGCTTTGGGTGCCCCATGACGAATAACATCCGTCGTAGCACGGCTGCCCAGCATCATGTTCATCGCATCAATAATAATAGACTTGCCAGCTCCGGTTTCCCCGGTCAACACGGTCATACCTTGCTCAAAATTAAGGGATATCTCCTCAATAATGGCAAAATTTTTAATCGAAATTTCTAATAACATAGGCTTTCCTACCAATGGTGAATGATGGTTGCAACCCTTGCGGCTGCTTCCTCTGTCATCATAACCATCAAAATACTGTCGTTGTCTGCCAAGATACTGAAAATATCCTCAGCAAATTCATTTCTAAGATGACGCTTGACCAGTGCTGTGCTCCCCGGTACCAGACTGAGATTGATCATATTTCCCAAAACCTGACAGGACAGGATATTATTTTCAGCCAAGCCCAGACTGCTAGTCATGGTCTTAGGCAGCTCGTAGATATAGGTGTTGTCCTTGAGCGGTATCTTGACAATCCCCAGCTCCTTGATATCCCTAGAGACCGTAGCCTGGGTCGCTGTAATCCCAGACTCCCTGAGATGTTCTACAATTTCCTCCTGTGTGCCAATGTCATAGTCACTGACAAAGCGTCTAATCTTTTCTAATCTATCCTTCTTATTCATCTTTAAATTCCTTATGTGCTGCCTCTACGACAGCTGTCATCATTGCTGAATCAAGTGGCTGTGGCTCTATGCTCTTTTCTAAATAGGCCAGAAATTCTACATTGCCCTGACCTCCCTGAATAGGCGAAAAATCCAGTCCGCTGACAGAAAAGCCAGCCTCCATCATAAATGCTGTGACCTTTTCCAGAACTGCCAAATGGACCTTTTTATCCTTGACAATCCCTTTTTTCCCAATCTGCTCGCGGCCTGCTTCAAACTGAGGCTTGATCAAGGCGACCACTTGGCCATCCCGAGCCAAAATCTCATGCAGAGCTGGCAAAATCAAGCTCAGCGATATAAAGCTAACATCAATACTAGCAAAACTAGGCTCCTGCTCAAAGTCAGTCCTTTGGGCATAGCGAAAATTAAACTGCTCCATGCTGACAACCCGCTCATCCTGTCTGAGCTTCCAAGCCAGTTGATTAGTACCGACATCTACTGCATAGACCAGCTTAGCTCCGTTCTGCAGCATGACATCTGTAAAACCGCCGGTCGAAGCTCCGATATCCAAGGTCACTCGGTCAGCGACTGAAATATCAAAGACTTGCAAAGCCTTTTCTAGCTTGAGGCCTCCTCGGCTGACATATCTGAGTTTCTCACCTTTTAAGCGCAGCTCTGTGGCTGCGTCAATCTTTTCACCAGGCTTGTCAAAGCGCTGGCCATTGGCCGCAGCAATAACCAATCCAGCCATCACACCGCGCTTAGCCTGCTCTCTGGTCTCAAAGAGCCCTTGTCTGTAGGCCAGCACATCTACTCTTTCCTTAGCCATTCAATCTCAAACTTTCTATTATCTTTTGAATTTCTTCGCCTGAAAACTCTGTCTTTTCTTCCAAGTCTTTCAGAATGTCCACAGCTTCATCAAGGGTCTGATTGAAAAAGTTCTTAGCTCCATCCAGTCCTAGAAAAGCTGGATAAGTCGACTTGGCTGCAGCTAAATCTTTCTGCGGGGTTTTACCCAGCTCTTCAAAGCTGGCTGTAACATCCAAAATATCATCCCGCACTTGAAAGGCCAAGCCCAAGAGCTCTCCAATCCTACGAAGCTTCTCTTGAACAGACTGCTTGACCTCAGCAATCAAACCAGCTGCGACAAAGGGATACGCCAGAAGTTTTCCAGTCTTATTGGCATGGATGGTTTTTAAATCTTCTAAACTAATTGCTTGACCTTCGCCTTGCATGTCCAGAACTTGTCCCGCGACCATACCAAAGCTCCCTGCCGCCAGAGACAATTCAGAAATCAAGTCCAACTTGACCTGACTAGGCAGCTCGGATCTTGCCAATAGTCCATAGGGGTCTAAAAAGAGAGAATCACCCGCCAAAATAGCCATATCCTCTCCAAACTTCTTATGGCTAGTCAAGCGGCCTCGACGATAGTCATCATCATCCATAGCCGGTAAATCATCATGGATAAGGCTGCCAGTGTGAATCATCTCAAGAGCCGCCGCGACCTGATAGTGGGCCTCAGCCAGCTCTAGGCCAAAGGCTTGAATCAACTCCAATAGCAGTAAGGGACGAATTCGCTTGCCTCCAGCCTGCACCGAGTACAAAATAACTTCTGATAAATCTGACGAAACTTGCTGAGATTTATAAAAATCCTCAATCGTCAGACCAATCTTTTCCAGTTTCTCGTTTCTTGTCATTCCATTTCCGTTTCTGTGCCGTCTGCCTGCATGACCTTAACTAAGGTCTTTTCTGCCTTGTCCAGACTAGCCTGTAGTTCCTTTGAAAGCTTCATCCCCTTTTGAAATTCCGCAATTGCCTCTTCCAGCGCTACATCACCGTTTTCTAGCTTTTGGACAATGACTTCCAAGTCTGCTAAGTTTTCTTCAAATTTCTTTTCTTTGGACATGTTTTACCTCTACTTCCAGCTGCCCATCCCGCATGAGCAGGGTCAGCACATCTTTTTCTTCAATGCCAGCACTTGACTCGACAACCTTTTTATTCTTTTGGACAATAGCATAGCCACGCGCCACGATTCGACTGGTATCCAGCATAAGCAAGGCCTCGGACAATCTCCTGACTTGAGCCACCTTGTTATCATAAATGACCGCCATGTTGCTGCGCAGCAAACGCTCCAACTGGGCAGTCTGCTCCTGAAAACGCTGAACGCGACTGAGAGGATTCAATGCTTCCAAACGATGCTGCAAGATTTTGACCCGCTGTTGCTCTTCACTATAATATTCGCGAATTTTTTGCTTCAGTCGTAGGTTAAGCTGATCTAACTTCTGCAGATGGCCATCGTAAAGCCGCTCTGGCTGTCGGAAGATAACAGACTGGGTTAGCTTATTCAATCGCTCTCGATAATAGCTCAGGCGATTGGAAATCGCTCGAGACATGCGGTTTTCCTGCTGCTGCAAATGTCCCAGCAGGTCTAGCTTGGTGACTGGTGTGGCTAGTTCAGCCGCAGCCGTCGGAGTCGCAGCCCTGCGATCTGCTACAAAGTCCGCCAAAGTCGTATCTGTCTCATGGCCGACACTAGAAATAACAGGAATCCGAGACTCAAAAATGGCCCGAACTGTTTCCTCTTCGTTGAAAGCCCAGAGATCTTCGATAGAACCACCGCCTCGACCAATAATCAGTACATCCAAATCCGACCGCTCATTGGCCAGTCTGATGTGGTCAGCAATCTGCTCTGCAGCACCATCTCCCTGCACTTTTGTCGGATAAAGAACAATCTCCACTCCTGGAAAGCGACGGCTGACCGTCGTGATAATATCCCGAATAACCGCTCCGCTGGGACTAGTTACAACACCGATTTTCTTAGGAAATTGGGGAAGAGACTGTTTGAATTTGTCTTGAAAAAGCCCTTCTTCTCCCAGTTTTTTCTTGAGCTGTTCAAACTGGACAGCCAAAGCACCGATGCCATCCGGCTCTGCCTTTTCAATGATGATGGAATAGGAACCGCTAGGCTCATAGAGCTGCACTCGACCAATCACATTAATTTTCATGCCTTCTTCCAGCTCAAAACCTAGCTTCTGGTAGACACCAGACCAAATCGTGACCTGAATGACGGCCTTTTCATCCTTTAATGAAAAATATTGATGATTAGGACGTCGGCGAAAATTGGACACTTGGCCAGTCAAATAGACCCGCTCCAAATAAGGATCCCGCTCAAACTTCATCTTCAAATACTTGGTCAAGGTCGAAACCGACAAATACTCTGGCATGCCCTTTTCCTTTCTTTTCTAGTTTTTCCGTAACTTTTATTATAACAAAAAACTGCATAAAAAACCGATTACAAAGTCTAAAAATTCCCTGAAAAACAAGAAAAAAACTGGGCTTCCACAAAAGAAACCCAGCTGACTTAAAACCCAAGAAAATGTCTACTGACTCATCTCCTTCATCCACCTTGGAATGGCTCTGCTGATTGCCGTTGGCAGGACGACATAAGCTTCCTGACTTAGTTCGTCAGCGATAAATGAATGAAGAAGGGTTGCAGCCACCACTCGCTCAAAGAGGTTGCTTGACTTAAACTGTCCTGCAAAAGCGGCAATCATACCAGCCAGCGTATCCCCCATTCCGCCAGTTGCTTGATAAGGTCCGCCTACTGTCAGCTCAAAGACCTGCTCTTGTCCGCTTTGATAGATGGTCGTCCCATGCTTTTTCTGCACGACAATACTGCCTAGAGTCAGCTGATTGACCGCCACCTGATTGGCTGCTGCTGTCTGATCTGACAAGCTCAAACCCGATAAGCCTTCCCACTCCTTTTGATGAGGGGTAAAAACTGTTTGGGCTTTTGGAAATGGCAAAGCTGCCTTGCTAAAGAGTGAAATGGCTCCGCCATCCATGATGAGTATCTGCTGTTCTGACACAGTCTGGATTACCTTTTGTAGGATATCTAGACCTAGTTGATTCTCCGCCAAACCAGGACCAATCAAGACTAGATCTGATTTGGTCAGCTGCTCTGTCAATCGGTCTTGCTCTTCTAAGTCAAAGGCCATGGCCTCCGGTAAATGACTGTGGAGAGGGGCGATATTTTCTCTGTCTGTAGCAACAGTTACCAGACCTGCTCCGCTATTGACCGCCGCTAAAGCAGCCATGATAATGGCGCCACCATAAGGATAGGTCCCCCCAATCAATAAGAGACGGCCGTAATCGCCCTTGTGGCTATCCAAGGGACGTTTCCGAATGACTTTTTTTAAAATATTTTCAGCATTATTTGACATGATATTCTCCTAGACCAACTTCATCCTGCACTTGTCTCAAGATGACCAAACCTATCTTCATTATACACCAAAAGGCACCTAAACAGGTGCCTCGTATCGCAAGAAAGTTATTTTTCCCGGAAATCTGCAAATTTTTGTAAGATTCTTGCTGCGACTGCCTTGGGTAAATTTTCCTGAAAGGCAACCCGCTCATCCGCATAATCTCTCAAGCCTGAGAAATCCCCAACCTGCACAGCGTAGAGAGAATTCTTAAAGAGCTGGATATCATTTTGATCATTACCAAAAGCCACATAATCCGAACCGCAGAGTTCCTTTACAGTTGAAGCTTTATTGGTTTCAGCCGGATTAATATAAAAACATTTCTCATGCTCATGATAGTCTAGACTCAGATTAGGCAAGTTTGCAAAACGAGCCTGTAAATCGTCTAAGAGCTGCTCATGATTCCCCATGTAAATAACAACCTTAATAGGATGCTGGAGTTTAGTCAGTTCCAGTCGTCTTGCCCGCTTGAGAGGATCTACACTGGCAATAAAAGGGATTTTTTCTAAAATCTGGCCGCTGTAGTCAAAAGTATTATCAACGAAAAAAGGCAAATTATAGGTCAAACAGGTATCTAGAATGGCTTGATAACTTGACTGATGCAGCTGACGCTCAAAAATCAACTGTCCATCTTGATAAGCCACTCCGCCGTTCAGGCCAATCACTATCTGCTGGCTCAATTCTGGACCTAATAGTCCCAGACAATCCCGATAAGAGCGCGCCGAAGCAAACAGAACTTCATGCCCAAACTGAGGAGCCGTTAGCAGGACCTGCTTAATCTCCTCATCAATCGTCATATAATCAAAGGACAAGGTCCCATCCAAATCAAAAACAAATTTCATGATTCAAGACTCCGTTTAAAGGCTTGGTAGGTCTGCTCCATCAGCATGGTAATGGTCATAGGCCCAACACCTCCAGGTACAGGGGTAATCAGACTGGCAAGTTCAGACACTTCATCAAACTTAACATCGCCAATCAGCTTGCCATTCTCATCTCGATTCATACCGACATCAATGACAACAGCTCCTTCCTTGACAAAGTCCTTGGTCACAAAATGTCCACGTCCGATAGCCACCACCAAAATATCTGCCCGCTTAGCAGTCTTGGCTAGATTGTGAGTCCGTGAATGTGTTAGGGTCACTGTCGCATTCTTAGCCAAAAGCAGCTGAGCCATGGGCTTACCAACAATATTACTCCGCCCGATGACGACCGCTCGCTTGCCTTCCAGTTCAACGCCATATTCATGGAACATTGCCATAATTCCTGCAGGAGTAGCTGGAATCATAACCGGATGGCCGCTCCATAGCTTACCCATATTAAGCGGATGAAAGCCATCAACATCCTTGTCTGGATCAATGGCCAACAACACAGCTTCATCATCGATATGGTCAGGCAAGGGCAGCTGGACCAAAATGCCATGCCAGTCAGGATTTTGATTATAAGTTTCAATCAAGCTCAAGAGCTCTTCCTGGCTGGTCTCTTCTGGCAGACGTTCTACCTTACTCCGAAAGCCAGCAGCCAAGGCTGAGCGCTCTTTATTACGTACGTAGATTTGACTGGCTGGATTATTTCCCACCACAATCACTACCAAGCCCGGTACCTGACCTGTCTTTTCTTTGAGGCGAGCCGTTTTTTCAGCTAATTTTTTCTGAAGCTTCTCTGCCAAACCTCTACCATCAATAATCTGGGCCATGTCATTCTCATTTCTTTTTCATTATCTTTTTCATTATACCAAAAAAATCTGTGCCCAGCCTATAACTTTTTCTTATACAAGGTTATAAGGCGAGGTTTCATTGGCAGCTAGTGGTAAAATTTTCAGACCTACTAAATCTTTTTCAAAATAAGATAAAAAGGGTAAAAATAAAAAGCAGCTAAGTGCTTTTTAGTAGAGTAATTCATAAATTTCCATTGCAATCAAATCGATGCTGTCGAAAGTATAGGTCTCACGCGCTGCAACATCACGCAAGGTGAAGACAGAGCCGTTTTCTTCGTCGTAACTATAAGCTACTTCTGCTACAACCACTCCTTCACGCTCAAAATTACGTTTTAAATTTCCGCCATCCTTAGCCATAGCCTCTAAACGGTTGATAATTCTAACTAAATGTGATTCCATTTTGTTTCTCCTATTTACTTAGTTCCCTCTTATTTTACCATAAATAGCTGCTGAAATACCACTAAAAGCCAATTTTTTGTAATTTTTCAAGAATTTGTTTTCATTCAGCTCGGTCTAAGGGAGGATTTTGTAGTAAATTCTTGCAAAGTTCGAGAATACTGATATAATGAAACTATAAAACTTTGACTATTTTTGACCTTTAATCATTTCTATAAATAGCTTGCACACTAAAAGAAAAGAGGTATCTGCATGCTTTGCCAAAATTGTAAAATCAATGAATCTACGATTCACCTTTATACCAATGTAAATGGCCATAAACAGCAGGTGGATTTGTGCCAAAACTGCTACCAAATCATGAAAACAGACCCCGAACATTCCTTGTTCGGTGGAATTGCTAATGCCAACAATCACGGAACAGATCCTATCGATGACTTCTTTAACAGCCTCAGCAATTTCCAACAGCCTCAGGAACCGCCTACTCCTCCTACCCAATCTGGTGGAGCCTATGGAGGCGGTGGCGGCTACGGCTCCAATCCTAGCAAGGGTGGTCAGCCTCAGCCAAGTCCGCAAAAGCCAAAAGGCCTACTGGAAGAGTTTGGTATCAACGTGACTGAGTTGGCTCGGCGAGGCGAGATTGATCCTGTTATTGGCCGTGATGAAGAAATCGTCCGTGTCATTGAAATCCTCAACCGCCGCACCAAAAACAATCCTGTTCTCATAGGAGAGCCCGGAGTCGGAAAAACAGCCGTGGTGGAAGGCTTGGCCCAGAAAATTGTTGATGGTGATGTTCCTCATAAACTCCAAGGCAAGGAAGTTATCCGCCTAGACGTTGTCAGCTTAGTACAGGGAACTGGTATCCGTGGCCAATTTGAGGAGAGAATGCAGAAGCTCATTGATGAGATTCGTTCTCGTCAGGATGTCATTCTCTTTATTGATGAAATCCATGAAATTGTCGGAGCAGGCTCTGCTGGCGATGGCAATATGGACGCTGGGAACATCCTCAAACCAGCTCTGGCTCGCGGAGAACTCCAGATGGTCGGAGCAACCACCCTCAATGAATACCGTATCATCGAGAAGGATGCTGCACTGGAGCGCCGTATGCAGCCCGTTAAGGTGGACGAACCGACGGTAGAGGAAACGATTACCATCCTCAAAGGGATTCAGAAAAAATACGAAGACTACCATCATGTCAAGTACACGGATGCGGCCATTGAAGCTGCTGCGCTTCTCTCCAACCGCTACATCCAAGATCGCTTCTTGCCAGACAAGGCTATTGACCTCTTGGATGAGGCTGGATCCAAGATGAATCTGACCCTCAATTTTGTTGACCCCAAGGTCATTGACCAACGTCTGATTGAGGCTGAAAATCTCAAGGCTCAGGCGACTCGTGACGAAGATTTCGAGAAAGCAGCTTACTTCCGCGACCAGATTGCCAAGTACAAGGAACTCCAGCAGACAAGTGTACTAGACAAGGATACTCCGATTATCAGCGAGAAAACGATTGAGCACATCGTAGAGCAAAAGACTAATATCCCAGTTGGCGACCTCAAAGAAAAAGAACAGTCTCAGCTGGTCAATCTTGCCAGTGACTTAAAGGCTCATGTCATCGGTCAAGACGATGCTGTGGATAAGATTGCCAAGGCCATCCGCCGCAACCGGGTCGGACTGGGAAGTCCTAATCGCCCAATCGGCAGCTTCCTCTTTGTCGGACCAACTGGTGTCGGTAAGACTGAGCTGTCTAAGCAACTAGCTATTGAGCTCTTTGGCTCGGCTGACAGCATGATTCGCTTTGATATGAGTGAATACATGGAGAAACACAGCGTGGCCAAGCTGGTCGGTGCCCCTCCGGGCTATGTCGGCTATGATGAAGCTGGTCAATTGACTGAGCGCGTCCGCCGCAATCCCTACTCACTCATTCTGCTGGATGAGGTGGAAAAAGCCCATCCCGATGTTATGCACATGTTCCTGCAGGTTCTAGATGATGGCCGCCTGACCGATGGCCAAGGCCGGACTGTCAGCTTCAAAGACACCATTATCATCATGACATCCAATGCTGGAACTGGCAAAGCCGAAGCCAGCGTTGGCTTTGGAGCAGCGCGTGAAGGCCGCACCAATTCCGTTTTGGGTGAATTGGGCAACTTCTTCAGTCCTGAGTTTATGAACCGCTTTGACGGCATTATCGAATTCCAGGCGCTCAGCAAGGACAACCTGCTGCAAATCGTCAACCTTATGCTGGACGATGTTAATCAACGTTTGGCAACCAATGACATTCATCTGGATGTTACGGAGAAGGTCAAGGAAAAATTGGTTGACCTGGGCTACGATCCAAAAATGGGCGCTCGCCCACTGCGCCGTACCATTCAGGACCATATCGAAGATGCTATTACTGACTTTTATCTGGAAAATCCAAGCGAAAAAGAGCTCAAAGCTATCATGACCAGCAATGGCAAGATTCTCATCAAGTCAGCAAAGAAAACTGAAAGCACAGAGTCAGTTCATTCATCTCAAGAAGAAAAATGAATTTCGACAAAATAGAGCAGAAAACAGTTAGTTTTCTGCTCTATTTCTTTATTGATTTTTCTGAACCCTATAGCGCAGAATTGTTTTCAGCTTGCTAGGGTCTGTCCGATTCAGATTATTGAGATAGATTTCCCTATGAGTATTTGAAATCCGTGTCAGCTGGTGACTCTGGCAAAAAGCATCCATTTTAGCGAATGATTGAGGTTCTTCGTCAAAAGAACCCAGATGCAGCATGGCGACACACTCTCCTTCCGTCATTTCCTCAAAACGAATCTCGTCATAGAGAGGATTAGGCTTTTTGACACGGACTTGTTCCAGAGCCTTTTTCACCATCTCTTCAGTGATAAAGTCCGGCTGCTCAATCATAATGGTATAAATCAATTCTTCTTTAATCAGTTCTCCTGCTTGCTCTTGCTGCCAAAGTCCTTCCAAGGGATAGACTGTAAAATCAGTAAATTCTTGCTCGACCGCTGTCTTTTTGTAGTTCATCTTGATAGCATAGGCTAAACTGTACAGAGCACCAACTCGTTCAGAAAAGTCGGCAGCATTAGGATTGCCCTTGCCGTCAATCATGATAAAAGACTGAGCAGGAACATCTATAAGACAGGGTTTAGACTTGATTTGATAGATTTCACGATTGGCTTTTCTCCATTCATATTTCATGAGAGAGCCCTCCTTTCTTTACTACAAACAGTATAGCAAAGAAAAGCTGACAACCTCTGTCAGCTTTTATAAATATCGGCAATAGCTTTTAACTTTTCTTTGAATTCTTCCCGTAACCGAGGCGGCTCCATGATTTCAACTCCATCCAAAAAGGATAGCAAGTAGGTATAAAGACTATCGTGACTCGGCAAAAGGGTTTCGACATAAAGGCTCCCATCAGTCTCCTCTATCTCTGCTTCCGAAAACTCCTCGTACACTCGAAAGGCATGTTTCTTGTCAAATTTCAAGACAACTTTTACAGTATTTCCTAGCCGCCCCTCAGGACTAAATGTCTCATCCAAGACTCTCTGCTTAAATCTTTCCTCTAACATCTGACAGTCTCTCATTCTGCTGAGTTTAAAAAAGCGCGGAGCTTGTCTTAAACGACAAAAGCCAGCAACATACCAGTTTTGGCTTTTAAATACTAACTTCAGCGCCTCTATCTTGCGCTGCTCTCTTTCTCCACGCCCATTCAAATAAGAAAAAGACAAGACTCTTCTTTGCAAGATTGCCTGCTTAATAGTATCAAACAGTTCTTTCTGATCTGCTTTTTTGCGCCAGTCAGTGAAATCCACCTCCAGCCAGGAAGTTGCCTGAACTTGAAACAAGGACTGTAGCTTAGACAGGGTCTCTACTTGCTCGCCATCTGTTAAAATCTGGAAGCCTTGAAGAGCAGCTAATAGCTCATCCCTCTCAGACTCTGAAAACAAAGCCTTGTCTAAGACAAAATCCTTCATCAGAAAAATACCCCCGCCCTTGCCTGGGCTGCAATAGATAGGGATTCCTGCCAAACTCAGCTTGTCTACATCTCGATAGATGGTCCGAATAGATACTTCAAATAGTGAGGCCAATTCGGGAGCTGTTGCGCGGCCCTGCTCTAAAAGAAGATATAAGATTTTAAAAAGTCTGCTTTCTGTCATAAAACCACCTCGCTACTATTATAACAATTTCTCCTATAAATGTTTTACTATTCCCATAAAGAAGAGTTTTTTTAAACGGTCGGAGGAAGGAATTTATTATTTTAAGGAGATTTCTTTCAAGGACTATCATTCTTTTTCTGTCCAATAAACCGAGTAAATTCTTGACAGCTGGTCCTTAGTCCATTATGATAGATAGTAAACTGACTAGAGATTGAGGATATTAGAATGACAAATCCAACCTTTGGTGAAAAGGAAGCAAATGTAGAATATGTGACCCGCTACGGAGTCTATGCCGTTATCCCAGACGAAAAGAAAGAAAAGATTATTTTGGTTCAGGCACCTAACGGGGCTTGGTTTCTGCCCGGTGGAGAGATTGAAGAGGGGGAAAACCATCAGACTGCGCTTGAACGCGAGCTGATGGAAGAACTTGGATTCACGGCCCAGCTTGGACGCTATCTTGGACAAGCTGATGAATATTTTTACTCCCGCCATCGCGACACCCATTTCTACAACCCGGCCTACCTGTATGAGGTCACCTCTTTCCAAGAAGTCCAAAAACCGCTGGAAGATTTCAACCAGCTTGCCTGGTTCCCAGTCGAAGAAGCTATTGAAACACTAAAACGCGGCAGCCATAAATGGGGTATCCAAGCCTGGAAAAATACACTTAAAGCTTAAAGAAATCATTCACAATTCATAGCAAACATGTTATAATAATAGCAGGTATAAAGCAGGAGGAAATCGTATGAAGCTTATTAATACAACAAACAGTCATGCTGACCTTGTCAAAAGCCAATTGGAAAGCACCGATGCGATATTAGTCGAAGTTTATTCTGCTGGAAACAGCGATGTTGTTTTTACACAAGCTCCTCTTCACTATGAAATTTTGATTTCAAACATGCACCGTGCTGTACGCGAACAGGAAATCGAAAAAATCAGAGAATTTTTCTTGAAGAGAAAAATTGATGCAAATACTATTGATAGAGCTGCTATCCGCACGATTTACGCTAATAATCTAATCGAAATTTCCATTCCTGTGAAACAGTAAAAACTAAGGCCATCGCCTTAGTTTTTTTATTGTTTATAGATCATGGTAATGTGAGGTGTCGATTCAAAAATAAAGGGTTGGCCAACTGATTTGAAGCCATACTTTTCATAGAGAGCAGCCACCTGAACCTGAGCCTCTATTTCAATTTCCTTTCCTGGCCATTTCTCAGCACATAATTGCAAGATTTCTCTGATAAGCTGTCCTCCTAAACCCTGTCCTCGTGCTGACTGAGCTGTGACTACTCGACCAAAGACTAAATGCTCTCCCTCTTCAAAGACACGGGCATAAGCATCAATTTCCCCTCGTTCACTAGCATGGTAAACATGCACTGCTTCTAGGTCCTTCTCATCCAGCTCATGATAAATGCGCTCCTGCTCCACCACAAAGGTGTCAATGCGCAATTTTAAGATTTGATAAAATTCTATCGGGGTCAACTCTGTTAATTTTTTCCTAGACCACATACTTGTTTCCTCTATCTTTTTAATGTATAATAAGTGCAAATGCAACTATCAAGGAGTTCCTATGGATTACCGTCAACTTTTCCGGCAAATGGGCTTTATTTCTAGACAAGCCATGATGAAAATGAATCAAAAAGCCAGTAACTACGGCCTAGACAATAATTTGTTTCTACTGCTCATTCGCATCGTCGAAAATGAAGGTCTCAGCCAATCACAACTGGCAGAGATAGTGCAGATTGACAAGACTACGCTCAGCCGATCTCTAGGAAAGCTGGAAGATAGAGGCTTGATTATCAAAAAGACCAAAGCTCAAAATAAGAAGTTCAAAGAGCTCTATCCTAGCAGTCAGGCTCTCAAACTCTATGACCAGCTGATTGGCTTTGAAAATACCTACGCCAGTCAGGCGCTGCAGCACCTGACTTCCTCTGAGCTCTTTCAGCTCCAAAACATTTTGGCTAAAATATGCACTCCTAAATTATGACTAGTATAACAGAAAACAGTTGCAAACGCAATTGTTTGTTTTTGCTAATTTGGTTTTAAATTAACAAATTTTCAAATCGATCTATCTAAAAAATGGCTTACCACTAAAGGGCAAAGCCATTTTTTATTTTGGAAACTTACTTGCTCTCAAAGCCTTCTGCGACAGCTTGAGCAAAGTTGTCTTCTAAAATTTCTGCACAGTGGTCACAGACAAGGGCTTGATAGCTGCGCTCTTTAACTGTTGTATCGATGCGACGGCAGCGATCACAGACTTGCCCCTGCGCATGCTCTACGACAAAAGCTACATCTTCAAAGACTAGAGCGCCTTCTGGAGCAGGTCCTTCAGCAATCGTCAATTGAGAAACGATGAGAAGCTGAGCCACATCGCTATTAACTGCTTCCAGCAAGGTCTTGATGACTTCATTTGGATAGACAGTCAGGTGCGCTTCCAACGATTTCCCAATAACCTTCTCATTGCGGGCTTCTTCCAAGGCTTTCTGAGCCTGACTGCGGAAGTCCATAAAGGCAGACCAAGTGTCCAAGATTTCTTCTTGATTTGGGAAAGTCTGGGCTTCTGGCAATTCGGATAACTGAACAAATTCTTCCTCTTCATGCTCTAGGTAAGACCAAATCTCTTCTGCTGTGTGTGGCAGAATTGGTGTCAACAGCTTGGTAATCTTGACCAAAATATCATAGAAAACAGTCTGCATCTGACGACGTTCCAATGATTTAGCTGCTTCGATATAGACGACATCTTTGGCAAAGTCCAGATAGAAAGCTGACAAGTCAACAGTCACAAAGTTGACAATCGCTTTATAAATAGTCAGAAACTCAAAATCCGCGTAAGCCTTGCGAATAGTATCTACTAATTGATTGAAGCGGATAGTCATGTATTTATCAACAGAGCGAAGTTCTTCGTAAGCTACAGTATCCTCAGCTGGATTAAAGTCAGAGGTATTGGCAATCAAGAAACGCAAGGTATTCCGAATCTTACGGTAAGTTTCAGAGACTTGGCTCAAGATATCCATAGAGATACGAACGTCGTTACTAGAGTCAACACTGGTTACCCAGAGACGCAAGATTTCCGCACCAAATTGTTTTTCTACAT